>CAYVFW010000049.1:2245-17879 GCA_964450325.1 uncultured Phycisphaeraceae bacterium | reverse complement strand
CGCGGCTCGTCTGAGTTTCATTTTTCTGGATCGGGATAGGGGGGCAGACCATGCGTGGTCTGCCCCCCGAATCCTGCTCCACAACAATGAGAGTCCCGACGTGCCGCGGCACGGCCCATGTAGGCTCGATTCAGATCAAACGGATCATACATACGGCGGAGCAGATCATCGGCAAACTCGAAGGTGCGGATGGGATGGGGGAATGCTTGGCGGTGGGCAGGACGCTCGCTCGGGTCGAGATGAGTCAGAAACGTACATCATTTTCGGTTAACGGAACGTCGTTCAGGTCAAACCGTGCAACTGCTCAGGCAACGCCAAGCAAAACCTTTATCGGCCTCAGCTCTTCGGATTGCTCGATTTCCGCCGCTTCCACCGTCTAAGAATCAACTTCGAGGCAAAATCAACATTTTCGTTCTCTGTTCGGAACCTTCCGCTCCGCGACGGGTAATACTCTCTGTGGAGCCCCCCGCACTTTGAAGGATGTAGCCGCGATGAAGACAAACGCCACACGCAATCTACTGTCACTCGTTCTGGTCGCCGGAACCGCCCTGCCCACCCTCGGCCAGCCCCGCGCGCCGGGAACCCCGGCGCCACCGCCCGCACGAAGGCAAACGACACCCGCGCCTCCATCGCCGGCGGCGCCGTCAACCGACCCTGCAAACCCCACTTCACCAACATCGCCGACGCAAAAAGTCCTGCCGCGAACCGACGCGGGCATGCCCGCCGTCGCGGCGAGAGAAGAGCCCAAGTGGGGACCGTATCTCGTGCAGAACACTCCAAAAGAGGTCAATCTTTCCGTCCGCATCCGTGTGATGCGAGGAAACAGCGTGACCCAGTACGACGACCGCATTAATGGAACGTCGATGACTGTTACCAAAACCGAGCCCTTTGACGCGATGGATTCAATCGCCATGGTCTGGCCGATGCTGCCGCGATCAGGGTCGGCGATTACTTACGTTGACCACATTTCTGGGGTTTTCAAGCTTGACGATACGGTTATTAACTCACAGCTTCGTGCGATGAAAAACTACCAGGGGGGCGTGCAGTACGCCCGCTTTGACGCCCCACCCTCAGAAAGCAAGTACGCGCCCCGACAAGTTGAACTGGCACTCACGATTCCCGCGACCCTCTATCGAACAGAGTTTAACGAGCGGGCTGCCGTAGCAGTGGGGTGGCCCTCCACTTGGCCCAAAGAGGCCGCACAATGGCTCGCGCCCCAGTTGTATATCGAAACCAACTTTGACCCCCAGACCCGCGCGGTCCTGACGTATAAGGATGACGCCATCCTTGCCGCGCTGAAGCTAGCCGCCGATCGAGCCAACATCTCCGACTTCCGCCGCGTACCCCTCGTTATCGCGGCGAAGGCGATCACGAGTTACGTCTGGGGCCACGTGCAAATTAGTGCTGCCAGTCCCAGCCGCAAACAGCCTTTCGGAGAGCTGCCTCCCTTCCGCCTCTCCAATGACCAAGCTTTTGTAGCCAACGACTTTGGCGGAGTGCTTCTGCAAAGCCCCGCCGACATCCTTCTTAACGCGCAAGGTACCGAGTACGATGCCGTCGTTCTCCTGACCGCGATGCTCAAGAAAGCGGGTATTCCTGCCCATCCGGTCATTGGTTACAACAGCGGCGGATCAGACACCGGTTCAAGACGAAATAGCTTCGGAACGCGCTCGGGCCGCGAAGGCCGCGGCTTGAGGGCTTGGGTTGAGTTCGCGCTTTACGATGAAGCGAATAACACAATCAACTGGATTCCCATCGACATCGGCAAACTAAATAAAACCAGCAGCCGCCCTATCGCTATAGATAAGCCTTGGCGCTATTTCGGTACGAACGATGAACTCAACAACGTCTTCCCTTTCGCCTTCCACTTCTTCCCACCTACCGATGTCGTCTCGTACGGTGCTCCTGCATTCTGGGGCTGGTTTGTAACTCCTTCGGCACCGCAGGAGGCCGGACAGGCAGTTATGTTCTCTGCCGCCGCGGCGAGCAAGCGAGCTGAAGACATGACCGGCACAAAGCCCGGTGAGCGGACCTCCGACTCCAAACCGAACAAAAAGAAAGATGACGACGACGACCGCAAGAAGAAGCGCGGTTATTAAATCCGGGAGCTCCAACCTCGCTGTCGTACCAACAACTAAAGTCTGGAAAACCAGTTCCAGCGAGTTAACTCACGCTAAGTGTAACCCGGTGTCTAAGACTGCGCGCAGGGTAAGCTGATAACGCACGCCTTCCACCAGCAAACGCAATCGCAGCTCAGGACGGTCACTAGCGTTCGATAACCATCAAACATGTCATCGTCACATCCGCGAGGTAGCCCGTTACCAACACGAGGCCGCCGTCCGGCGAACTGCTTCTGTTTTATTACGTTACCCGCACCCCCCGCCGCCATTTGAGGCCGCGGCTTCTTTTTTAGCCGCGAGAATCAGGGAGCGAGGGCTTGAGTTCGGCGGCCCGGCCCGGATCAGTAGAAGCCGCCCCGGGCGCGACATCCGCAGCGGGAGCTGCGACCGGCAAACGAGCGGGGACGCGATTGTAAGTACCCGCCTCGCCCGCCTGACCCATGATAAAGTTACCACCAATACTTAATATGATGACCCCGCCCGCGGCGATCACCGCGCCCGCCTGACGCGACCGGAACGGCGCCATCACCATCGGCTCAGCACCCGCATCCACGGCCTCCGTCAGCGGAGTAAACGCCATGCGAAGATAGTAATACGCCGCGATCGCGGAGTTTAGCCCCAGGATCACTACCAGTAAGATTTCGTGAGCACGGATCGCCGAAGTAAACAGCGGCAGCTTGCCAAAGAAACCCAGCAATGGCGGCAGCCCCAGCAGGCTCAGGCTGCACACTACGAAGGTCCAGCCCAGATGCGGATAAGCCGAGCACAAACCACGCAGATCCGCGAATGTTTCAATCTCCCGAGGCTCCCCGTCGCGGCCGGGCTTACGTTCGAGCGCGGCCAACACCGCGAAAGTGCCGACGTTCATCACGCCATACGCAAGTAAGTAAAACAGCACCGCCGCAACGCCATTATTCGCGAAAGAAGTCCCCGGCAATCCCGGTCCAGCAACAACACCCACCAGCATGTAACCCGAGTGGGCCACCGACGAGTAGGCCAGTGTGCGCTTCACCGATGTCTGCAACACCGCCAGAACGTTGCCCACAGTCATCGTGAGCGCCGCAATCACCCACAACGTAAGTCTAAGGAGCTCGGGCAGCTGCGTCCCGTCAAGGTTCGGCCGCATAACACTCAGGTGCGATTGCCCGGGGGCCAGCGGAGTAAAGTTCCACCCCACCAAGCCGCACAAAAGCAGTATGCCCAGAAAGCCTGCGGTCTTCGGAACAAATGCCAGAAATCCCGACACTTGCGGCGCAGCTCCTTCGTACACGTCCGGGGTGTAAAAGTGCATGGGCACCGCAGCGATCTTGAAGCCCAGCCCCAGAATCGAAAGCAAGAGCCCGGCCATCGCGAGCGACGAAACGCCCTCTTGAGCAAAGTACGCAGCAATTACGTTAAAGTTAGTACTGCCCGTCGCGCCATAAAGCAGCGCGAAGCCGTAGAGAAACACGGCCGCACCCATCGCGCCCAGAAAGAAGTACTTCACCCCCGCCTCACGCCCGCGGTTGCGAGCCGTGGAGATAGAGACCATAATGTAAGTTGGAAGGCTCGTAAGCTCGAGGGCCAGAAAGAGCCAGATCAGATCGTCCGCATCCGCGCAGAGCATCAGCCCCGTAAGCGAGAAGAGGAAAAACGCGTAGAACTCCGCCCGGTTGCTCCGCAGCGGATCAAACGAACGCCGCCCGCCCGCAATCTCAACTTCCTCATCGCGGTCCACCGTTCCCGCCATCAGAAACAAAAGCATCAACCCCACGATGCCTATAAGAACCTTCGCGTACGGCACCATCCCCGCCAGATATAACTGCCCCGCCTTCGCCGTCACTTCATCCGCTGCGGGCGTGGTATAAACCGCGAGAACCGTCGCGACCACAAGCCCAAGGCCAGCCACCCCCGCCGTCGCCTTACGAAGCGCATACGTGCGAGAGAGGCCCAGAACCATCACAACGCAGGTCGCGACGAACAACGCTATCTGCGGCCATAAAAATGCGAGACGATCAGTCATTGTGCGTTACCCCCAGTGCTGACACTCAAAGCCGGACTTAAGGCCGAGCCAACGGGAGCACTCTTCACGACATTATTTAAGTTAACTTCAGACACATCCTTGCTTGCCTCTGGCGCCGGAAGACCCGGGGTCTGCCCCTTAAGCGGAGCCGCGACCAGCGGAATTCCCGCCGCACGGGCCGCAGAGATAATCTTGACCGTTTGCGTCACCGGCGCTTGGAGTGCATCCAGCATGGGCTTGGGATACACCCCCAGCGCGATGCACAATGCCGCGAGCGGCACCAGCACCCCGATCTCCCGCAAGTTAATATCACGCGGCAACACCTCTGCGTGCGCCCCCGCCTCCGTCTTCCCGGCTGTCTTGCTGGCCGACCCACCGTGTGCCCCACCATGGGAATGGTCATGCCGGTGAGGTTCAACCAGCGGCCCAAAGACCACCTTGCCGATCATAAGTAATAAGTACATCGCCGCGATGATCATGCCGATCCCCGCGATCGCTGCGTACCACGGACCCAGGTTCCCCGCGGTCGAGCCGACATGCACGGCTCCCGCCGATCCCCACAGCCCGTCGTTCATAACACCCTCAGCTGTGCGGCCCGTGCTGCTTCCCCACGCGCTGCTGGCTTGGAACGCTCCGAGCAGGCACATAAACTCGCTGACAAAACCATTGAGCCCGGGCAGCCCCACCGAGGCCATCGCGAAGAAGACCATAAAGGTTGACCAGATCGGCATCTTCGCCGCCAGCCCGCCCAGCTCTTTCATGGATCGTGTGTGGTAGCGCTCATAGATCATTCCGATGCACAGGAAGAGTGCACCGGTTGAGAGCCCGTGATTAATCATATAAAGGATCGAGCCGGTGATGCCCGTGTTGTTCAAGGCAGCTAGCCCGAGCACGCAGAAGCCAAGGTGGGCCACCGACGAGTACGCCACTAGCTTCTTGACATCGGTCTGCACCCAACAGATCAAGCCGCCGTACAGGATGCCAACGATACATAACATTGCAATCAGCGGTGCGTACTCGATCATCGCCTGCGGCGCGAAAGGAATAGCAAACCGCAAAATGCCGTATGTTCCCAGCTTAAGTAATACCCCCGCCAGAATCACCGAACCCGCCGTTGGCGCTTCCGTGTGCGCCAGCGGCAGCCATGTATGCACCGGGAAGAGCGGCACCTTCACCGCAAAGCCGCACATCAACGCCAGCAACACCCACGACTGCTCCTTGATCGGCATCGACCGTGCCGCCTCGCCCAGTGCCGCGATATCAAACGTCCAAACTCCGCCGCCGCTCGTGAGAGTCCCGGACTCAATCGCCGCGACCAGCGCCTCCCGCCCGATCGTGGGTGCCTGATAAGCGTTATACCACGCGACGTACACCAGGCCCGCCAAAGCTACAACCGAGCCCGTGAAGGTGTAAAGGAAAAACTTAATGCTGGCGTGCTTGCGATTGGTAGAGCCGAAGATATTAATTAGTATGAACATCGGCACGAGCGTGAACTCAAAGCAGATGTAAAACAAGATAAGGTCGCGGGCCGCGAACACCCCGAACATCGCCGCCTGCAAAATCAGCAGTGAAGCGTAAAAGGTCTTCTGTCGCGACGTAATCGCGGTCTTTGAGGCCACCACGCAGATGGGCCCCAGCAGCGCGGTCAAGGCCACCAGCATCATCGAGATTGAATCCACCCCCACCGTCAGGCTGATGCCAAGTTCAGAGAGCCAAGGCACGCTGTAAGCAAATGCGAAGAGCTCACCCTTAGCCCACGGAAACTGATACATCGCCCAGGCCGTTGCGCCAGAGCACGCCAGCATACCGACGAGCGATATCCGCCGCGATGCAGCGGGCGACGCCGCGGCGACCACCCCGGCGAAGACCAGCGGGAGAGCGATGAGAGCTAGCAGGATCATGCGTGAACAGGCAAGGCAGGAACTACGGGGGAAGATCAAACGACCGAAGAGGAAGTGAAACCAAAGTACCGCGAGCAACCACTCACTGTAATGTTACGAGCAGCACAATCACCAATAAAACCGCTATGCCCCCGGCCATGCCAAGGGCATAGCCGTGTATTTCGCCGCTCTGACTCGGACGCAACGTGCGGCCCACTGCCCGCGGGGCCCATCCGAACGCATCAACCAACCCATCCACCAGATACTTATCAACCAGCGCGAAGATGTTGGACAGCACCCATAGTGGCTTAACGATCAGGATGTCATAAAACTCGTCGACAAACCACTTACGTTGTGCCCAGTAAGCTAATGGGCCCAGGAGCGGCACGATCGCATCGGCCTTTGACCGTGCGGCGGTCGTGCGGCCGACATAGTGAAGCATGAATGCAACCAAAATACCGATCGCCCCGACGATCCCCGAGACCACCATCATCGCCTTATGCGCCTCAAAACCGAAGAACGTGGCATGGGCCGCGTGCCCCGCTCCCGCATGGCCCGCATCCGTAGAGTTACTTTGGCCAGAATGCGCCGCTCCGTCCACGTGGGTTTCCAAGTAGGCAGCGGTTCCGACAGTTGCAGCCGTCGATGATTGAACCAAATGTCCGATCCACCCACCGTGCGCTTCGTGCTCGCCCGCGGTCGCCGCGTTGACGCCCGCCGCAGGAGCCGACTTAAACGGATTCATAGTCACCGGGATAATCGCAACAAAGGCCGCGACGGCGAGCACGCCCAGCACCGTGTTAATTGCCCAACCCGGCGGGTGCGGATGAAAGTGTGACGCGGTTCCGGTGTGCCCGCGATCTGCATGAGCTTCTTGACCCGCATGGCCCGCATGGCCCGCGTGCCCCGCATGTGCGTGCCCGGCATGGCCCTCATGTTTGTCATGCGCTGCGTGAGCATCGTGGTCGCCGCCATCCGCGTGCAGCTCATCGCCCGGTTCGTAATATTTCGGCCCGACAAACACCCGGAAGTAAACCCGGAAGGTGTAATACGCCGTGAGCCCAGCCGTAACCAGCAAAATCCAACCAATCGCGATGGTGTGCGGGTTTGCAAACGCCTCACCGAGAATCATGTCCTTTGACCAGTAACCCGCAGTGATGATGGGAAAGCCCGCGAGGTTCAGGCACCCTACCAGCATGGCGATTCCCACGACCCGCCACCCAGGCATCGACCCCACGCCGGACAGCTTGCGGAGATCAAGCTGACCCGCGAACCCATGCATCACGGCCCCGCAAGAGAGAAAGAGCATGGCCTTGAAGAATGCGTGCGTAAACACGTGAGCCGCGGCCCCCGTGCTCGTCAGCACCGCCAGCCCTGCGAACATGTATCCTAACTGGCTGACCGTCGAGTAAGCCATGATCCGCTTGATATCAAACTGGGCCATCGCGATCGTCGCGGCGACCAGCGCGGTCAGCGCTCCCACCCAGCCAACGATCGGCAGCGCGTGCTCCGAGATTAAGAACAGCGGATAGGTTCGGGCAATTAAGTAAACGCCCGCCGTCACCATCGTCGCCGCGTGGATCAGCGCCGAGACCGGTGTCGGTCCCTCCATCGCGTCGGGAAGCCAAACGTAAAGCGGAAGCTGAGCCGACTTACCAAACGCGCCCAACATCAAAAGGATGGGAATAAGCTGGGCGATGGCCGGAATGCTATCGATGTTCCCCTGCTTGAGGAGCTCGATGTATGGTGCGGCCTTGGCGAAAATTTCTTTATACTCAATGCTGCCAAAGTGTACCCAGCAGAGCATAATTCCGAGCGCGAGGAAGAGGTCGCCGATCCGGTTGACGATGAACGCCTTCTTGGCCGCCGCGACCGCGCTGGGCTTCTTGTAAAAGTAACCAATCAATAGGTACGAACATAACCCAACCCCCTCCCAGCCCAAGTAGAGCAGGAGAAGATTATCGCCCATCACCAAGCACGCCATCGAGAAGACGAACAGGCTAAACGCGGCGAAGAAGCGGCAATATCCAGCCCCAACGTCGTGGCTCATATATTCGCTTGCATACAACGCAATCAGCGTGGCAAGCCCGGTGACGAACAACATCCACAAGCACGTCAGCGTATCAACATAGAACGCGAAGCTGGCAATGAAATGCTCGCCGGGTCCACTCCCCCAGGCGAAGTTAATCCAGTCAAAAAGGTGCGTTATCTGAGCAACCCCGCCATGTACCGCCGCACCCTCACCGCCACCAATATGACCATCAAGGCCAAGATAACTATGCACCGCAAACGCAAAGGCCCCGCCCAAACATACTACAGTAATCCAAGCAGGTAACTTCGACTTCACGCGCCCCGCAGCGCACAAAGCACAGAGCACAAAGCTCAGCAGCGGCAACAGCACGATGAGCGAGGTCGTCCAATGCCCCGCCGCGATCGCAACCCCCGCGCTGCCAACCACGCCCGAGGCAAGCCCGGCGCTGAGTCCAGAAGTTAAGCCAACCCCCAAGGTTTGCGCGAAGCCAGAGCCAGCCTGCTCGGCGATGCCCTGGCTTTGAATCGCCCCCGCAGCGAGAATGTGAGTTAATAACATCAACGTTCTTCCGCGTTCCTTTCAACACCGCTTGTACACGCCTCGGCACACTCGCGCATTTCACCCCCACGCGCCCAAGCCGCTCATGCGCGGCAACTTAGCCCTTCATATCTTGCCATTCTTCCGCGTTCAGCGACTCTTTGCGCCTGAACAAGAGCACAATCAGCGCGAGCGCCATGCTCGCCTCCGCCGCCGCAACCGTCAGCACGAAGACCACAAAGGTCTGCCCGGTAAGGTCAAGGTGGTAACGCCCGAAAGCCACCATCGCGATCCCAGCCGCCTGGAACATAAGTTCCGTGCACAGAAACATAACAATCAGGTTCCGCCGCGTGATGAACCCGATCAGCCCGATGATAAACATCAACGCCGAAACGAGAATGTAGTGCGAAAGTGCGGGGGCAGAAAACTCTGCGGGGAACCCCGCCTGGCCCAAAAATACCGAGTTTATCAGCAAGCTCATGATGCGATACCCCCGCCGGAGTTGGTCCGGTTATCGATGTTCGATTTCGCCAAGCTCGCCGCGAGTGACCTTGACTGCAAGAGCTTCGCATCTTCATCAATCTGCACCTGCTTGCGGCTCAGCACGACCGCCCCCAGCATCGCCATAAGTAGGATAACACCCGCGATCTCAATGGCCCCAGGATGGTCGCGAAGCAGACTGAACCCCAGCCGCTCAGCATTGGATAAACTTAAGTTTGTCGGTAGGGCCGCGAGCCTCGTCTGCCCCTCCCCGTCGGTGCCTGTTACGGCAACAGTTCTCGCTGCAAAATCGATTTGAGCTGTCCCACTCGCCGTGTCAATCTTTACATGCTCGCCAGGTTCGAGCGTGCCAGCTGACCGCATGGCTCGCTCAATCTTCCGGGGCGTATCCGCAAGCAAAGAATCCGTCATCCCGTCGCGCTTCTCCGCTGTGGGTGCTTTGAGCGTGGCGACCCCGGTAAACATCATCGTTGAGAGCACTGCCAATAGCAAAAACCCAACAACCGTTGCCGCGATCGGCTCTCGCGCAGACGTGTCGTATTCGGTCAAAACCTCAATTTCGCCCTCCTGAGGTGCCTGCGTTGCCAGCATGATCACAAACAAATACGTAATCAGGATCGCCCCGGCATACACGATGATCAACGCAAAAGCCATAAACTCGGCGGAGAGAATCAGAAAAAGCCCCGCCGTGGCGATCACCGTCAGTACGAAATACAACGCGGCATACACCGGCCGAGGATGAGTAATCACCCGCAACGCGCCGCCCAGTGCAACTGATGAAAAGACATAAAAATAAACGTTGGGAAGCTGTGTCGGATTCATCGCGCCTAGTGCCACCAGCGCCAGACTTCCCGCCGTCGATGCGAGAATCGCACCCAGAATCTGCGGGCTTACGCCGCGGCGTGGAAGCGCAAGACACACGCCTACAGCACCGAGTGCACAAAGAAAATACAGAATGAAAGGGTTTACGAGCAGTTCCAAATCATTTCCCTGACTAGATGCGAGGAAACCCAGCCAACGCGCTAACCTTTAGCGCACAAAATCAAAAGCAATCGGCTGGCGAAGGACGAACTATAACTGCCCGCTCGTTAATCTTCTCGCCACGTTCAGTCAAATGACCCCCAAGACCGCCTAACACGCGAATCTCGCGGCCCACCCGGCGTGGCCGCCTGAACCAATAACCGCATTCCAACCGCAGGGTATAGCCGGCGGACGCTTCATTCCAGTCGCGCCGGGACATCAGCCGTCTAATGTTCCGAGCTTCAGATGCTGTACATGAACTCTTCTTGTGCGATCTTGCCTTCTCTCACGGTGTATACCGCGATCTCGGTCATTATGCCCCGGCCGCCAGTTTGCGTGTCTTCCACATCCATTTGGAGCTTGACGGCAAACCCGGTCGCGCCCACATATGGGCCTTCAGCACTGCACCCATACACACGGTGGGTGCGGTACCACTCTTCGTTCTTCGCCTTTACCGCCTCCATCCCATACCAAGCTAAGCTTACACCCACGCCCTCCACGCTCACCAGGTTGTTGCTCCACAGCTCTCCTCCGGTTTCGTAGTTGCCGCTGTTCACCCGCCGCACGAGCTCCGTGCCAATTTCCATCACACTCGCCCCGCCACCGCTACCGATCGGCCGTGGGCCGGGTCCGGCAACAAAAATTTCAATTGGCGCGCTCTTCTCGGCCACGCGAGGTTTCCTGGACTCTACGGCTTTTCCCGCGGCTTTCTTACTAGTCTTCTTTCCCGAAGCATTACCGCCGCTTTTAGAACTCTTTTGGGCTACGGCCTTAACGGTGGCGAACTTGCTTCCCGCGCCCGCCTTGAGTTTGCTAGCCGCCGCTTTGCTGGCGGTTGTTTTCTTGACCCCGGATTTCTTGGTTGCAATTACTTTCTTTGCCATGGTGCTGCTCCAGAAAATGAAACCGCGCGACCGCAAACGTTACATCAACGACCTATTTACATTGCCCGCGAGAAGCTCGCAGAATCCCCGCATCGGGCCGAGGCAACCATAGCGACCCGGCGCGACACCTCGCCGCAAGCCGCTTTGGAAATTCTCTATTCCCCACGTAGAATCTCCGGATCACGCCCCATCGCCATTGGTCCGCGCCCTTGCCCATGCTCGTCTCCGCCGTCATCCTCTCTTTCAATCGGCGCGAAGCGCTGCGGCACACCCTCACGCAAGTGCTCGGCCAACCTTGGGCCAGCGCGGGCCAGGTCATTGTGGTAGACAATGCTTCTTCTGATGGTTCCGCCGCGATGGTGCGGGCTGACTTTCCAACAGTTCAATTTCTTGCCCTTGAGAAAAATGTCATTCTCGAGGGGTTCAACCTCGGCGCGGCCCTTGCCCAGCACGAGCTGCTTCTGATTCTTGACGATGACTCATGGCCACAGGCCGGGAGCATTGAGGCAGCAGCCAGCTTTCTCGCCCAGAACTCCGGTACCGGCGGAGTCATGCTCCACCGCCGCCACCCCCGCACAATGGCCTTTGAATGGCCCTTCGAGGCCCGCGCGCTTGTTGGCCCACAATCTAACTGGCCCGATATGGGCTGCGGAAACCTCATCCGAACCGCACTTTGGCGACAAGTCGGCGGCTACGAAACTGGCTACACCCTCTACCGCAACGATACCGATCTCGCCCTCAAAATCCTCAATCTTGGCCACGATGTCGTCTTCTGCCGCGATTGGCTCGTCTGGCACGATAGTTACATCGCTGCACGCAAGAGCGACCGTTGGCTTAAACTCTCAACCCGTAACTGGATGTGGCTGGCTAAACGTCATGCCCGCGGCGTCACACGCCTCCGCGGCCAGCTTCTCGGCTGGCTCCACGCCCACCGCCTCGCCGGGTTGCGCCCCAGCGGCCACTGGAATGTATTGCGGGGCGCACTCACCGGGCTTGGCGCGCAGGCGCCTCCACTACCTGCTTCAATCCGACCCTCAAACGCGGCGTACGCGCGCCTCCTGAGCCTCAAATCAACCCTGCGCAGTAAGACTTAACTTACGTTTTCTCCCCACACTTCCGATACTTGGGGAAACCCTTGCGCGTATCAGGTACGCGATAGGAAATCCTCCGTCCCCGCTCACTACGATCGGGCATGTCCCCCCCGGCTGAACGTTCCCCTTCCTTACACACCGCACCGGGGGCAACCGCCACCCACCAGCTCCCCAAACAGCCCACCGACCAGCTTGGCCGCCAATCAGTCACCACCGCCGCGATTGAATCCCAGCAGATCCGGGTGGTCGCTAGCGATCAATCCTCGCTCCGCGATATCATGAATGGCGCGAGCCGGCTTGAGCTCTCGGTGCTGGACCATGGCTTTATCGCCTTGGTAGATGTCATGCCCCGCCTCGTGCCCGACGGCCAAACCGCCGACCAAGCCATCGTTCAGGCGGCGCGCGTGTCATACGGCCAGGGCACCAAGCACATCAACGAAGACCAGGGGTTGATTCGTTATTTATTACGTCACCGCCACACCACGCCCTTTGAGATGGTGGAGTTTAAGTTTCATGTCTGCATGCCCATCTTTATCGCCCGCCAATGGATCCGCCATCGGACGGCGAACGTAAATGAATACTCCGGCCGCTATTCAATCCTGCCGGATCGCTTCTACACCCCTTCCATCGACTCCGTGCGCAAGCAGAGCGCGAGCAACCGCCAAGGCGGCGAGCAGACATTCAACATCACGCACGAGCAAGACGTGGCAACCGCCGCCGAGTTCATCGACTTCCTCAAAGCTGTCGAATCGCAGTATACGAAATATATTGATCTGACCAGCAAGGGGGTTTCTCGCGAGATGGCCCGCATCGGCCTGCCCGTGAACATGTACACAGAGTGGTACTGGAAGATCGACCTCCATAACTTATTACACTTCATGGGCCTGCGGCTGGATAGCCATGCCCAGCTTGAGATCCGCGAATACGCCGCGGCGATGTACAAACTCGTCGAACCCGTGGTGCCCGTCACTATGCAGGCCTGGCGAGATTATCATTTCGAGGCGATGCACTTGACCCGGCTGGAGATTGACGCTATCCGTGCACTCAAGCACGGCGGCCAGGGCGAGCTGAGCACGATCAATAAGCGCGAGCAGGCCGAGTGGGAGGCCAAGCGCGTTCAACTCGGTTTGTAATATAATTTTGTGGAACATCTCCGCCAGCGGCCGGCATTAGTGCTGCGCGGCGCAACCGGGGCGGGGGGGGGCCGACGCGGGTCGGGCCGCAGGCGCACGTAGGTACTAGGCCTAACCGGCCCGTGTCAACAAAACAATATTAAATGTAACGCTGATTAGCAACAGCGCGCCCAGAGCGATTACCATCCACTGCTTGTACGCGGGCTCAACGCTCGCCTGATTCACCGGGATGTCCTGGATCGAAACCGCCGCCTCCGCCGCGGCGATGTGCGCCATGTCGCCCACCCCGAAATCCTTGTGCGCCAGCGGCGGATGCTGTTTGGCCTTCACGGCCTTGAGGTCTGTAATTACATCTTTGCAGGAGCGGTATCTAGCGCGTGCGTCCTTGGCCATCATCATCTCGATGACCTCAGAGAGCCCCGCGCTAAGCTTAGGATTCACATGATCCGGAGCAATCAGCGCTTCCTTAAGATGCTTGTGCATTACCGCCGATGGATTCTTCCCGTCAAAGGGCACGTTGCCCGTCACCATGTGGTAAAGCGTTGCGCCCAGAGAGTAGATATCCGCCGCGGGCGTGATGTTCATCTCGCCGCGGATCTGCTCCGGGCTGATGTAATAAGGTGTGCCAAACGCCTTGCCCTGCTCGGCCTCCGCCGCTTCCTTGTCGCTCATCGCCCGCGCGAGCCCCATGTCGGCGAGCTTCGCGATCCCTATCTTGGTTAACATGATGTTCTTGGGCTTCACGTCACGGTGGACAAGCCCGCGTTCGTGCGCATGCTGCAGCGCCTCGGCCACGTGCATCCCGATCTCAATGGCGCCCTCCTCGGTGTAACGTTTGATCTTGGTGATCTCGTCGTACACGGTCGAGCCTTCGACATACTCCATCACAAAGAAATGATAATCGCCGGCCTTCCCCACGTCATAAGCCTGAACAATGTTGGGGTGGTTCAGCTGCGCCGCCGCGCGCCCTTCCGCATAGAACCGCTCTATGAACTGCGGGTTAGTAGTGAACTTTCGCGGCAGCACCTTGATCGCCACCATGCGGTCAAGGCTTAACTGCTTGGCCTTAAACACCGTCGCCATCGCGCCCGCGCCCAGCTTGCCAATTATTTTGTACCCGGGGATCTTCTGCCCGCTCTTCTCCGCCTGCGCCATCTCTCGCAACCGCGACATCTGCCGACGCGTAATATAATCATTCTTTACCAACAGCTGGGCCAAGCTCTGCTCGTTCCCATCCTGCACGACGCTCTTTGCCAACTCAAGGCAATGCTGCACCTCCTCGGGCGTAGCAAGCTGATTGTCGATGGCCATCCGGCCCACGATCGTGTCGATGTTCGAGCCCTGCTTCGCTACTTCTTGGCGAACTTCGTCAGCACTTGGAACCACAGGCCCCGTCGAACCCAGCGAACCCATGCGACTCGTATCGCCGCGGCGGTTGGCCCCAGCCCCCACCGGAACCGGACTGCTGACGGGTGAAGGCCGACTAATCGGTTTCCCTTCCGCGTCGTCAGGTCGCAAACCAATAACCGACGAATCATTCGAGCCCCGCCCTTCGCCTGAAGCACTAGTACGACCGCTCACGCGCGCTGGCGGCACGAGGGGCTTGGTGGGGTCCGCTGGCGACTGTGGAAGGCCATTGGCGTTAGAACTGGTTGGCTTTTTTTCGCTCATTTAGTCAAAACTGCCGATCGACTCACTTCTGTACAGACCCTCTATCGACCAAATAGCCCTTGCCTTTTGGCTTATCAGACCCACGATTTTCTAGGCAAGACACTTTTGCTAAGCCACTATCACTGAATCTCGCCCTAACTGTATAGAGCACCAAGACCAAAAGGCCGACTTCTCCGTGAAACCGTACTCGACTGCTCTATCTCATACGGATGCAAGCACCGCATTGTTTCCCGGCTATGTCGCTAGTGCAGTTGCTTTTGGAGCCGCGGCCGCAGCCAGTTTGCGTCTCGTGCGGCCGAATATCACGCTTCTTAGCGGTGCATCCGCCGTGCTACGCTGCCCGCGCGACTTGATTGTGAAGATGGTGTTCAGGGAACCTGTTGGGTTTGTCTCACGTATGGTCACTGATATCAGAGTATTGGCGGCATTCTACAGTCCGCCGTTAACGGTGCTCCGAATAGGTCGACCGCAATTTCGTTTGGTGAGCGATTTCAGACTATTGCCCATTAAGGTGACGCGCCGGTGGGGTAATTGATCGCCCAACGATGTGCCCCGCGTGGCATGATGTAGGACAATGCAAGAAATTTGCGGTCGGAATCGGTCGATGGAAAAGTACTTAAAGTGAGCGGAATCAGTTATTGACAAAGTACGCGGCCCTGTTTGGCACGGTCACAGTGGAGATTAATGGGCACGAGGTCGTGCAGTTTGGGTCGTGCAGTTTGGGTCGTGCAGTTTGGGTCGTGCAGTTTGGGTCGTGCAGTTT
>CAYVFW010000049.1:0-2145 GCA_964450325.1 uncultured Phycisphaeraceae bacterium | reverse complement strand
GGGTTGATGTGGTTGGTTCAAAATCGAATGTCCTGGTTTTTCCGAAACAGGGTTAGAAACGTGATAAAAAAACTCTTTGCAAATAACGGAGACTCGCCCATGACCAATCAAATTGGTCGTCACACCATCGCCCGTAAGCTCGGCGGGTTCACGCTGATTGAACTTCTGGTAGTTATCGCCATCATTGCAGTGCTGATCAGTGTTCTACTCCCCGCGCTCGGCAAAGCCCGCAAGTCTGCCAAGCAGGTCATCTCGCTAAGTAACGTACGGTCCATCGCATTGGCTGGCTCCACCTACCAGTCCGATCAAAAAGGCTGGCTGCCGATCACGCTTACTTGGACCGGCCGTTTCGGGCCGCTCCCCAAGCCCGCTGCTTACACTTCCGGTCTGTTCGGGGTCTGCACCTGGAGTGCCTGGGGAAAGACGACCGGGCAGTATTGGCCCACGGTTCAGCCTGGCTTTGATATCTTTCAGGAAAACCGGCCGCTTAATCAGTATCTCTATGCCAACGAAGTAGTGGCCCCCAATAGTCGTACGAACGTTCAGTCTAACGCTAGCGAACGGTTCTCCAAGGGTTTTGCTGTCTTCAGGGATCCCAGCGACCAGATCGGTCACCAACAAAACTGGGGACAATACGAAGATCCAGGAACCAACAACAAACCTAAGCGCAACAATCTTCCCTCTGGCAACGCTCTGTCCTCCTTCGAAGACACCGGCACCTCTTACCAGTGGCAGTACAAGGCTGTCGAGCAAGCCCATCTCCAAGCAGGCATCAACGGTGGGATAAATGCTGCGGTCTTTGATAAAACAATGCGCCGGCTCCGCTTGGCAGACGCGTTCTCGCCCTCGCGATTGGTTTGGCTCAACGACGAATGGGCGGATATCACCATGAATCACGCCAACGTTAACGCGGCGATCAGAAACGGTTACGACGATATCAATAAGGCTGTACTAGGCTTTATGGATGGCCACGCTGCTTATCTCCCGATTCTCCCCGGTGCTCCTGCCGGCGGGCCCCCCGATGGAAACTGGGACAATGTTCGGCAGTATAATAACGAAAAGTATACCGTCATCCTCACCGGCAGTTAACGTTTTACTTAACATCATTGTTCCCCCTCAAACCCGCGAGTTCGCGGGTTTTTTCATGTGAAACGAGTCTACACGCGTCCTGCGGGCAGGGCTGTGGATTACTACTTCATCGCCGCCGTCCGCAAGGGACGGATGAAAATACCCGCTGCGGCTCTGACCGCCTTCGCGCGCCCAGAAGCCCCCCAATTACAGCCCAACACGCGGGCTTCTAGACTCTTATCGCCAAACCAGTGGAAGTGGAGGAACTGCTGGCCACCGTTGCCGCGCTGCTGCACCGTAACCAAGACGATGAGACAGCAACATAACTCTGGTTTTTATATTATAATTACGGCCCCCGATAATGCGTCATACCCCGGCTTCGTCCGGCCACCGGGCGTACTTAGGACAATGCCTCCACCCCCCGCGCAGCGTGGCCCCTGCAGCTCACTCTGAGAAGTGCGCCGTCGCCAGCAAGGCCGTACCTAAGCCGCGAACCGTTCAGCTTACCTCGGGCGGCACCATCGCGAGGCGCGCGTACCGCAGCTTCGCGGCACGCGAACGCGAGTTGTTCTCCCGCTCATCTTCGTCCGCGATTATCGGGTCGCGGTTTTCATGGCTAAAAATCCCGGCGCGAAACCCATCGCGAAAAAAGTGCTTCACCGGTCTATCCTCGCCGGAATGAAATGTTATTATTACCGCGATACCTCCCGGCTTGAGCACCGTTGTAAGCATCGCAAGAAGCCTGTTCAAGTTGGCGATCTCGGTGTTTACCAGAATCCGCAGAGCCTGAAATGTCCGCGCCGCCGGATGTAACTTAGCGCCCGCCGCCCGCTGCAGCGTGAAATCCCTGGCCTCGCAGACAATCGCCATTAACTCTTGCGTCGTCACAATTGGGCTTATCGCCCGCCTCTGCACTATAAGTCGCGCAATCTCGGGCCCGTCACTTTCGTCGCCCAACTCAATGAACGCCGCGGCAAGCTCACGCTCACTCATCGTGTTCACCAGGTCACTCGCCCGCACCCCGCGTGTCGTGTCCATCCGCATATCCAACGGCCCGGGCCTGCGATACGAAAAGCC
>CAYVFW010000048.1:9054-17910 GCA_964450325.1 uncultured Phycisphaeraceae bacterium | reverse complement strand
CCACCCCAGCCAGCCAAGCACCCTCACCTCTGAAGTCGATGGATTCTATTATGTCGCTCTGTAAGCGCCGTGGTTTTATCTACCAGGCTTCTGAGATCTACGGCGGGATCAATGGCTTTTGGGATTACGGCCCCCTCGGTGCGCAGCTTAAAAAGAACCTTCGTGATGCGTGGTGGCAGGACGTTGTCATGCTCCCCTGCTGGGGGCGCAAGGGCGTAAACGGCCGGCCCGTGGGGATCGTTCCAGTGGATACTACGATAATTCAGCACCCCAAGACGTGGGTCGCGAGCGGGCACGCCGAGGGCTTTAACGATCCCATGGTGGATTGCCGCGACACTAAGGGACGCTATCGCTACGACCATGTGCAGGTCTACGTTCCAAGCGACGGCCATGCGGGTGAAAAGCCCGTATTTGCTTATGTTTCCGATACCGCTAGTGAGGCCAAACAACGCAAGAAAGCGGAGAAAACATTCGGCGAAGTCGCGAGCGTCGCTCTGTCATCACTACCCCAGCCTTGGACGCGCGTCATAGGCCCCGACGCCGACAAGCCCGGAACCTTGACCGAGCCTCGCCAGTTTAACTTAATGTTCCACACGTACACCGGCGCGGTCTTTGACGAAGATAATAAGGTCTATCTGCGCCCCGAAACTGCCCAGGGAATCTTCGCGCAGGCGAAGAATGTCTGGGACACAACGCGAGTGAAGGTGCCTTTCGGAATCGCCCAGACTGGCAAGAGCTTCCGCAACGAAGTAACCCCGCGAAACTTTACTTTCCGCTCGCGCGAGTTTGAGCAGATGGAGATCGAGTTCTTCTGTCACGAATCCGAGGCCCTCGCTTGGTACGCTTACTGGCGCGATTGGCGGATGGAATGGTGGAAAAGCCTGGGCCTGGCGGGTGAAAATCTAATTCTCCGCGAGCATGATACCGACGAGCTGGCCCATTACAGCAAGGGCACCAGCGACGTTGAGTATCGTTTCCCGTTCACAGCGCCGGGTTACGGTGAGCTTGAGGGAATCGCGTACCGGGGCAACTTCGATCTCTCCCAGCATCAGAAGTTTAGCGGCGTCAAGATGGAATATAACGATACCGAACGTGGTGAAGTGCTTCCCAACGGCTCGCGCCGGGGCGAACGCTATATCCCGCACGTCATCGAGCCCTCCGCCGGCCTTGACCGCGGCGTGCTCGCCGTGCTGTGCGAAGCCTACACGAAGGACGAAAGCCGCCCCAGCCCCGAAATTATGAAAATTCATCCGCGGCTTGCGCCCGTGAAGGCTGCCATCTACCCGCTCGTTGCCAAGGATGGGATGCCCGAAATTGCCGAGAAACTCCACACCGATGTCGCGGCCCGCTTCGCGAAACTAGGACAGATCGAGTTTGACGAGAAACAGTCGATCGGCAAGCGTTACGCCCGGATGGATGAAGCCGGATGCCCGTACTGCTTCACGATCGACGGTGAGACGATGTCCAACCAAACCGTAACATTACGTGATCGTGATACCGGGCAGCAGGTGCGGATGAACATCAACGAGGTTGTCGGCTTCCTCGCCGGAAAACTGACGTAATATAAACCGTCGAAGTCTTGCAGCGGGCTCACAGAAGCGTCGCCCCAACAGATCAGACCTGGCGGGCGAGCTCACGCGGATGGCGACTTCCTTAACCTCTGCGGTAGCAACGGAAACTTTACCTTTGAACATCGTTCGCATCACCGATGTCTCTCCCCGCGATGGGCTTCAGAATGAAGCCCGGATGGTCTCGACCCAGTCCAAAGCAGACCTGGTGCAGAGGCTGCTGGTATCGGGCGTTGACGAGATTGAACTTACGAGCTTTGTGAGCGCGGCCTGGGTGCCGCAACTCGGCGACGCACCTCAGCTCTGCCAGGCCGTATCGCTGCTCGTGGCGAGTATGCTTGAACGTAATCCCGCTGCCGCCATCCCCCTCCTCTCAGCCCTGGTCCCCAACGAAAAAGGCCTTAACGCGGCGTTCCTCGCCAACGATCAGTCACTTGAGCAGACCGGGCGGGCGCTTCTCGGGAAGATAAGCGTCTTCACCGCCGCGTCTGAAACCTTCTGCCAACGTAATATTAATACCACGATCGAAGCTTCGCTTGCCCGATTCGCGCCCGTAATCGCGCGGGCCCACGCGGCTGGGCTGCTGGTTCGAGGTTACATTTCGTGCGCGTTCGCGTGCCCGTTTGAAGGTGCTATTGCGCCAACCAAGGTGCTGACCGTTGCGAACTCCCTGGCTGCACTAGGGGTGGACGAAATCGATCTGGGTGACACCATCGGTGCCAGCACGCCCGAATCGATTTCAGCCTTGCTTGAATGTATTTTCTCCACACACCCCGCGACCGGCAGTCGCCCCATCACATTGCACCTGCACGATACCTTCGGCAACGCCGCAGGATGCGTCGAAGCGGCCCTCAACATGGGAGTACGCTCATTTGACAGCGCTGTCGGCGGTTTAGGTGGATGTCCTTACGCTGGAACACCCACCCGTCGTGCCCCGGGTAATATTAATACCCACTCAATCATTGAGGTGTGTGATCGAATGGGGTATTTGACACACGTAAACGATCTCATGCCCGCCTCCGCCTGGGCCGCTGGACTGCTCGCAGCGACACAAACCGACGCGTGAAACATAAAGTAACTTTCATTAAGGTTTAACGCTCCGCAAAGTCAACTTGAGATCAATTGGACCGGCCTGATGAGCCAGGCTCGTGCAGCTTGGACCGGGCTTGGTTCTGACGTCAGATTTGATATTGAAAGTTGATTCTGGGTTGATGCAGCCAGTGAATCTACAAACTGGCACGTGAGTGCAGAAACTATTTTCGCTCGGTCGCTCCTTAAGAATCTTCCGGTAAGACCCCCCTCCCCCTTGGGTAATCTGGTCGATTTGGTCTTAAACGGCGACGAAACAGTGGCCTACACCAAACTCACGTGCGGAGATTGAGATTATGTTATACACGATTCTCGGCATCGTTCACTTGGTCCTTTGGTTGATCGCGGCAGTTGAGATCCTTGGAAGTAACAAGTCGCTGGGAAATAAGATTCTCTGGCTATTGATCATCCTTTTGCTCCCCCTGATCGGCTTGATTCTGTATTATGTGATCGGTCGTAATAAGTAAATTTTCGCTATTAGGTGATTTGTGAATCGCTTAATGGATACGCCTACCGATAGTGTCAAACAGAAGAAGTATCCGAGCGGATCGTGTTTTGATTGAGGCCAGTTGGATTGGCAGGTTAACGGTAGTTCAACTAAGTACATTTGGTTTGCTATTTTGTCGTCTCTTAGCAGACCGGTAGAGAGCGAGCGAGAGGGTTTTCCGATGGTGGTTTAAATACCACGGCTCGGATGGCCCTTTCCTCGTTTTTGGGTCAAGGCAATCGCCCTCGGCCATGTCCACCCCAGACTGCGTGACGGCTTTTAAGCTCAGCGCCGATCTCACTGGGCCTAAGGTCCCGCTAGCGCATGCTCCCTGGTCGGCCTTGTTTCGGAGAAGCGCGCACGGTCCTCGCCGCTTATTGAGCGACCAATATTCTACGGGTGGCTGATAACTTCGCATAGTCGTCGGACTCTCGACGTTGCTACCATTACGCAATAGGAATCGAGTGGCGGACGCGCTTGCGTCTCCAAATCGCCGATCGAAGTTCCTTTGCGAGTGGAGCGGGTTTTTAAGTTTGGTTCGGTGTGAGGCCGCGAAAAACAAAGCCGCGGCCCACAGCTTGGATTGCCCAAGCCCCCCACCCTCATTCGCTTTAATCCCTCGCCTCCTGCCCGAGGCTTCCCGTCGACAAACTTGAGCCGCGATGCGGCGCGAGCCATTGCGGCAACGTTGAAAAGACCGGGCAAGGCCACGAAAGTTATCCCGCGAATGTTCGCTCAAATTCCGTCTCCTGACGCCTCCTTTCCTCAAGAACTGCCCCACCACGATCTGCCTGAAGAGGTAAAGGGAAGCCTTCCCGAGGGGGATGGTGTTTCTTTAGGTGGTGATTCCTCAGCGGGGTCTGTTCACGCGGATTCAGTCGTAACGCACGCGCCCCACGGCACCGGCGAAATCTTCGACGAAACATTAACCTTTGAGGCCTTGGGCCTGCGTGCTTCGGTACTTAAAGGAATCACCGAATGCGGATTCGTTCGGCCCACCAAAACGCAGGCAATGCTGATGCCCGCGATTCTTGCGGGCAAAGACATCATGGGTCAGGCCAAGACGGGGACGGGGAAGACCGCCGCGTTCAGCCTGCCTTTGCTTCACGGTCTTGAGAAAGATGTTCCGTTTCAAGCGTTGATCCTGGCACCGACCCGCGAGCTGGCTGTTCAGATCACGCACGAGATTGAGGAACTTGGAAAGTTCACCCCGATCCGGCCGGTGTGCCTCTTTGGTGGACAGGCGATCAAAACGCAGGTGGGCAAACTCTCTCGCCCGGACAGCAACCAAATTATTGTGGGTACCCCCGGCCGTGTCATCGACATGCTCGACCGGCGGATGATCCACCTGAACAACGTGCGGTTCATCATCTTGGATGAAGTTGATCGGATGCTGGATATTGGCTTCCGTGACGATATTCGCAATATTCTTGAGCGTGTCAAGCACGAGCATCAGACGGTGTTTGTGTCCGCGACGATCTCCACTGAAATTGATAAGCTTGCACGCAAGTATCTGCGCGACCCGGAAAAGATCATCGTCGCCTCGGGTTCACTTACGGTAAGTCTGGTAGATCAGCTCTATCTCACGGTGAATCCGTGGGACAAGCGACGGCTGCTGGTCCACTTACTTAAGCACGAGGAAGCAGCGCTGACGCTGGTCTTCTGCCGCCTCAAGCGTGTCGTCGATGATCTTACCGCGCTGCTCAATAAGCACGACATCGAGGCCTACTCGATACATGGAGACATGCCCCAGAGTAAACGTAATAGTGTGATGCAGCGTCTGCGCGATGGTAATCTATCGGTCCTGGTAGCCAGCGATCTCGCGGCTCGCGGCATCGATGTTGATGGCATCACCCACGTTATTAATTACGATCTACCCGAAGACCCGGAGGTGTACGTTCACCGCATCGGCCGCACGGCCCGCGCCGGACGCAAGGGCATCGCCTGGGCTTTGGTCACTCCAGAGCAGGGCGAACTTTTAACCAGCATCGAACTCCTGATTAATAAAGAAATCCCGAAGAAGGAATACCCCGACTTCAAAGCCAGTGATCCGCCGCCCGGCTGGCGCAACCCCGATGAACGCAAGGAGGGCGGCCTTCAGCTCGTCGGCGGACCTCAAGCCCCAGACTTGCCACCCAAGGCACCGCCCGTCAACCGGATCGCCGCCTCGACCAATCTGCAAGTTCCTCAGGCCGTCGCCGCGGCGGACGCGGCGAAGTTTCCCGGCGGAATTGTCCCGACCAAGATGCCCCCCAAGCGCATCTTCGGGCGGGTGCCTTCCGGACGTAAATAAGCCCACGCAACTTAAGTCAATATCTCATGAAAGCCTTGCGAAGCAGCAGGGCTTTTTTTACGGGCATCCAATGTTCGCAAGAGCAGGCTGGCTTAGTTTCAGCCGCGCCACCTCGGCCAATTGGCCACCAAGACGCTCCGCAACCGCACATTCGTTGTCGAGCGGCGAGCCTGCACGAAAAAGGCCCCGTCCGTTGACGGGGCCTTCAGTTGCAAGGTCTGATTTTTTCAAGTCCGGCTAGCCGAGACTTACATCAAATGCTCAACGTTGCCGGTCGCTTTCGCTGGCAGGGTTGCTTAGCAGCCACCCGCGGACCAGTCGACGAAGAAGGCATCGACGTCTGCACCGTCAACGCCGCCGCTCTGGTCAACATCGGCACAGGCAGCCGCGGCAGCCCAGTCGACGAAGAACGCATCAACGTCGGCTCCGTCAACACCGCCGCTGTTGTCGTAGTCTGCCGCACAGATCGGGCAGAACGAGCAGCTCGGGGTGGTGGTACCGAAACTTATGTTGAATGAGTTAATGGTCCCAACATCGAGGCTGGCATTGTCCGTCACGGTCAAGGTCCAAGTCGCGTCAATCGCGCTGCCCGTAAAGGCACTCAGGCTATCGAAGCTGGCGTAGGGGTTGAAAGGTGCGCCACCCGCGAAGATATTGGTGCCGTCGCTCGAGAAGCTGTAAACGCCAGCTACATCGTTGCTGCCACCCTGACGGCTAAAGAGAAGTGCGGAAGTGGTACCGTCGCTGAGGGTCCCGATGAGGTCCCCAGGGAAAGTGTGTGTGAGACCGACGGAGATCGAAAGTGCATCTACCGTGCCACCGTTGCCCGCCACGGTTGCAGTGGTGGAAGCCGAGCCGGGGGTGGCGTTAGCGAAATCAGGAATGCTGATGGGGAAGGTGTCCGCCGAGGCGTTTGGCTCGCCATAGGAGGTGCTGCCGCAAGCAACATTATCGCCGAGATAGGTGCCGCCCTGGTCTGCGCAGGCGGCTGCGGTCGTAATGACGCAAACACCCTCGACAGCGATACAGCAAGCGCCCGAGGGGGCGCAGGGGATGGCGGTCGAGCAGGCAGTGCCGGTATCGGCTACGGCTAGGTTAAAGCTTCCGGTGCCGCCGAGGAAGCCGGTCACCACAACGAGGTACTGAGCATTGGGTTGGGTGCAGAAAGAGAAGAGGCTGTAGTTGCCGGTGCCGCTATCGTCATCGCCGCCGATGCAACGCAGGGCCGAGCAGCCGGTGGTCGCGCAGTACACTGCGACCACAGTGTCGGTCATGCTGCCAGTGCCAGTGGTGGCGCTGGTATCAACCGTGAAGGTACCGCCATTGCCCATCACGGTGTAGAACGCCGCGCGGCTGCCAAGGCCATTGGTGCAGAAGGGCAACGTCACCGTTGCGCTGCGGGGGGTTACGTAGCCATCAATCGATGCCGGGCCGCCGCTCAGATCGACGGCAACTGCGCCAGCGCAGTTGTCATAAGCTGGGGGAGGAGGAGGGCACTGAGAGACGTTGAAGGTAATGATGCCCGCGCCGTTGCGAAGCTGAGCATCGGTTACAGTGAAGGGGATGCTGGCGGCGCCAACTGCGGTGGTGTCGGCAACGAGCGTCTGGAACGACCAGATGTTGTCGTTGGCGACGAGGTCGCCGTTGCTGCCATCGTTGAAGAACATCTGGCTGCCGCCTCCGCCGATGCTGGAAAGGTCACCGGTGACGCTAACGCCAGTGCTGGTGGGGATGGTGCCGGGGGTGACGGTGGCCCGCAGAGTGATGAGGTTGTCACCACAGTTGGTGACACTGGTTACGTTGGTGCTACCCACGCCGCTTGGATTGGTGGGCTGGCCGCACGAAATTGCGGTAGTGCAAGCGACGCCGCTATCGGCGAGGCTTAACTCATAGTTACCGGTGTTGGCGCTAAAGCCGCGAACGACGGCGAAGTAACGAGCTCCTTGAACAGTGCAAAAGGATAAGATCGAAGCCTGGCGAAGAACGGCGCAGTTGTCAAGGGCATCGTCGTTGGAACCGATACAAGTCAACGCGCCGCAGCCAGCTGCACCGCAATACGCGCCCACGATCGTGTCGTGATTCGTCAGCGAGCTGCAGGTGCTCAGGGTCATCGTGTTGCCGGTACCTTCAAAATAGTACCAGTTCATTCTGCCTGAAGTGGTAGAACCGCAGGCGGGAACGGTGCTCGAGTCGCCGAGGGTTGTCGTGGTGCCCACTTCGTTGACACCCACAACTAACTCTTCAGCGGTGCCGCATGAGTTATTTGCCATCGGGGGGGCCGGGCAGAGAGTAACAGTAACGGAGGAACTGGTGCCGGTCGCGGTGCGCGCCTGCTCATCGACGATGTTGAACGTGAAGGTCTTGCTGCCGATTGTCACCGTGTTGGGGACAGTCACGAGGAACGAAAACCGGTTGTCTCCGGCGACGAGATCGCCGTTGGTGGCATTATCGAACATCATCTGGCTGGCCGAGCCACCCACGCTCGTGAGGTCTGCGGTCACGACGGTGCCGGAGCTGGTGGGGTTGGTGCCGAGGGTGACGAGCACGCTGGCGAGGGTTTGAGAGGTGGTATCACCGCAGTTGGTAACGCTCGTGGGAGCGAAGCTGCCCGTGCCAGCGGGGTTCGAGGGGAGTGCGGTGTACTGATACGCCAGCCGGTAAGCAACATCGCCCGTGCGTGCGTGCGTCGAGGTTACACCCCAGTTGTTGGTTCCAAAGACTGTCCCGCCGAAGCCGGTAATCGCAAGCCAGTAAGTGCCGGTAGCGAGGGTCGCCCCGTTGCCACCAGTGTGGGCAGCCCCATTACCAGCCGTCGCATTCCCCGTAGGCACAAGCCCCGGACGACTTGTCGTCGAGCCAAATGACAACATGGAGTACGCGCCAGCGCCCGAATCATCATTGAATGCGAGGAACCCGCCAGTCGAGTTGTACAGTCCGATCATCGAGTCGCCCCCCGGGGTGAGCGTTCCACCGTTGGTATCGATATCCAAAAAGTCACCGTTAGCGCGGACGACGCCGCTGATGGTGAACTTTACCCACTTAGTTCGGGAAGTGGCAGCAATGCCCGTCACTGTCCCGGTGCTCGGGGTGCCGCTGATCAGAGCGCCCAGATCGGCATCGGGTATCGGCTGAGCCAGAGCCGTCGCCCCAAGGGCGACGCCACTACAGAGTGCTAAAAGCGTACGAATCTTCATAACTTACAATCCTCTCGTTGAGAGACCACACACAATACAACCGCCCCACACAAGGGTGGTTGACACAAGACTTACAATCTGTCACTAACTTCTCTCCTCGCCCGAGCCTTCTCCACCTCATCACCGCCTCACCGAGAATAGAACACCGAAAACACCTTACCTTCAACTCGTCACCCGCAACCGACCAACTCACCCGCCTCCGGGCCAGACCACTCTAGGCCAGAC
>CAYVFW010000048.1:0-8954 GCA_964450325.1 uncultured Phycisphaeraceae bacterium | reverse complement strand
TCATACTTCGGCAGCAAACCGTGCTAACCGGGTCGAGAAGCGGCCGCGATCAAACCATAATTATTCATTGGGGCACCGCTCTGGCGGTCGCCGCAGTGACCAATGAGAACCATCAACGCGGCAGCACGCGTCTACCCTCCCGTCGAGATGAACTGTCCATTCTGCGGCGCGAACGACGACAAGGTGATCGATAGCCGCGAGAGCGATGCGAGCAAGATCATCCGCCGCCGTCGCGAATGCCTCGCGTGTACCCGCCGGTTCACTACTTACGAGCGAGTGGAACAAACCGCACGGCTTGTGGTGGTTAAGCGAGATGGTTCGCACGTTACATTCAATCGTGAGAACATCATGCGGGGCGTGCAAGCCGCCTGCGGCAAGCGGCCCATCGACGAGCGGCAGAAGGAGTTTCTGGTCGGCGCCATCGAGGATGAACTGCACCAGGAGTTTGACCGAGAAGTTACTAGCAAAGCCATCGGCGAGCGGGTGATGAAGCGACTCCGCGACCTGGACGACGTTGCTTATATTCGGTATGCCAGCGAGCACCACCAGTTTAAAAGCGTGGAAGAGTTGCGGGCCGAGCTGGACGCTCTCGAACAGCGCATCAAAGATGTTAAGAACCAGCAACAGCTCTTTGGCGACGGAAAATCAGCGATGGCGATGCCGAACAGTTGATGGTGACCAACAAAAAGACCGGGAGGGGTCGTTAAACTCCTGCCCGGCCTGTGTGTGCGTGTGTGCGTGTGTGCGTGTGTGCGAGTATGAGGGCGTTTAGTTCTGGGCCCCTTGCACTCCATCAATCACTTATATTAACATCCACCGGCGGACCATTGCTGGAAGAAGACTTCGACGTCGCTTCCGTCGGTGCCGCCATCTTGGTTAGTGTCGGCAGCACCGGACCCGGCAGACCAATCTGTGAAGAATGCTTGGACATCGGTCCCGTCGACGCCGCCATCCTGATCATAATCGGCGAAGCAGGGGGGCTGAGGGGGAAGGGTTATGGTGTAGTTTGCACCCGCGTTATTTGTAAACACAACGTTGCTCGTGACGGTGGTGTAGTTCGCCAAGTTGGTCGTGCTCATCGCGGTCGCCGCTCCGGTGAAGCGAAGCGAGCTAGTGCCGCTGATCGGGAATGCCCCGGCGACCGCCGGACCGAAGTTGCCATCTACGTCGTTGGTGGTAGAACCAACCTGCGAGCCCGTGTACGAAGCACCGCCCCAGGAGACCGACCAGAGAATGACACCGTTGTCTTGCTCAAACGAAATTTTCCCCGCAGGAATGTAGCTCGCGGGAACGAGGTTCGCCATGGTGTAATCGCCCACCGCTACGGGCAAGGTGGTCGCAGAGAAGTTAGCACTTACGATCAACACCCTCGAACCGCTCGCGTTGACGGGGACGGACGTTGTGAAGTCGCGGATCGTGATGGGATTCAGGCCCGCCGCGTCGCGAACGACCAGCTTACCGAACTGCAACTGATTTTGAAAGCCACTGCGCATGCGCAGTTGAATGGCTTGCGCCGTGGGATCGCCGTTGACGCCCAGCGTTACCTGTTCGATTTGCATCAGATGAAAAGATGCATTCGCGGCGGAGATGCATCCACCGCTGACCGCGGCGGTGAGCAGCAATAAGCCACAACCACGTGAACGGAACAGGCTGTTTGTGATAGTACGAATCATTGAAAGTAACTCCTCAAGGAATCTGGGAAAACACTATAAACTTTTCAGGGATAAGAACGCGTGGGCGCCCGCCGCGCCAGCACATATTAGCACCGCCGAAAACTTTACTCACCGGCAAGTCATCATTGGCACCCTCTCTCCTTCTCCTCTCAAGTCAATCGCTTATGTCTAGGTTTCGGATGCGATTGACCGACCGTGAAATGGCGCATGACGATCACACTTTCACCCACACCTTCAAGCCAGGCCTTCATGCCAAGCCTTCATGCCAGGCCGCCACCTCAACCCGCCCAGCAAAAGCAAAATTAACACGGGCGATCTTCCCGAGTTTGTTGATTGCGATGTACTTGAATCTCTCTCTCGTACCAGCGGGGCCAAGACCGCGAGCAGGTTTTACCGGCCTACGTCGCACTTTCACCCAAGTCTTCTTCTCGGCCTATCGCACTATGTGTCGCCCCAGACGGCGGCTTG
This sequence comes from uncultured Phycisphaeraceae bacterium, assembly GCA_964450325.1. Lineage (GTDB taxonomy): Bacteria > Planctomycetota > Phycisphaerae > Phycisphaerales > UBA1924 > UBA2402. The sequence goes on along the minus strand of CAYVFW010000048.1, from coordinate 6,813 downwards.
CAGTATTTTTTGAACAATTTGCAAGGCATCGGATTTGTTTCTCGCCAATCAGTCGCGGCGGAACACTTCACGTCGTAACCACCAACCCTCGTCAATCCAGCCGTTTTGATCGTGACCCAAGAGCCGCGGGGTTGACGTGGTGCCGCACGCAAAGTCGGCTTCGCCACAAACGAAAAACAAGGGGGCCTCCGCGGCGGCCCTGGCGTAATTAATAAACGCCGCAAATTGCGGCGTTTATTGAAACACTCCATTAAACTTTAACAGGCACCGTCGCCACCGCTACTTAGCAGCCACCCGCACTCCAACGGACAAAGAACGCCTGCACATCGGAACCATCAACGCCCCCGCTGCTATCCACATCGCTACAGGAAACCGAGTTCTGCCACTCTTGGAAGAAAGCCTCGACATCCGTCCCATCAACCCCGCCGCTATTATCGTAATCGGCCGCGCACGCAGAACACGTTGAGCCCAGGCGAGCGATAAATCCTTCGGTACTCCCCGATGGATTGAAAGCGTTACCCACAATCGTGCGGCCATCGTCCGAGACAGCATAAGCAATCCGAAGCCGCCAACCGGTGAGATTTGCGCCCTGCGATTCAAGCAGCACCTTCAGATCCTGCAAACCGTCCGTTTCCGTCCAGATGAACGCCTTCTCTGCGTTAGAGTTGCCGCTGGCGAAACAAAATCCAACAACCGTGCTGCCATCATTGCTTACGCCAAATGCCGATGAAAGTCGAGTCCCCGGCAAGCGGCCCAGGCCGATCATGCCGTTGGTTGCATCCCACCGCATCGCTTCGTACTGATCCTGAAAGTTCGCGGCTACCGATCCGAAGCCCGCGGCGGTAGTCCCATCGCCCGACAGCGCATTTGCGCCGCTCCATTCCGGCCCACCGGGCAAGTCGCCCAAGAGTTGTAAACCGTTGGTATCGTCGAAGATAAATGCCTGCGAGGGAAACCCGCTATACTTTCCGCCGAACACTGTCGCATCGTGAGAGATGCCCCAGCCCAAGGTCTGGACACTGGATTGTTCAAGGGCAAGCAGGCCGTCGCCCAACGTCCAACGAAACGCCTTCGCCGCGAGAAAACCCGTGTAGGTCTCGCCGGTAATCGTGTTCCCATCAAACGAAATATCACGCCCCGAGTTGAAGCCATCTTCGGTTAACTTAACCATCCCGGTATTCGCGTCCCAACGAAACCCCTTCAGGTTACCATTCTCATTCTCGACAACATAACCCGTCACCACATCACCGTTGCCCGAGCACGCGGTGGCGCCCGATGCGAACGAAGACGCATCTTCAAACTCAGGAAACCAGTTCGCAGGCAGGCCAAGCCCGATCATCCCGGTTGAGGCGCGCCAAACAAAAGCCTCGCTACCCAGATTGCTGTCGGCCGAACCCACGACCGTTGAACCATCGGGCGACACGCCCAACGCCGAACTGCCACCTTGGCCGTTAATTAAGCCGCCCAAACCCTGAAACGTAGCCGGTTGAGCCCACGCGGCAGCGACCAACGTGCTCGCGGCGAGGAAGGCCAATCGCTTACTTCCCGTGACGAGGACGAGGCGTGTGTCTATTTTGAACTTCATTGAACCACTCCTGCAAGGCAAATGCTCATAGTGGAACCGCCACGGAAACAACCGTGACGTTCACACAGTCATACGACCGATACGCAGCGCGTGCCTAAACGGCTACGAGCTTCTCAGTCGCTAACTCAATCTTAATATTTGCTGTGTAGGCTTACCCAGCCCACGGCACAACTGTGCAGCCGCGGCTTCGCTCGCCAAATATGCCTGGCATTTGCCGACAGCTTCAAGCACCGGAACCGCTATCGGGTTAAGGCTGAGGACCAGTTATCCGCGGCCTGGGCCGATAACTCTGTTGGAGTCTCGATGGGTCTCATCCGCTTATGCAGCTTGAAGCACAACACCAGCGCCAACCGTGGTGGGCGTAACGGTCCTGCGTCGATCTTTGCTGCACGTGCGGTATAGATTCTCGTACCGACCGATCAGAGAGTCTTCGCCGTAGGTCGTAAACACCCATTCCCTCGCCAACGCACCCATCCGCGTCACTTCGGACTTATCAGCGACCATGCTCCCGATCGCCGCGGCGAGCGCGGGGCCGGTCTGCGGCACGATCGCCGCGGCGTTGCTCGCCTCGATGTCCTTCCAGATGTCCACACCCTTGGTTGTTATGATCGGTGTGTTGCACATCATGGCTTCGACGATTACCAAGCCGAAGTTTTCCTGGCTCGTGGGCAGCACGAAGCAGTCCGCCGCCTGATAAAGGCTTAATTTCAGGTCGCCGCAAACCTGCCCGACGAAGTGAACACGGTCGGCGATTCCCAATGTGCTCGCCAAAGTCTGTAAGCTACTGACATACGCCTCATCACCCGTGCCCGCAAAGATAAACTTGCCACTCTTGCCGGAGGTGACATGCTCCGCTGCTGCGTGCAGCAGATGCTCGCACCCCTTCTTATAATGAATACGGCTTAAGAACAGTATATTGGGGGTACCGTCGCTTAGCATCGGGAAATGCGCCTTCGCGGCGGCTTCTCCCGGCAGATGGCGGTACGGCTCCAAGTCCATCAGATAAGGAATAATCTCAGCGGTGCCCTTGGGGAACCACTTGGCACTCTGATCAAGCTCCGCCTGCGCGGTGCTGTGTACCCGTGCCGCGTTTTCTAAGAACTGCTTACCACCCAAAGCCATGAAGGCCTTCTTCTTGATTGCTCGCTGGGCCATGCTCCAGTCGTCAAGCATGCCGTGAAGACTTACAACGTACGGAATGCCCATCTGCCGTGCCGCGATCGCGATCTGAAACGTGCTGGTGCTCCATACACAATGTAAGTGAACCACATCGGCCTTGGCCAGTTCTTCGCGGATCGCTCTGAGTTGCTTGGGGCCAAAGAGTTTGCCCATCAGCGAAGGGCGAGGGAGTTGCTTGGCAATAGGGAGTTCACTTCCATCGTGATCCGCGAGCCAGCTCTCCGGTGTATCGGTGGTGTTCAGCGCCAAGATTGTCGAAGGGTGCCCGCGAGAGGCCATGACGCGGCTGGCATCAAGCACGAAGCGAGGGACGCCCCCCATTCGCGAGTCTGTGCTTTCGACATAGTGGAGTATGTTCATGGGCTTACACCAGGGGACCTCAAGGCAATGGGATACCACGCCGCACTCTCCGAGTGCGATTTCCGTGTGTTTACTCTCGCTGCTTATTGCCAGCCGCTCGCTCGCGACTGGTGACTAGAACATGCAGAACGCTTTGAGCGGTGCCAACCGTTTGGCGCGATTATTCTGAAGATTCCTGAGAAATCAGTCGTGCCGGTTAACCTCGCCGCGCCAGATACCCGGTTTGGTCGGATTGTGTAAGTAAAACCGTGTGGCTAGGCGAGCTGACCAAGGACGGCTTCCGCACGCTTGAGCCCTATCCATATAAGCGAAGGTGCGGCTACCAACCTCCCTAGGCAGCCCCAGCGACTATGGTCGCTAGTGTCAATCAGGACGGCGGCGTGGACGGGGCCGACGTTGAGTTCTTCTTCCCGCGCTGGTCCTCGGCTTGCTAAAGTCACAACACCTGCTCCGCTCGCGCTGTAAGTTACAATCACCGTGACTGACTCTCTAACCCCCGCCTCTTAGCAGGGGTTTTTTCATGCCACCCCGACCCACGTTCGCGTGTGATTCATTCTTCCATCAGCACGCCTTCAAAACGTCCAAAACCGACGAGCTAGGCAGGGTACCCTAACAAGAAATCAAGGGGGACCGCAATAAAGAGCTCAATCAATATTCAAAACGTTGTTATTATTGGACCTTACGAGACCCATAAAACAATTTTCGCGCAAAACACAAACAAACAGTTGACATGGAGAATCCATCCAGTATCCTAACGGTATGGCAACTTCACGTTCGGATAACCCTCAACCTCAGCCCCTACCAGCCCACTTGGCGCAAGTGGTCGAACAGCTAGAACGACTCGAACGCAGAGGCCGCCTCACTTCACATTCACTTTCATTACTTCATCCACCCAAACACCCCGCGGCTCATCCCTCCTACCCACCCGCTCCACCTTCAGATGCCCCGCCACTCGAAGCTCGCCCGCCAACCACACTTTCACGCAATGACACGCTGGGCCCAACCCTTGATAGCTCCTGGGCACTCTCTCCCTGCGATTACATAACATCAACACCCGTACTACACGAACTTTTCGGTGTTGTCCACGATGAATACCCACCACGTAAGCCGGAACGACATGGGCCGGATTTATGTAAACCAGACCCGCAGAACCCACACGCTGATAACCAAGACCCTGATGCCTTAGAGACATGCAAGATCGGCGTACACAACAACGCCCCGGTCTCAGACAACCAACCCCCGCATCACCAAGAGCAGTACCGCCAAGGCCAATATAGCCAAGGCCAATATCGCCAAGTTAAACACCACCAAGATAACTCAACCCGCCAAGATAAGAATCTCAACTCTCCCTGGTCGCCACCACTTATACTGCTGACCGCCTTGGCAACCAACACCCGGGGGCCACTGCTCTGGATCGGTGAGCAGTGCTGGCCGGGAATCTGGTCTTTATATAACTCCGGCAACGCCGATAAGCCCGGCTCGCTCCTTGGCCGATCCACCTTTGTCCGCACCCCTAGATCACTACGCCGCGACGACGAGCGCGCTGCTCGCCTTTGGGCCGCAGAGATCTGCCTGCGCGCCGGTGCGGTTGTAATTACCGATGGCAGCGGCTTTGATCGCGCCGATACACAACGCTTACAACTCGCTGCGCGGCACGGCCACCGCCCCTGCATCAGCGTTCGCCCCCCACGCGAACGAGCACAACTCTCCGCCGCGACCACCCGCTGGTCGCTCTGCCCTGCCCACACGGAAAACCAAGACGCTAGCGTTTGGAAACTCAAGTTATTACGGCTTAAAGGTGCGCCCCCGGCACCCTGCTTTCAACCCGATCAAGAATGGATGCTTTTGTATGAACACCTCACCCAATCGCCCGCGATTCCTCTGCGTTTTTTTCCCGTCGTTCGCTGCCGATTTGGTGCTGCGCACCCTGCGCAAGGAGCTGGGGCAACACCCTTGGCCAACGCCATCGCGTGAAAACAACCCGCGCGATGGCGCCCCACCGATTTTGCTCACAACCAAGCACGCCGGCCGCGATATCGTCGTCGATTGCTGCCCCCTCGCTTACGCCGGGGGTGCACGCACCGGCATGGATGTAACCAACGCCCGCGCCCTGCTGCCCGCCACCACTCTTATTGTGCCCCACGAACCGCAACGCATCGCCTCCAAACTCTCCACGCTCGCGCAGAAATGTAATCGCTTCTCCCCGTGCGTGGGCATCCGCGATGACCGCAGCTTAGTTCTCGATATCACCGGAACGCAACAACTGCACCGGGGCGAGCCCCGCCTTCTGCGGTCTATTCATCGAATGATGAAACGGTTAGGGATGCACGCGCGGATCGCCGTGGCCGATACCGCACTCTGCGCGTGGGCCTTCGCCGCGTTCGGTGGTCAACTCTCCACCATCGTGCCGCCCAACGCTCAGCGAGCAATGATGTCATCATTACCAGCCGCTGCGTTGCAACTGGAAGAGCCCGCCCGCGCTGCATTAGCTCAGTTGGGCGTGGTTACCGTGGGCCAGATATTAGCACTCCCTCGCCGCCAGTTGCCCTCCCGCTACGGCACACAACTTACGTTACGCATTGATCAGGCCCTGGGCCATGCCCTCGAAGTAATCGAGCCTATCCGCCCCAAGCCACCCCTCCGAGTAGAGCGAATCTTCGACGGCCCCACCACCCACTACGAATCTGTCACCGTCTGCGCCAAAGCACTACTCAACGATCTCTCCGGCGAGCTTCTGCTGCGCGAGAGGGGTGTGCGTCGCTTACATCTCATATTACATCGTGCCCAACGTGCGGCGCCGGTCTGCATCGCCATCGTGCTCTCACGCGCAAACCGCGAAACCCGGCACCTCTGGTCTCTGCTCGAACCCCATCTCGCCAAAGCAAATATGGGCGACGGCATCGAGGCGATCACATGTATCGCCGCGTCAACCGGAAAAATCCCCCACGTTCAACGCGCCCTGCTAAGCGAAGCTCCGGGCAGCGAGCCAGAGCAGGAAGGACTCGATCAGCGAATTGGCGAGATGACCGACACCCTCGTTACTCGATTCGGAGCCGAACATGTCGTCCGCCAGCAACCCGTGGAATCACACGTGCCCGAACGCGCCAGTATATTTATCAACGCGCTCGAAAGCCCCCACAACCATAAACAACTTATGTCGGCACGAGTCGGCACTCAGCCCCGTCCCAGCCTGCTCTTCACACCCCCCGAATCCGCAAAAGTCGTTTCATTATGGCCCGATGGGCCCGTGCATCTGGTGCGATGGCGCGGAGACCCGTGGCGCGTGCAAACGTGCATCGGCCCCGAACGCATCGGTAATGAATGGTGGCGCGTGGGCAACAGATCATCCGGCGAGCACGATGATGGGTGCACCACCTTCCGCGATTACTTTCGCGTGCACGTAACACTAGAAGACTACCCCCCCCGCTGGCTCTGGATCTTCCAACAAGAACCCCAGCGCACCTGGTGCGTGCACGGTGAATGGACATAGCCACACCCATCTATCAACTTATGTCTAAATATTATACTTGCACATCGCCGGGCGGCAGGCCCGCGCTCGGTAAAGGGCCAGGATGGCCGCGAACGAAAGTTGCTCGCAGCCATGCCAGAGAATGAGTTCCCTAAACTCCGCCCCCACCCCGCCAAAACGCTCCCCATGAGGCTTCCCGCCGTTCAAGGGACCTTTCGAC
>CAYVFW010000047.1:0-17920 GCA_964450325.1 uncultured Phycisphaeraceae bacterium | reverse complement strand
GCGGCACTCGTCAAGATCGCCGCCGGTGGAGAGGTCCATCACCGTGTCGGCCCCCCAACGCTCAGCCCACTTTAGCTTTTCCACTTCTTCGTGGGTGCCGCTGGAGATCGGGCTTGCGCCCATATTCGCATTTACTTTAGTTTTGCTCGCCCGCCCGATGCACATCGGGTCAAGCTTATGCTTAAGATGGTTGATGTTCGCGGGGATCACCAGCCTTCCGGCCGCGATCTCATCGCGGATTGCTTCGCCGCCGCGACCACCGCTCAGCTCGTCAAAGTGGGGTTCTCGCTCCGCAACCCGCCGCATCTCAGGAGTAACGATGCCCAGCCGAGCACTTTCGAGCTGGGTAATGGGCGTGAAGCCCGCTGGGTAATCAACCCGCATGGTCTGCCCGCGGGCGGTAGTAAACTCAGCCGTTGTCACGCCACGGCCGAGAGGCTGTCCTGTCACTTGCTGCACTAGACTACTTAGAGTGCGCCCAGCATCCTCGCCTTGGCTCAAAACGCAGCTCCACCCCTCGGGCAGAAAATCCCACGCAGTTTTGGTGCTTGCGGCGGGCATGCCCGGCGTATCTGGCGATGAAAACATCATCGGCCCACCAATATCGTGCGCGTTCGCGAACGATCCCGGGGTTGTAACGTTAAGCGTCCGTCCCGGGTTTCCCGCGTTGTGCAGCGGCAGCACGAGCCGCGACAGTGGCGAGAGTGGCGAGAGGGGCGAGTCGGTTGCGTCTGATTTGCGGGTTGACGAGGAGAGCGGATTCAGTGTGGGCATTGGGGCTTCCAGTATTGGTCGCCGGGACAACACTGGCGCAGGATTGCTCAGATGCGAAAAGGCGCAAAGGGTCGACGATTACACCGCTCGGCCCTATGCCCATGTTCCGCATCTTCGCTTCCCTACGCCGGTGCGAACCGGATCAGGTTCTACGGGTCCATCTCAGCACCAAGCCTTGCACCCACCGGACTTACGCGGCGGAACAAGTCAAACCAGAGTGCGCCCCGAGCGAACAAGACAGAGTATAGCGACCCTCTGTCGAAGTTGTCAGAGATAAATGCCCCCGCAAATCGTGGGCACTTGGCCGCTCACGCACCCGTGATCTTTCGCCTGCATACTCTAGATAACAACAGTTAGTGCCTTTACCATGGAAAAGCCCTCAGGGCACCGGAATGCCCCGAAGGGCACTTTCTTCCAATAGAGGCGATTGGGCTTGAGGCTTGCATGGGTAAACAGGACGATAAGTTCACATTCGATGCGGTTGTAACTGAAGCATTGCCGAATGCAATGTTTAGAGTTCGTCTGCCCAATGAACAAAAATCAGAAGTGCTCGCGTACGTTTCTGGCAAAATGAGGATGAACTACATCCGCATTCTTCCGGGCGATCGGGTGACCGTTGAGATCAGCCCTTACGATCTGACCAAAGCCCGCATCACGTTCCGGCATTAACCGAGCAGCAGAGGCCCTTGCCAAGTTGAGAACGGTAAAGGCCGCTCCAGAGAAGGCCTCTCTTGCAAAGGCCCCTCTAAATAAGTGCGGCTAGACTCGGCATCGCCCACCTCGCCTGAAGAACGTCATCTCTAGCAGGGTAAGCGGTGCTGCGTTCTGTGACGGTCGGCTCTCCGAAGTGCACGCTATGCCTAGTGAGCGTAAAAAACAAAAACCAGATAAGCACGCTTCCGGACCTCCGGCTGCTTCCAGCTTTCGAGGAGCCAAACGCCCCGAAGCAACGCGCCCCGGGCCACAACTCCCTCATCACCCAACGGCGGAAGCCGGCGGAATCGTGCGCACGGGCCGAAACTCAAAAACCGCCGGTATAGGTCTACTGGCCGCAGTGCCCGCCAGCCTATCCACATGGCCCGCACTGGTATCACAAGCAATGCTTCGCCGCAAGAGTCTGCGAAAGACCGCAGCGTTCCGCCTCTTCTCGGGAAGTAGTGACGGGGTCGAGGGCGTGTTTATTGATATTTACGGCCCCGGCGCTGTACTTAATTTATATGAGGGCCGGGTTCCCCCCTGGTTCGTTGCCGAGTCGCTCGCGACAGAGACTTTGTCCCTCCTCGCGCCGCTGGGAGTCACCGCGATCTATGCCAAGCCTTTTCCTCGCGATCGCTCGCGGCTTGGTGGCACGCTGCCAGAAATTGTAACTTCGCCGCAGCCCCTCGCTGGCGCTCCCCTTCCCGAATCATTTACGATCCGTGAGAATAACTACACCATGGAGGTGCGCCTGTACGACGGCATGTCCACGGGCCTCTTCCTGGACCAGCGCGATAACCGCCGATTCGTTGCCGAGTGGTGCGCACAACGTTCAGAGAACGCCAAGAGTAAATCCAATCGCCCGCGTGTACTTAACACCTTTGCTTACACATGCGGCTTCTCCCTCGCCGCGGCCACCGGCGGCGCACTGACCACTAGCGTAGATGTGTCGGGCAGGTATCTGGAATGGGGGCAACGTAACTTTGAACACAACGCGCTTAATGCCGCAGATCATCGATTTGCCAAGTTCGATACCTTCGAGTACTTCGCCTACGCGCAGCGCAAAAAACTGACCTTTGACCTCATTATCCTTGATCCGCCCAGTTTTTCAACCGGCTCAAAGCGAAAAAACATCGCCACTTGGAGCTCACTTCAGCATTATCCCACCCTGATCCGCGATGCGGCATCCTTGCTTGCTCCTCGCGGAGTCATCCTGGCCTCGACGAACACTCAAGAGCTTTGCCGCCAGGATCGCCTCGAGCGTGAGATTATCAAGGGCCTGGGTTCCGCACCCCAGTGGGTACAATTACCACCGGTGCCGATAGACTTTGCGCAGGATCACGAACGGTTCGCGGCACGGGCATTTCAGCTTGCCTAAAAGTTTGTATTTTGAACGGCATTCCAAGGTTCCGCGGTGGTTCGATTCACGCCAAACCGGCTCATCTCGTGGTGCGGAAGATCAACACCAGCTCAATCTCCGCAAAAGCGCGACTCTGGCGAGGCGTGACTTTACCGAACAAAGTGCCTAGAATCTCTGCCCCACTCCGAGCGGTCGGAGATTTCTAAATTGGTGGTGCCTCTTTGCCATAGGCTTTGAAGAGCCGGCTTGAGCATCGGCAAACGATCAGACTAGGTGGATCTGGTGCGGAAGTGAGTGGCAAGCGGAGAAGTGATGACGAGCCCCGCGGCCTGTTGGTTCTTACGGAGAAGGTGACGTATGAAGGTTAAAGCAAGCGTAAAGAAGATGTGTATCTCCTGCCAGATTGTCCGCCGCAAAGGTAAGCTGCGCGTGATCTGCAAGGCCGACCCGAAGCACAAGCAGGTGCAGGGCTAGTTGAGCTGGTTCGCTTTGCTTGGCAATTAGCCAACGGAATCGGTCGGTGAAAAGAGTGATTGCCCTAGAGGCCGTTCTAGTCTGATCGCGTTCGATCATAGTTGTTGAAGGAGTTTGAACAGTGCCCCGTATCGCAGGTATTGACGTTCCGGACAAGAAGAAGATTTTCTACGCCCTTCAGTACATTCACGGCATCGGGCCGAAGTTTGCTGGCGAGATTCTGGCGAAGGCCGGGGTCGATGGCAACTTGCGTGCAAATCAGGTTGAGGAATCCTCCCTCGCGCAAATCAACTCCGTGATCGACGGCGAATACCTCGTTGAAGGTGCCTTGCGCCGCCAGGTCTCCCAGAATATCCAGCGTCTCAAAGATATTAAGTCATACCGCGGCGATCGTCACCGCAAGGGCCTCCCTGTCCGTGGCCAGCGCACGCAAAGCAACGCTCGCACGCGCAAGGGTAAGAAGAAGACAGTTGCCGGCAAGAAGGGCGTCAAGGCCAAGTAATCAGTTTGAACCGCTTGTTCTGCGGCTTTGCAAGGTTCCGTTTAGGAATGCTGCATGAGCAGGCATTGGTTCATCCCGTGGCTCATCGTCTGGAACAGCTCGGCTTGATGGCTTGAGTTGGCCGAAGACGACTGGATCGAAAGTTAACGACTTGGTTAGTTTTATTACAACGCGGGTACGACCCCTTGTGGTCGGATGATCCGAGGAGTTTTGTTTATGGCGAAGAAGGGTAAAGTTCGTAAGAATGTCGTTCGCGGCATTGTTCACATCCGCAGCACTCAGAACAACACGATTGTTACGATCACCGATACCAACGGCGAGACCGTCGCGTGGGATTCGGCCGGTACAATCGGGTTCAAGGGCGCGCGTAAGAGCACCCCTTTCGCCGCCACTCGCGCCGCCGAACAGGCCGCGGGCAAGGCTCGTAAAATGGGAATGAGTGAAGTTGAGATTCGCATCAAGGGCTCCGGAGCGGGCCGTGAAAGCGCCGTTAATGGGCTCACCGCTGCAGGCCTTCGGGTTACTGCGGTTGAAGATCACACTCCAGTGCCCCACAACGGCTGCCGCCCCTCAAAGCGCCGCCGCGTTTAGTTGATTTGCATATCTCGCAGGGTGCAACACCCGCGAGCGTGCTCTGTGTTGGCATTCCGGCAGAAGAAGATCCGCTTCGCCTTCTCGGCAGGTGAGTTGAGATCGTTAGTTCCGGGCCTGTCGACTCCTCCGTGAGACGCAACGAGCAAGCTCGTCGCGCCTTGCGGTTTGTTAGGCCGAGAATTTCAGGAGAGGCATTTGCTCTTTCCATAGGAAGAACTGATTTATGACGACGCGTGTTCGTTGGCGTGGTTTAGAGCTTCCCACCCGTGTAGTAATGGATCACCGCTTCAAGACTGACCTTTTCGGTCGGTTTTACGTTGAACCCTTTGAACGCGGCTTTGGCACAACGGTCGGTAACAGCCTCCGCCGCGTGCTCCTGTCTTCGCTCGAAGGTGCGAGCGTTTCGAGCATCAAGATTAAGGGCGTTCAACACGAGTTTTCCTCGCTTCGCGGCGTGATGGAAGACGTGACCGATATCCTCCTCAACGTCAAGCAACTCATCGTCAAGATGGAAGGCGAAGAGCCCAAGACGATGAAGCTCGCGGCCCGCGGCCCGGGCGAAGTGACCGCAGACATGATCCAGGCGGACACTTCGATCAACATCCTGAACAAGGATCTGGTCATCGCAACGCTCACAGATGCGGTTGACTTTGAAATGGAACTTCATGTCACCAAGGGGCGTGGCTACGTTCCCGGGAGCGAGAAGTACAATAAGGAAGAAGAACAGGATATCGGCCTCATCCATGTGGATGCCCTCTACTCCCCGGTTCAGCGCGTTCGTTACAAGATTGAAGAGACCCGAGTGGGTCAGCGCACGAACTACGACAAGCTGGCCCTCGAAATCTGGACTAACGGCACCGTCAGCCCCGAGATGGCACTCGTCGAAGCCGCGAAGATCTTCCGCAAGCATCTGAACCCCTTCGTCCAGTACTTTGAGCTGGGCGACGAGCGAGTGAGTGAAGAAGCAGCCGCCGCGGCGAGCGTGGATGAAGAGCTCATCCGCAAGCTCAACATGCCAATCAGCGAGCTGGAGCTTTCAGTCCGTGCCAGCAACTGCTTGGAATCGGCCCGAATCGATACGGTTGCTCAGTTGGTGAGCCAGACCGATGCCGATCTCCTCAAGCTCCGCTCCTTCGGTCGCACTTCGCTCCGCGAAGTCAAGCGAAAGCTCCAAGAGTTCGGAATGGATTTGGGTATGCCCTTGCCCGAAGGATTCCAGGTCGCGCCCGCTCAGATTTCTTAACGCGACATCGCATTAATTATATCACCCGTGATATACTTTCTCCCCGTTAGGAAACTGGCAGGGAGAGTTTGATGGGATTCTCGGTCGCGCTGGCGTACGTTAATGTGTGGTTGAACGAGGTTTTGCTCGCTCGACTGAACGCCTTGGCGAAGGTTTGAAGTCTATCATCTAGGCCCCGCATCGCGCGGGGACGACGGTCGTGGAGCCTGAGGAACGGTGCTGGTCACCTTTTTCAGGTCGATACGCGGCCGCACATCCGGAGAACTGCCGCCGATTTTGGCGGGTTGGAGTCTTAGTCATGCGTCACGGTCGTGCAGGATACAAGTTGGGTCGTACAACGGCGCACCGCGCCTCCACTCTCCGCAACTTGGCGGCGGGCCTCTTTGAGCATGGCCAGATCGTCACAACGATTCCCAGAGCCAAGGCTGTTCAGCCGATGGTCGAGAAGATCATCACTGAAGCGAAGACGGGCACGCTCGCGGCACGCCGGCGTATTATCGCCAAGCTCGGCCGCGATCGCTTTGTGTTCGAGTGGCTCTTCTTGAGCAAGAAGCCCACCGATGCGGAAACCGATTTCGTCAACCGCCAGCGAGAGCAGCGTGCGCAGTTCTTCCAACTGCCCGAAAGCTCGACCGTTGAACGTAATCGTTACGGTGAGCTGCGCAAGGCCCCGAAGCTGATCAAGCATATTTTTGACACAGTGGCCCCCAAGTTTGCCGATCGTGCGGGCGGATGCACCCGAATCGTGAAGCTCGGTCGCAAGCGCATCGGCGATGCCGGTGAGCTGTGCGTGCTTCAGCTTTGCGGTAACGAAGAAGGGGCGGAGTTCGGAGGCCAAGTGAGCACCCGCCGCCGCAATGCAGACAAACGCACTGCGTACTACGCAAAGCTTCGCAAGAGCAAAGCCGAAGCGCCCGCCTAAATGATTCTGCGTTACTTAGGGAAGAAGCGGCCTTTATTGCGTGTTTAGGGTTTACCCTAGAACTTGGTAAGTGTCTAACGAACTTACTTGCCATCTTGATTGAAGTGCAAAAGGCTCACACCTGTTATAAGGCGTAAGCCTTTTTCTTTGATAACTGGGCCGAAAAGGTGTGCCCCAGATTCAGTTTCGTACACGGACCGGCGATTATCCCAGCAGCCGGGTGTCCGATGATGAAAACCGCCGAGTTGAAATTGTTCGCGACCCAAAGCAAAATTGTGCAGTTTGACGAACACATACTGAAACTCGCGAGTAGATCGTGAGTATCATTAGGTGTGCGGCCAAACCGGCGACTCGGCGGCCGCGAAAGAATGGTGTTTGGGGTTTCTGCCGCGGACCAATGTGGTGACCGCTTCCCAAAGATCACAGTTGAATCGGCGAGTAGTGTTTGCGATTCCTGCAATCCCTCGCCACTGATTTTGGAGACTGAAATGAACGCTACCAAGTTTTTCGCAATTACCGCTGTCGCCGCCCTCGCATTCGTGGGTGGTTGTAACAAGAGCACCAAGTCCGACATGGGTGCGATGAACAGCACCTCGGATAAAGCCTGTTGTGAAAAGACTAAAGATGGTGCGATGGGCACCATGAACACCAAGAGCGATTGCAGCAAGACTTGCACTGAGAAGAAGGACGCCAGCATGGGCGCCGTCAACGGCAAGAGCGATTGCAGCAAGCCCTGCACTGACAAGAAGGACGCCAGCATGGGCGCCGTTAACGGTAAGAGCGATTGCTCCAGCAAGAAGTCTTGCACCGAAAAGAAGGACGCCAGCATGGGCGCCGTCAGCACCAAGAGCGAGTGCTCCAGCAAGAAGTCTTGCACCGACAAGCAGTAAGTTAAGCCTGTTACAAATATTATGTTGATCAAATGAGGGCGCCCCGCTGGGGCGTCCGATTTTTTTGGAGGGTACACCCGGGGAGCCGCGTGGAGTCGCCATCTCTAATTACGTCTGAGTCTCTCCGCCTCGCTGCGGTGCCCCACGGGTTCTCAACCCGTCTTGGGGGAACCTCGGAGGGGATATTCTCCTCGCTTAACTTCGGGAATCCCGGTGATCTTGCCAACGAGCACCGCGACCCTCCTTTCAATATTAACAATCATCTCCGGGTGCTCCATACGCTGCTGGGCACGCTCGCTAGGGAGCTTGTGCAGGTTCATCAGGTGCACGAGGATCGTGTGCTGATCGTAAGGCCGGGCTTGCCCGCGCACGCGGAGGGAACCACACGGGCGGACGCGATCGTAACCGATGACCCCGCGCGGTTGCTGGCGGTGCGCACGGCGGACTGTGTTCCAATACTTATGTCCAGCGGCGACGGCCGGGTGGTCGCGGCGGTGCATGCGGGATGGAGAGGTGTGGTATCGGGGGTAAGTTTGAGGGCCATCGACGCGATGCGCGGCCTGGGAGCTACCTCGATCGTTGGGGCGATTGGTCCGTGCATCGGAAAAGACTGCTTCGAGGTGGGCGAAGAGGTGGCAGCTGAGTTTGCCAGAGTCTTCGGCCCCGCCAGCGATATTATATTAACTCAGCCCGGCGGCAAGCCACGTATCGATCTTCAGAGAGCGATCGCTTGGCAGCTAGCGGGGGCGGGCCTGAGGGTAGTGGATACGCTGGACTATTGCACTTACGCACGAGGCGACCTATTCTTCTCTCACCGGCGTGACAGGGGTGCTACGGGGCGGATGATCTCGGTTTGCGGGCCGCGGGCCGGATAGGCCATGTAGGCCTTGTCGGCCCTGGTCCAGCTGATATTAATATTACGATGAATACCCGCGCTGCGATGATCTGTGTTGGAATAACGACGCTCGCCGCCGCGGCGGCTCTGCTTCTGCTTCGCGCACCTCCTCCGGGGGGCACTGCGCCCGCTGTTTCACCCGCCCCGGCCTGGCTTACCTCGCTGGACCGCGAGCAGATTGCGGGCCTTGCACTGACCGACAACTCTGGCCGACGAATCGAGATCGTCTCGGAGCCGGGCCTTAATGCTTATGTGCTTACGGGCGGTGGGCAGCCGCCTTGGATGGTGGAATCTTCGCGGGTTGCGTCGGCCGCCAAGATCGTAAGTGATGCTGGATCGGGCGCGCTCGCCGCCGACCTCATCCAGCCCTCGCCGGGAAGTTATAAGCTGGAGTGGAGCTTCGCGCGTGATCGGCAGATGCGCCAGGCGTTTTCGTTCGACACGCTAGCGCTGGGCGGACGAGCACTCATTACGATTGCTCCCGGCGGTCCCTCTCTGCAAGTTGATAGAGCAGCGCTCGCACTCTTCACTCCCGAATCACTGCTGGCCTGGCGGCAGGCCCAGGTCTTTCCACTTCGGCTAGAACCTTCCTCCCTCAGCATCAGCACGCCCGGGCGCGAAGTTACGCTGGTTGATGCCAGAGGCGAAGGCTGGCGAGTGACGGACCTTAACGTACTCGCCGAGCCCGGCGCGGTGGCGGGGCTTGTTCGTAATATATCGTTTATGTCGGTTACATCGTTCATCGGCCTCCCCGAGCCACAGATGCGCTGGGAGATTGACCCCGCGACTGGCAGGGACGGCCCTATCGCTGGTGGCTCGCCCCCAACCTTTACGCTTACGGTTCGGTCAACGATGCCCCGTGATGCCGGTGCGGGAATCGCGGGCGGCGATGTGGCCAAGCCCGGCGAAGGAGCGATGGCACAAGTCGAGCAATCATTGCGGGTTTATGCGGCGGCGGACCCGGCGGGGAAGACGGTCGCGGGTGTCGCGAGCGTGCGAGTGGATGGAAAGACGGTCGCGGGGCCCATACTAGTTACATTACCGCGTAGCCAGGTTGAGAGTATCAGCGCTGAGGACATGAGTTATGTTTCCGCTGTTGTCATGGCGGGGAGCACGAGCGATATCCGTTCCGTCGGGTTGGCTGAAGGAGGCGCTGCTTTCGGTAACGTAACAAAACATTCACAACGCCCCGGGGTGGAGCTAGCGAGGCTCCCCGACGGCCGATGGGGCGCCGCACCTCAGTTGACCGCTGGTGCTCAATCGGACAGCAGCGTCGAAGAACCGGCTCGCACGCTTAGCGCACTGCCCGGCGGGGCTGTGGGCGAAAGGCAAATGGCCGCTCTGCTCGAGCTGTTGCAACGAGTGCCCGCGAGCGGTCGTGTGCTGTCACCGCCCAAACTAGCCGAAGGCTCGGTGGTGTGGCCCGTGCGGGTCAAGATGTTCTCGGGCTTAATTGTAACTCTTGAGTGTGCGCGGATTGAGCCGGCAGGGGCGCCCACGGCGAACGTCGCGACGGCCACGTTCGCCGTACGGCGCGGTGAGATTTATTATCTGTTCGGAGGCGGCGCGGCGCAGGACGCGGCGACGCTGCTGGGGCTGCTTTTGCCCACCGAGGGGTAAACGACGCGACTTATGTTAAAGCGGGCAGAGTCGGTGATTTGCACCGCACGCGGCGGCTAGGCTTTACGCCTTATCTTATTATTAGGCTGCGACTACTTATCACGCTGCCCGGGCGAGGCGACCGCTGGTGATCTGCCGGAAGAGCCGGTCTTTGTCATCGGCGCGGAAGAACTTTGAGAACGCAACAGCCATGCGGACGGGCCCAGGTTCGCTCTCATCTCGCCAGATTATGTTACCCAACACCCGTACCGGCCCTCGCGATTCCCGATCAGCGAGGGTGGCGGGGAGCTCAATACTTAACTCCAGTGCGGTCCCGTCGGGGAGCGCATTATCAAGTTCAAACTGCACGCCGCTCTCGCTTATGTCATAACAATGACCGTCGAGCAACGGTATGGACTTTGATCCCCCCACTACTTTTACCGTCAGCGCCGAGTACATCGGCGGGAGGGAAAAGCGTTCGTGCCGCCGACGATTCACGGTTCTTCCTACCACGCATAGCTCCTTGAAGAAAACACGGCTGGGGAGAATGCCCCTGCTCATTAAAGATATCGGGTCACCATACGCGGGGGGTTAGAATGTTCATGGCCTGGGTTGGGATGCTATCCCCCGCGCTGGTGGGGGAGCGGCCGCGAGGAGGGTTTCTCCCGATCTTAATATGGGACCAACGCGCGGGGCGACCACCTTGGAGGAGTCACAAGCCGCAGGCTAGCCGGCCCGATGAACGCGGGCCGCCCCAGTACTCGCAAAGGGAGCCTACTCTGCGGTGTGTGGCGGTTTAGGGAGTTTGGTTTGAACGGGTTTACTTCACAATCCGGTGGAGGTCGACGGCGCGGCCGCGGGGGGTTCTCGCTGCTCGAAGTGCTCATCAGCATCGCCGTAATAGGGGTGCTGTTGTCGGTGCTGCTACCGCTGTTATCCCATGCGCGCAGGGCGGGGTATCGCGCCGTGTGCGCGAGCAGCTTGCGGCAGATTGGCAGCGGATGGTCGGCTTATGTTCAAGATCATCAGGACCAGTTTCCGCTCGCGGCAGATTCGCCTCAGTGGCTTTACGGGGGCGTGAGCTTTGTCGGAGCCGAGCGTACACCCGCGGCTGACCCTAGCCGCCCCATCAATGCTTATATAATGACGGCTTCCCAAACCAACCCGCTTGGTGCGAGTGAGCTGGCCAGAGTTTTTCACTGCCCTGCGGATGCGGGCGTGTGGAAACTGCCAGCGTCGGGCCGCCGGGGAGTAAAGGCAGCCTCAGTTCTCGGGGAGAGCGGGGGCGAAACCTGCTTTAGTTACTTTGGAAACTCGTACCGGGCCAATCCGTATCTGCTGGACTCAACACTCGCGGGTATTGATAAGCGTGGCCGCGCTATCCGGCTGCATGAGATTCTGAACGACACAAGCCGGGTGCTGGTGGCGGGCGACCCGATTTGGAGTTATGTCATCACTCCGAACTTGGACGCACCCACTTATCCGGGCATGCCGCTCGATGCTTCCTGGCACGCCGATGCGGCGAGCGGGAACTTTCTCGCCGTGGATGGCTCGATCCGATTCACAAATTTTCTGGGCGGGGGAACTACAGACTTTACACTGCGTCCGCGGCCCTGAAAATCATAACGACCCACTCGTGGCCGAGCCGAGCCCAAGGACTTAGATGTGCCGCATGATGTAAGTTAATCAAGAGCCCTCCGGCGGCCGCGGGCTGTTCGTCGGCTTTGCGAGGTTAAGCAGTTTTACCAGACCCTTGCCGATCAGGTCGCCTCGTGCCACCAGCTGGCTCAGCTCGAGGACCATCTGCTGGCCCGCTTGAACGTCTTGAATCGCCGGCGACATCGACGCGGCGGCGTTGGCGCCCAACGCTGTCGCTTCTCGCAACGTAAGTGTTGCCCGCGTGCTGGCTTCGATGGCATCTTGCGCATCCAGGACCGTGCGGGAGAGGCTCGTGATATCCACTACGCCCAATGCCTCCTGAAGCAGGACGGTGGCTTCTTGTGCCAAGCCCGCCGCGGCCTCGCAGGCGGTCTGATTGGCGGTGATGCGCTCGCTCAGAGAGTTTATATTACTTTCAACCGTGCTTGTAAGCTGTTCCGCGGCGGCGGCGAACGCTGCGCTGGCTTGACTGGTAATTTCCTGAGCCGCATTGGCAAGCTCATTAGCGGTGCTTCCGGCGGTTGTACACGCTGACCGGGCTTTCTTCGCGGCCGCGCGCACCGCAGCAATCGCGGTGGTTTGCGACTCGGCAATACTTGCGGAAGCCCGGGCGACCGCCGCGGCAACAACTTCGGAGACGGCGGACTGCGCCGTCGCTTTAATCCGCTCGCTGAGCTGGAGCACATCAACACCGGTAAAGGTTCGGAGTTCATTGAGGCGGGCAACAAGGTCTTTGCTTACAGTCGCTGCCACCTGCTGGGCCTTATCGAGGCGTTGATCAATCAATGTAATGAGTTTGGTGGCACTTTCGGCTCGTTTGGTGGTCTCATAGATTGCGGTGGTCGCTCGCTGCTGGGCCGCGGTAGCCGCAGCCGCGGCGGCGGTCAGCGCGGCGGTGTGGACCGAAGCGTCCCGGATTAAGGCGCGGAGCGTGCCAGCGAACTGCTCGAACGCCGCGGCATCGACGACCCGCGGCGAGACGAAGATCTCGCGATGAGTGGGTACCGTCGCGTGAGCACTTTGGGCAAGCGCATGATCCGATTCGTTTTCGATCGCGGTGCTGTCGACCGATGCTAAATCTGAAATTTCTCGCTGGGCACTATTCATCTAACATCTGATCGGCTCGCTGCGCGGAACCAAACTAATCATCAATCCCCCAGCCAGAGGGGGCGAGGCCATTTTCCGGCAGGGACGGCTGCTTGCCACTACAATGGTGCAATGAAAGCAGCCCCCCGGCGTAAACCGCAGTCTAGTTCTGAGGTGCGCTTACAGCGAGTAATGGCCGATGCGGGGGTTGCCGCCCGCCGTGCGTGCGAGACCCTTATTGAGGGGGGGCACGTTAGCGTGAACGGGGAGACTCGGAACAAACTTCCGGTGTTTGTGAACCCTCACACCGACAGGATCGAGGTTGACGGACGGCTTCTGCCTCGCCCTGAGCGTAAATTATATCTGATGGTCTATAAACCTCCGCGGATGCTGGTAACTAACGCGGACGAGCCGGAGCTTGATCGCGCGACGATCATGGAGATCGTGGACCATCCCGCCGGGGCCCGGCTTTTTCCTGTGGGTCGGCTAGACTTTGAAACCGGCGGGCTGGTGCTGATGACCAACGACGGGGATCTGACCAACTCACTGACGCATCCTAAGTTTCGTGTGCCGCGTGTTTACGAAGCGGTGATCAAAGGTGCGCTGGACCAAGCCGCGCTCGACGCGGTTTCCGCTAAAATTCGGGGCGTTCGGAAACGAGCCTCGCGCGAGGAAGGTGCTGAGGGTCCGGTCGCAATCGGCTCCGTACCGGTGTTTGAAGTAATTCGAGTGCAGATGGGGAACACAATTGTTCGAGTGACGTTGATCGAGGCGCAGAACCGCGAGCTGCGCGAAACGCTGGCCTTCCTGGGTATGCCTGTCAAGAAGTTAACTCGAGTTGCGATGGGCGGGCTTGAACTATCGGGTGTTGCGCCGGCGCAGTGGAGAGAGCTGACGCGCGACGAGCTGCACACCCTGCGACGGCCGCGCGGTGGTTACATTGAACGTAAGTTCGACTCCGGCACCAAGATCCGCACCCGTCACCGGAGCACCGTGGGCACGCACGGCAGTAACCTTGACGGACGGCCGGTGCCGAAAGTGCGGATAGAGACACAAGAGGTTGAGTCAGCCCCGCAACCGACGCGCAAACCCACGGCGCACGAGGAGTATGAGAGCATTCTTCGGGGTGATGATGATAACAAAATCAGACCCGCGCCCGGTGCTAAGGCGAGCGTGCGGGGCGGGGCAAGTTCTGAGGATGAAAGTGATGAGGCTCGACCCCTCCGTTCTGTGCGCCCAGCTCGCCCCAGCCGAGGAGGCCAGCGAGATGGGCCGCCGCCCGCGAGTAACTCTGATCGTCGTCCGGGCGGAAACTTACATCGCGACGTGGCTCGGGGTGGGAGGCCGGAGCAGCGGGGCAATCAGCGGCCCGATCGGCCCTTGAATCGGGGGCACGATCAAAGCCCCAGCTCTAAGCCTGCGCGGCGGCCGGATGGCCGGCCAAATCGAGGCATCGCTCGCGGATCTGATGTAATTTTTGATGCTCGTGCTAGCCGGGGTGAACCGGACCGTGCGGGTCGTAAGAGAGCTGATCCCTCAAGTCGGGAAGCCTCGGATAGATCTAAGTATCCAATCGGGAGTTTCCGGCCGGGGGAAAGGGCCGCCGCTGGGCAACAACGAGAAAAGCCTAGGCCAGATGGAGCAAAACCAGTGGGTCAGCGGGCGGGCGTGCCGCGGAGTGAAGGATCGCGCCCCGAACGACCGACATCAACTAGTCAAAGGCCCATCGTTCGACGGCCCAGTGGTCAAGGGCCCAGCGGTTTAAGGTCCGGTGTTCCAAGGCCGGAAGGTCCAAGGTCCGGCGCGCCACGGTCCGGTGGCGCGCAATCCAATCGGCAAAGTTCTGGCGGGGCCAGAGCAGGTAAGCCCGCGCCTGCCGCGCGCGGTCCGCGCGTGCCAAGCGCGCCGTTTGAGTCTCGGAGCAGGTATGCCCCGGTTGAGCGCGATCCGGAGGCGACGGCGAATGTTGCCCCGCCGCGGAACGCGCGCGAGATGCGGGCTGGACGAGCGCAGCGCGGGGGAAAGCGGGCTCAATCTTAATTTAGGGGCGGGCTCGCGGCGGATTGAATCGTTACTTAGGAATTAGTTTCGGAAAGATGTGAGCGGGACTTGCATGGGTTTCTTCGGGCCGGTTTTAGTTAATCATGGACGTTAACGATACAAATCAATCCGGAGATCGCGTGGTGCCCGGCGGCGGTCCGGGGCGGGACCCCGCGGGTGGAAGCGGCGAGCACAACGTAGAGGGTGGGCCTGTTTCCCGATCGCCCTACGCACCCACGCAGGCGGGGGAAGTTCCCCTTACTGCACCCTCCATTCCATCAAAGGCGGCGGCGGTATCAATGCCGGGCAGCTCCCCTGAACCGTCATCAGTTACGTCTTCAGTTTCCACTGTGGCTGCGTCAGCGTCTACATTGACGACATCATCACCGGACGCGTCAACTGGTTCAGCACAAGTTTCTTCAACGATGACCTCGCCAGCGGCGTCTTCGGTTTCTTCTGTAGTTACATCTTCCTCCTCTCCAGCCTCCACGACTGCTGGTGGGGCGGTAGGCAAGCGTGGTGGCTCGGCACGTGTGACGGGGGCGGCCAAACGTGCTATGCAGGGCGGTGCAGTTGCAAACCCAAGTATGTGGCGACATCTTGTCCACATGGCCACGCTGTGCCTGCACGGCATCAAGCGCAGTCAGTTAACTCGAATGGCCGCCGCGTTGTCGTACCGAACGCTGTTTGGGTTGGTTCCGGTGTTGGTGGTGGGTCTAGTCTTCACGGCGACGTTTGCCCCGCGTGAGAAAGTAAGCGGATGGCTCGAGTCGCTGCTCAAGTACGCTGGAATCAGCCAAATTGCGGTGGTGCAGGCAGTGGACATCGGTCCCCCGAACCCCATGGCAAGCTCGCCGCGGCTTGACGAGTGGATTCAAGGGATGGTGGACCACGTCCGCGGCCTAAAGTGGGAAGTTGTGGGGTTTGTCGGGCTGGCGACGCTGATTTACGCGGCGATTTCGATGCTTGTGGAGATCGAGGAGGCTTTCAATCAGATCTATCACGCGCCCTCGGGACGGAGCTGGACGCGCCGGGTGACGCAGTATTGGACGCTGCTTACATTGGGCAGCTTATTTCTCGTTGGTAGTTTTAGCCTTCCTGCGCAGCTTGAAAGTAAAGTAAACCAGGTGCTCAGTTACGCGCGTGGTGTGGTGGGATACGAGACTGGCGATCCTAAGCCTACGCCCGACCCCGAGGCGCCCGCGGGCGTGAGTTCCGGGGTTAAGACAGAAGTTAAGACAGAAGTTAAGACGGACGTTAAAACCGGCGGAAAGGCCGACGTTACGGCGGAGGAGAAGTCTGTTGAGAAGATTGGAGTTGCGACGATCTTCGCCGCGAAGATCGTCGCCGCAGCCGGAGATGCGATAATTGAAAAGCCAAAGGAGGGCTCGGAGGGACCGTCAGGTGGCGTCGCTGGCACAGATGTCGCGGCCGCTCAACAAGCTGACGCGGCCGCACCGCGAGCGGCGAAGACGGTGACAGGCGTGCTCATCGGCGCGGCGTTCTCGCTGATGGTAAGTTTCGTGCTTTTCCTTACGATTTACTCTGTAGTGCCCAATACGCGGGTGCAGATCGCAGCGGCCAGCGTAGGAGCATCAGTCACCGCGCTTCTATGGGAGCTTGCGAAGCAGGCGTTCGCACTTTATGTATCGTCCTCTTCGGGCTACACAACGTTTTACGGGGCACTCGCGCTGCTGCCCATGTT
The DNA here is from genome assembly GCA_964450325.1 of uncultured Phycisphaeraceae bacterium. Taxonomy (GTDB): domain Bacteria; phylum Planctomycetota; class Phycisphaerae; order Phycisphaerales; family UBA1924; genus UBA2402. The sequence continues at coordinate 1,481 of CAYVFW010000047.1, read as the reverse complement.
CCTCATCTGGGTTTACTTAACCTGGCTGATCGTTCTCTTTGGCTTGCACGTGGCGTTTGCGTTGCAGTCGTATCGGGCGGCGGCGCGCCAGGGCCTCACCCAACCAGTGTTAGTTGCGCTGGGCCTGATAGAGGAGACTCAAGGCAAGGTTAAGCCGCTGCGAACGCTCGATCCGGGCGCGATGGTTGTGGTGCTTTCGGTGGTGGGCGAGCGGTTCGCTGCTGGTCAACCCACTGAGAGCGCGGACGTTGTGGAGCGTACGGGGCTTGACGAGACCGCGATCATGCAGATGCTGGAGAAGTTAGCGGACGGCGGGATTTTACACCGGGTCAAGGTAGATAACGGGCTTTCCGAGAGCGGTTATGTTTTGTCTCGCCCGCCTTCTTCGATCGCGCTGGTTGATGTGATCAGCCTGACCCAAGAGCCGACGGATCAAGTAAAATCGCCCAGCGGCGCTCGGATGTTGGAGACGCTGGCAAGGGCACGGACAGAAGCACTGGCGAACCGCACACTCGCCGATGCGCTTGTCTAAGTGGTTTTGGTAGGCATCTGAATCGCTCGGGTCAGTGTTCTTTCCCAGGTATTCGATCAATACTAATTTAGACCGGCACTTTTTGGTCAGGATTCCCGATCAGGCATCACGCGATCAGCATCACGCGGTCAGGCATCGACGCGTTGCGACCTCGCCGGTCAGTTTGATCGATATATTAAGATTAACTCTGCGTATCCGCGCTCCCCAGACGCCATTGCGCTCCGCCCGATGCTGCGTTTAACTACTACTTCAGCACTTCATCCATCTGCCTGCGCTGCGCAGTTGAAAGCCCATCGACAGGGATTTCTTCCAGCAGACTGTCTACCAAATCATCTGTGGTTACCTGGTCCGCCTCGGCATTAAAGTTGGCGAGCAATCGGTGCCGAAGCACAGGCTTGGCAACCTGGCGAACGTGTTCGGGCGTGACGTGGCCCTCTCCGCTAAGAAGCGCGGCGGCTTTCGCGGCGAGCACAAGGTTCTGGCTGGCGCGGGGGCCTGCGCCCCATGCGAGATAATCGGTGATCCGCTGGGGACGTTTAAGGCCGTTATCCATTTCCTCTTTGATGCGAGTAGCCCGGACCAGCCGCAGCGCGTATGAAATGACGTGGTCTGGAATCTGCATCTGCCGCACGACATCCTGGATGCGCTGGATGCCTGGGCCATCGAGCACCGGTTCAATTACTTCCGATCCGCTGGTTACTTGCCGGCGGACAATCTCCATCTCCTCAACCTCGCTGGGGTAGCCGATATTAATCATAAACATAAATCTGTCAAGCTGCGCTTCGGGGAGGGGGTAGGTGCCTTCCTGCTCGATTGGGTTCTGCGTGGCGAGCACGAAGAACGGGCTGGGCAGCTCGTGACGCTGCCCCCCCACCGTTACCTGACGTTCCTGCATCGCTTCCAGCAGCGCGGCCTGGGTCTTGGGGGGCGTTCGATTGATCTCATCGGC
>CAYVFW010000046.1:11498-18449 GCA_964450325.1 uncultured Phycisphaeraceae bacterium | reverse complement strand
GCGGCTCATCGGTACCGGCGCAGCAATTATATTCAAGGGCGGGGGCTTTTACGAAACCGATTACCGCTCGGACGCTTACCGCAAAGCGGCCGAAGCCGATAAGCCGCCCGCGCCCGCCGAAGCCGCGAAATCAATAGGCGGCCCGGCCGACAAAGGTAACAAAAGTGGTAATGGGAACGAGAGTCAGAAGCCCGCAGCCAACGATAAGGCGGCCAAGGAGACGAAAGCCCACTCCGGCGAAAGTGATAAGACAGGCGATGGGGACAAGAAGAGTCAGAATGCCCAGGAAGGCGCTAGCTCGCATCAAGGGCGAGGAGCGAGTCCAGACCGGGCAGAGTCTGAAAGCCGCGCCTCTGGCTCACCACAGGCAACTTCCCCGGCGGATTCCAGGCGGTCCAGCGTCCGCCCCAGCAAAGCCTCCGAGAGTGGTGGCACCAAGGCAAGTTCAAGTAAGGGGGCGACCGCGAGCGGCAGGCCACAACATAATATAACCACCGCCGCGGGTACACCTGGCAAGGTAAAATCAGCGAGCGTAAGTCAATCATCCCCGGCCCGCTCCGGGAAGAAGCCAGCGACCAGAAAACGCTAGCGTAATGTAGACCACGAGCCACACTTCGCTCCATCGGCTGCGGTATAACATAACATAATCATACGAGCCAAGAAAGTCCCGCATGGTCATCGGCGTCGGGATCGATATCATCGAAGTTGCCCGCATCCGCGCTATGATGCGTAAGCATTCAGACCGCTTCTTAGACCGCGTGTTTACCCCCGGCGAGCGGGCTTACTGCGAAAAGGCCAGGCGGGCGGCGGAGCATTTCGCCGCGAGGTTCGCGGCGAAGGAAGCTTTTATGAAAGCGCTGGGCACGGGCCTTTCGGCCGGAATTGTATGGACTGATGTGGAAGTGGCCCACGAGGCGGGTGGCCGACCAATAATTATATTACATAACGCCGCCGCCCTGCTGGCTCGCCAGCTAGGAGTTACTAATTTACAGCTGTCCCTCACGCATGTCGCCAGCAACGCGGCTGCGGTGGTAGTCGCTCAGGGCGGCATTCCCGCAGGAATCGTCAAACGCAAGCGGTCGGAGTTGGTAATCGTTCGAGGCGGTCCCGCACCGTTGCCCAGGCGTTCGGGACGCAAGCCAAGCCAGTCGGCGGGGGCCGCAACGACGCCGAGCGTTGGGCGTGTTGACAAACCGGCTCGCTCCTCTACACTCCGTCCCGGCGGGATGCCGCTCAAGCCCAAGCGTCACCGCGGACGGGGGGGCCCCAAGTCTTAAGAGGTCTGCGACGCAACTACGATCGCTCGCTTCATGGGCCAGCGCCGGCAGAGTATAAGTATCAGCGTGATCCAGCTCAACAAAAGAAAACCAGCACTTACGTTTGTACTTATCACGCTGATGCTTGACGTGCTCGGGTTCGGCTTGCTTATACCCGTAGCACCCAAACTCGTACAGGGGCTGCTTCCCGCCGGATCGGGCGACGGTGCGGCGGCATACGCGGTTGCGTTGCTCGCTTCGATATACGCGCTGATGCAGCTTATCTTCTCGCCGATCCTGGGCGCTCTGTCCGACCGCTTCGGCCGCCGCCCGGTTCTGCTGACCGCGATCTTCGGTTCCGGGCTCGATTACTTTGCGCTCGCCCTCTCACCTAACTTATGGTTTCTGTATCTCACCCGCGCTCTCAACGGCATCAGCGGGGCGAGCATGACGGTGTGCAATGCTTACATCGCGGACATAACCGAACCCGATAAGCGGGCCGGGGCGTTCGGCTTGGTTGGTGCTGCGTTCGGGGTGGGTTTCATCCTAGGACCGCTCATGGGCGGCTGGCTGGGAAGTTACGATATCCATTACCCCTTTTACGCCGCGGGAGCGCTGTCGCTGCTTAACTGGTTGTACGGGTTATTCGTGCTTCCAGAGAGTTTACCGCCCGAGAAACGTAACACATTCAGCCTGAAGCGTGCCAACCCGATCGGCGCTTTCATTCAACTGGGGAAGTATCCGCTGGTGGCGGGGATGGCCGGGAGCCTATTTCTACTTAACTTGGCGATGTTCGGGCTCCATACGACTTGGGTGCTTTACACAAGCTACCGCTACCACTGGGAGCCTTGGCAGGTGGGGCTTTCATTAGCATTTGTAGGGCTCGGGGCGGCGGTCGTGCAGGGCGGGCTGGCGAGGAAGATCATACCCGCGTTGGGAGAGCGTAATAGTTTACTTCTTGGGCTTGGAGTGGGCGTACTGGCTTACATTGGTTACGGGGCCGCCACGCAGGGGTGGATGATCTACGCAATCGTATGTGTAGCTTCGATCGGCGGCATCGCTCAGCCCGCGGGCCAGGCGATAATTACACGTACGGTCGGACCGCGGGAGCAGGGGGCGGTGCAGGGTTCGCTGGCCGGGCTTCAGAGCATCGCAAACATCATCGGCCCGATGCTGGCCTCGGTGGTGTTTGCTTATTTTATATCAGACAAGGCGCCGTTCGTGATGCCTGGGGCTTCGTTCTTCCTGGGTGCAATTCTCGCGGCACTCGGGCTCGTGGTGGCCGCGTATGCTACCCGTGGTCATAAGTAGATTGGTCGCTGCCCGCGCATAGTTCTGCTTACGTTACAGGCAGCCGTGGCACCCGGCTCACGCCTTATTTGGCGGGCGAGCTTACGTTAAGGCGATCTTGATGGATATAAGCTGCCACCCGCGAAGGGTGAGCGTAATCTGGCCGACGCAGGCTTCCTTCTGGCTCTCTAGCGGTAGGGGCTGCTCAAGCAGGTTCACCAGGGTAAGCCGAGGGGTGAGCGCGGCGTGATGCGTGCCGGGCTCGCCCGCCTGGCCAGCGTGAGGCGCGTTCCACCGCACTACAACCTCGCCCACTCCACCGTGGCATTCCCATAAACGTAATATAAGACCCGTGCCATCTTCGCTTGCCTTCAGGGCCGCGACCGCGACCTGTGCGCTCCCCGCGGCGTGGATAGTGATGGGTGAATAGCGGCCGCCCAACACCCCATCCTCGCCGCTATTAAGAACATAAGCAAGCATCGGGGTATTAAGTGCCTCGGCTTCGCGATCAACCCCCGCGGCACGCCAATCGCCTCCGTGGGGCATCATCGAGTAAGTAAACTCGTGAAGCCCGATGTCGGCGTTCGGATCGGGGTGCTTGGGCGCGCGAAGGAGCGAGAGGCCAAGTTCCCCGCCATGGCATGAGTGGCCGTATTTGGAGTCATTTAAGATCGCCAGCCCTAGTCCCGGCTGCGCGAGGTCCATCCAGCGGTGAGCACAGACCTCAAACTTGGCCGCGTCCCAGGTTGTGTTACGATGGGTCGGACGCTCGACCACGCCGAACTGAATCTCGTACGACGCTCGTTCTGAGTTGATGCGGGTTGGAAAGCGGGCACGCAGGAAGGTCCGGTGTTCGTGCCAATCAACGCGGTTGTGTACATCCAAGCGCGGCGACCCGGCATCAAGGGTGTACGTCTGTTCGATTGAAGATAGGGCTCCTAGCTTTCGGCTGAACTTCACCGCGCACCGCAGGGGATCATCGCTGGCGACCTCGATTGACGTAATATTATAAGTTGCATCTCGCGGCTTATCTTCGTACTGTGCATCGATGTCCCAGGCGTCCCACATGTGCGGCACATCTTCGTAAAGCTCGAGCGTATTGAGATCACTGGTGCGATCCTGTTCTGCGACGCTTACGTCGACGCCGCCACGGCGTAACGAAGTGACCTCGCCCTTCTGATCTATGACCGCCGAGATCAGCCCGTTGCTGAGTGTAATATCGCCGCTTACCTCGTCCTGTTCGAGGCTCACAGGAACCTGGCCGTGCGGAACGGACGCATCAATGACCGCGACGCCCAACGCAGGGACCCCGCGAGCGAAGATCAGTTTGCCATCGGCGAGTTGGATCACGCCGCTGCGAGCAACGCTGCACGGGTTGAAGACGCCCACCGGCTTTGTCACGCCGCGGGTCGAAAGCCCTGCGAGCCAGTTGGTTGTCTCACGCTCGTGAATAGCGGAAGTTATCTTGGCGATACGCGCGTAGTCGCGGCGTGAATCTTCATAGACCCATCCGATTGATGAACCTGGGAGAATGTCGTGGAACTGGTTGAGTAGCAGCAGTTTCCAGGCTTTCTCGAGCTTGCCCAGTGCCGTCGCGGCATCGGGCGACGGAGTATGACCGCCCGAGAGTAGAATCTCCGCCAGACGTAAGTCTTCTTCCGCCCGGCGGTTGGCTTCCTTGATCCATGCCTGGGTTGTAAGTGTTCCGCGGTGGACCTCCAGATATAACTCGCCCGACCATTCTGCGAAGAGTGGAGCCGATGCGCTCAGGTACTGCTCATGCTGGGCGTGGAGTGCTTCACAAAAAGCGTCGGCGCGGGCCAGCTTTACTGCGGGCATTCCATCGCAGGCGCCCGCGAGCTGGGCGAAGCGGATGCTGTTCTCGGTGGCGCCCCCTCCCCCATCGCCATAGCCAAAGGGTTGAAGCCAGAGCGCGGGGGCCGCGGACTTGGTGCGATGGTTTGCTTCGCCGCGTGCGAGTTCTTTGGGTGTGTTAACGGCGTTGTAATCTTGCCCCGGGGTGTTATGCGCGAGCACTCTGCTGCCATCAAGGCCCTTCCACACAAACGAGGTGTGAGGAAAGATGTTACTGGTACTCCAAGTTAACTTATTGGTGACAAACGTGTCCAGCCCGGCTTGGGCCATGATCTGCGGGAGGGTTGCAGGAAAGCCGAAAGTATCGGGGAGAAATAGCATACGCTGAGGTGCTGCTTCTCCGAAGTGCTCCCGCCAAAACTGTTCGCCGTACACTATCTGCCGCACCAGGCTTTCGCCGCTTGGGCAGTTACAGTCCGGCTCCACCCACATCGCTCCGTGGGCTTCCCATCGCCCCTCCGCCACGCGAGATGTAATGGCGGCGAAGAGTTCGGGGCTGTCTTCTTTCACCCAAGCGTACTGCTGCGCTTGGCTGCAAAGAAAGCGGTAGTCGGGGAAGACTTCCATCAAACGTAACTGATTACTGAAAGATCGTAAGCATTTGCGCCGGGTTTCTCGAATCGGCCAGAGCCAGGCGGTGTCGATGTGGGCATGCCCCACCGCAAAACAGTTTGTCGTAGACCCAGACGGGGAGCGGTTGAGACATTCGGTCAGGCTCGCGGTCGCATCAATTACGCTTTCCACTTCGAGGTGCAACATCGGTCGCCGGATGGCGGAATCCGCGTGAGGGGCTTGCGGAAGCGAGATAACTCGTGCCGTTGCATCGCGGAGCGCTCTGAAGAGATCGCAGGCACGATTTCCGGTGGCGGGTAGTTCCACGAGCAAGCCGAGCGCGAAGGCATACACCCGACGTAACTCGAGCACTGCATCGTCGAGCACCGCGATCTCGCAGCGTTCCAACCTGCCGGGCGAAGCACTGTTCCATCGATGGTGTACCTCGGGCGGATCCCATTCGAACCCGAGCACGCCGAATGGATGGTTACACGCCGCTTCGATAAGTAATGTTATGTTCGCATGCGCTGGGGTAACGTCGTGAAGCGGCACACTATCGCGGTTTACGTCCAAACCTCGCTCGGGCACCCAGCGAGAAGTGGCTTCATGGTGCGTCCACAGCTGTGCTTCCGTACCGCTCGAAAAGCGCACGACCGTTTTCCTTCCTTCAAAAGCTTCTGGCACCGTCCCCGAAACAGCGAACCAAGCGGTCGACCAGCGCGGCCCCCAAACATAACCAATGTCTACAGGCGTGAAGCCATCCCCGCTCTTAAGTACCCTCGCTGCCTCCGCCGCGGCGGGTGGAGTTGCGCGGGGGTCTATCACTTGCCAAACCGCTGCTTTCAAAGTCTGAGCCAGTGGGTAGACTGCTGGCTCCAATACTTCGCGGAGGAAAGTTCGGTAGCGGGCGATGTTCAGTTCGTAATCTGAAGGCATGTTGGGCAGGGGAGGCTGGCGGAGAGTGGAAAACGACGCACCGGATTGTTGCTAGGCCGAACGGGCGGTACACTGCAACACCATGCCCAAGCATCAATCTGGCCCCAGCTTCCATTCTGACCGGTTCGGCACGTCCCCGCCACTTATTGGGATGGTCCACGTGGGCGCGTTGCCGGGGACGCCGCGGAGTCAGAGGGGGATGGCGGCTCTGGCCCACGCCGCGGCAGCGGAAGCGAAGGTGCTGGTGCGGGCGGGGTTTCGCGGCTTATTGATCGAGAATATGCACGATGCCCCGTATGTAATTGGGCCGCACGATCCCGCTATCACAGCGGCGATGACGTTGGCGGCACTGCGAGTTCGTGAGGTGGCGCCAGACGTGCTGCTGGGAGTACAGATACTGGCGCGAGGCGAACGCGAAGCACTCAGCGTTTGCCTCGCCGCGGATGGGCAGTTTGTGCGGTGCGAGAACTTTGTCTTTGCGCACGTGGCGGATGAGGGAATGATGATCGACGCGGCGGCGGGTCCGTTGCTGCGCTATCGGCGGCGGGTTGGAGCGGCGGAGGTGGCGGTGCTGGCGGATATTAAGAAGAAGCACGCATCGCACGCGGTGACGATGGACATAAGTATTGAAGATGCGGTGTACGGCGCTGGGTTCTTCGGCGCCGATGGTGTAATTATTACCGGCGCGGCGACGGGGCGAGCGGCGAACATAAGTGATGTGCGAGCGGCGGGCAAGGGCGGGCTGCCGGTGCTTGTAGGGTCGGGGGTCACGGCCAAGAATGTGCGAAATATGTTGCGTTATGCGCAGGCGGCGATCGTGGGATCGTCGCTTAAGGTGGGGGGGCTTTGGTCGGCGGAGCTGGACGCTGGAGCGTGCACTGCCATCGTGGCGGCGGCGCGGTAGCCCCTAGCCAAGCTCATATACATCGCGATCACTTTGAGGTGCATGGCGCGGACCGCCACCAAACTATTGCGAGTTAAGCGGGCACAACCTCGTTTAAAGTTGCAACTATCAACTTAATATACTGTCAGTGAAGTCAAT
>CAYVFW010000046.1:0-11398 GCA_964450325.1 uncultured Phycisphaeraceae bacterium | reverse complement strand
CGGGATCATCGGGATCATCGGCCCCGATCCACCAGCGTTGACTTTCCCATGATGTTCAACGCCTTGAATGAGCCATCGAGAATCTTCGTGGGATCGGCTTTAAGCCAGCCTGTCAGAATCCCGGCGTAGACCTCGCGGAAGTCGATCTTGTATTTCAGGTCACCGTCGTCAAGATCTTTGAGCGAGGGATGATCGCCAATTATACCTTTGCGCACCATAGGTCCGGCGAGGAACAGCGGAGCGGCGGTGCCGTGGTCGGTGCCGCCGCTGGCATTTTGCCCCACACGCCGCCCGAACTCGGAGAAGGACATGGTCATCACGCGGCCATCATTGCCTTGCTGCTTAAGATCGGCATAGAAGGCTTTCAGCGACTGTCCGAGTTGGCTTAACAGTTGGCCGTGCCGGCCTTGGGCACCGCCCTGCCCGGCGTGGGTATCGAAACTGCCGAAGGAGACGTAATAGACACGGGTTCGCAGATTGGCGCGAATCATCAGGCCCACCATCTTAAGCTGGTTGGCTAGATCGCCATTGGGGTATTGCACCAAAGGCTTCTCGGCAACAGCTTTACGGATTATATCGCTGGAAACCTGTGCATCGAGCGAAGTACGAACGAGAAAGTCTGAGTTACGTTGGCCGGTGGATTCCTGGCGGTTGAGAGACTGATATCCATCGCGAAGGGCGGAGTTCATGTCCGACGCCGACCACTTGAAGAGCTCGGCAGACTCAAATGACACGGGCTTAATTTGCCGGCCCTGCATTGCGAGCGGCGCGCCGCGACCGATGGCGATGCCCGGAGGCCCGACGCTGGTTGGGTCGGCAATGGAGGTGAGATTATGATCATTTTTAGCGGTCGCCGTCATCTCCGCGATGCCGCTCTCGCCTTTGCCATACCCACAACACTCACTATCAAAGTATCGACCTAGCCAGCCATCACCGGTGGCCGTCGTATCTGCGGTCTGCCAGATATCCATGCTCTTGAAGTGGGACCGATTAGGGTTGGGGTATCCGACGCCCTGGACGACCGAGAGGAGGCCGTTATCGTACAAATCCTTAAGTCCAGCTAGCTGCGGATGAAGGCCCACTCCGTCGGTGCCGGAGAGCCGGAGCGCATCGTTTTCCTTAATCGCAAGGCCGGGACGCGCCTTGTAATACATCGGGTCACCGAAGGGGATCACCGTGTTCAACCCATCGTTACCACCAGAGAGCTGGACCACTACAAGAATGTGGTCGTCGGGAACGCCCGGAATGCTGGAAACTCCGAGCTCCTCGGCTTGGCTGTGCATCGCCCATGCGCTGTCGTGAAGAAACGAGGGCAGCGTTGCGGTTGCGGAGGCCAGTACCAGTCCGCTTCGAATAAACTCGCGACGTGAAAATGGGCTAAGCGAGGGATTCATGTTCGGGTTCCTTGCAGACGGGCGGCGTTGAAGTGATGAGGGAAGGAACTGCAGGCGTAGATCGAGAATGAGTCGGGCGACATTCCGCTCTTTGGGTTTAAACGAAAGCCGCAGAAGTGGAGGCTTAAAGATAACATTGTAGTTCGAACTTAACTGTAATGCAGATAGAGTAGAATCGTGGTAAAGAATCCACCGCGTGGCTGGAGTGCCGATGCTAACAAAGTTGATACTCGGGCGTAGCGGTCGCCAGGAGCAGCATGCCCGTTACGGTAGTCGGATTGACCGCGTTGCCTTGCGATTTGAGGTAGGTCCGGAGCGATTCCACTGCGTTTGCTGGGGTTTTCCCGAGTGTAACGCGGAGCACCTGGTGGATCGCCGCATCGGGGTTTGAGACAGCCTCACCTACGACCGCCATCGCATCAAACGATTCGATACCAGCGGAGGGGTCAAAGCCATTCGGCTTTTTGCCGCTGATGAGGAAGGCGAGCGTGTTGTGCCGAACGAACAGCGTCGAGGTATTCATCCATGAGCGACCTCCTTCCCAGCCTTTCACACTCGGCGGGAAGAAGATGCGTTGTCCCATGAGATCCATCGCATCGTTAAGTATTGAGAGGTCGCGCGTGGGTGTGTTAAGTGAACGTACCGCACCGACCACCAACTGGGCTGGGCTTTTGATCTGCTGGTTGCGCAGTGCAGGTTCGTAGAAGTGTTCGCTCATAAAGAGCTTGCGTAAGGCGGGCTTGATCTGATATCTATTCGTCCGCAGCGTTGAGGCAATCCCAGCGATCACACTGCGCTGCGCGGGCTCGAGTCCCTTGTCGCCGCCGCGTTCGTCCGGGGGTACATCGGCCACGAAGTAATGGTAGAGTTTTCTGGCGAGGAAGCGAGGGCAGGCAGGCTGAGCGAGAATGGTTTCAACTAATTCTTCGCCGTTCATGGCTCCGCTGCGGCCCAGAATGTTCTTCACGCCCGAGTCGTGATTTCTTTCGGCGAACACGAACGCATCGTCCTCGAAGGTGTAGCCTGTGAGGGCGCGGGCACCTTCCTTCACATCGCGTTCTGAGTAGTTGCCGACTCCCAGGGAAAAAAGCTCCATGAGCTCGCGGGCGAGGTTTTCGTTGGGCTTACCTTTTTTGCTATCATTATTATCAAGATAAGCAATCATCGCAGGGTCGCGGATGATGCCCCGCAATAAGTCGCGAAAGCTGCCCAAGGCGTTGGCACGGAACATTGCGTTCTGGGCAAACATATGATAACTATTCTCAATCGTCCGGTAGTTGGTCGCGAAATGACCGTGCCAGAAGAAGGTCATCTTTTCTTCGAGGGGGCGGGGCGACTCGATCAAACGGGTGAGCCACCACTTTTGCATGCTCGCCATCTGCTGGCGGTCCGCCTGCTCGCGGTCTTGGCGAGCTTTGCGCAGTTCGGCCAGGCGATCTTCATCCTGAGCACGCTGCGCGGCGCGATACATTTCTCGCTCGTCTTTGCTGGGCGGACGCATAATCTCGCGATCAAAGAGCGTGGGCGAGATCGCCTCGGCGTTGACTTTCTCAACGCCTAAGAGATAGTCAACAGATTTCTCAAGGCCCCAGCTAGCCAAGAGTGTGATCTGCTTGGCGTTGCCACCAAAGCCCGCTCTCCAGAGCAAGTGGCGAGCGTGAGCTTCGCTAAAGGCATCGCGTTTCAGAGGAGCAAGTGATGCGGTGAGGCGATCATCGGCACTCGCCGCATCGGTGCCGTTTGGGTTTTCACCCACAGCGGGAATGTCGTCGCTGCTCACTGGCGGGGCCGATGCGGGCTGGTAGGCATTTAACATAGTGAGTCTCAACGCGGCGTAAAGATAAGTTCAGGGTCTCGAAGATGAAGGTGAAACGCAACGCGTTTAACTGCACACGCCCTGTATCGGCTAGTTACGAATAGTTGAACGTCGGGCTGTCTGTTTGATTGCACTGGGTTTGTATTGCTCACTACCTCTTTGAGGTGAAGCCCATCGACTTGTCGACACCTCCTTGAGGCAGTTTATCCACATTTTGAACGTACTCCTGAAGGTGTTTAGATGCCGATCTTCAAGATCTTGACAACTTTCGGTTCACTTTGCGCTTGCGTTGGTCGCTGGTCGAGTACGGTTGCTGTGGTTCTACTGGCAAATTTATGGGTAGCCAGACGGCCGTTAACCCTTCTTTGTACGAAATCCGGCTAGCCGCGTTGCAGCCATCGCGTCAGAAAAAGTGGAAAACTAGACCGCCGCGTTTGGTTAGCGGTCGTGAGAGACGTGCCGCGTGTGGCGGTCGGCGTTTTCGAGTTGATCAAAAATACCCCGCTGGGGAGAGAAAAGATGCGATTCTTTTTCGACAACCGCACGGATTGCTTCCGCCTCGTCTACCGACCGGACGATGAGGCATCGATTGTGCATTTTGCAGAGGATGAGACTAAGTCTGGTCCGATTGGTAACCGCGACGCATGCGAGGAGTGGCCCGCTTATAACGATGAATCGCGTTCCTGCACTCCGGGATGGCTTGCGCCAGTGGGCGCCGCCGCGACGCGCGGCTGGAGTCGCCAAGCATCAGGCGGGGCTGTGAAAAGTAACGATTCGATGAGCGACGGTCGTCGCCATCCGCGCTTTCCAGACCGGGTTTGGGAGGACTGAGAACGGGTGAGGGCGCAAATCGCTTCATTTCGCAGTAGCGCGACCCTATTCCTTAGCGTCCGGGGGTTCTACGATAGAGGGTTCGACGTGTACCTCTCCGGAGTCCTGAATGAGCGTTACGGCCCAACTGTTGCGGGTTTTCCAAGTAGAAAAGCAGATTCGTAGCCTTCAAACACGGCTCAAGGCCGCCGAAGGATTTCTTGGCCAGCAGCAGAAGGAACTGGAAACCATCGATGGCAGACGCAAAGGCGTAGATACCACGCTGAAAACTAAGACAACTTTAGTCGCTGACCAAGAGGGCGAGATTAAGCGAGTTGAGGCCCGGATGGCTTCCCTCCGCGAGAAGATGGAGAACTCGCAGACCAATAAAGAATACCAGGCGATCCTCACCGAACTTAATACATTTAAGGTTGAGAAAGACAAGCTTGAGGCCACGCTGCTCAAAGCGATGGAAGAGTTGGAATTGATTATAAAGCAAGCGGGGGAGCTGGGCGAAACGCGGGGAGAGCGGGAGACTGTGCGAACCGTGGCGGCTAAAGAGCGCGATGAGCGCCACGCCGAGATTCAGGAACGCTTAACCGAACTCAAAAGCGAGCTGGCAGTCTTCGCCGTGGATGTTCCCAAAGATACGATGGCGATGTTCCAGCGGCTTCTCGAAACCCGCGGCGAAGAGGCGATGGGTCCGCTCGAGATCGTCGATCGTAAGCGTCATGAATATAACTGCAGCGTTTGCATGATGGCGGTGCCCATCGAGTCCGTCAACGGACTGCTCTCCAGCGGAAAGTTAACACGATGCAGCTCCTGTCAGTGCGTGCTTTACTTGGTGCGCGAGGATGAGGAGCGAATTCGCGGCGGCGGGAAGAAAGAAAAGCAGAGCCGTTGATGCTCGGCTTAGCTCGCGGTGCGGGGCTTAACTCGCGGTGCGAGGCGATCCTCACCGAACTTAATACATTTAAGGTTGAGAAAGACAAGCTTGAGGCCACGCTGCTCAAAGCGATGGAAGAGTTGGAATTGATTATAAAGCAAGCGGGGGAGCTGGGCGAAACGCGGGGAGAGCGGGAGACTGTGCGAACCGTGGCGGCTAAAGAGCGCGATGAGCGCCACGCCGAGATTCAGGAACGCTTAACCGAACTCAAAAGCGAGCTGGCAGTCTTCGCCGTGGATGTTCCCAAAGATACGATGGCGATGTTCCAGCGGCTTCTCGAAACCCGCGGCGAAGAGGCGATGGGTCCGCTCGAGATCGTCGATCGTAAGCGTCATGAATATAACTGCAGCGTTTGCATGATGGCGGTGCCCATCGAGTCCGTCAACGGACTGCTCTCCAGCGGAAAGTTAACACGATGCAGCTCCTGTCAGTGCGTGCTTTACTTGGTGCGCGAGGATGAGGAGCGAATTCGCGGCGGCGGGAAGAAAGAAAAGCAGAGCCGTTGATGCTCGGCTTAGCTCGCGGTGCGGGGCTTAACTCGCGGTGCGGGGTGGTCGTGCAATCGCAAGTCGGTTCAGATTGCCGATCCAATCTGGTAGAGACAAAATTTAACCTGGCGAGGACGCGGCGAATGAAATGCCCGCGGCGGAGCGTTTAAGATCGCTTCATGGTGCGGCGGGCTTGGCCGACGACATGGTGTCGCCGCTTGCTTAACTAACTCACGCGCCAGCGACTCTCTCATAATTTATCTGATTTCGGCCAGCGTGGGGGGCGGGGGTCCCTGCTGGCGCGGGAGCTAGGACTTGCTCGCGGGTGCGTGGACTGGGCTAGCCGTCCTTCTTGAAGTGCTCGCACTTGGCCGACGATTTAGCGAGGCTTCTCGCCGCGGCTGCGCCAAGCCCAGCGGGCTTGTTCGTTGATGATGGTAACTCTGGCCTGTACGAGCAGTTGTGCGGCGAGACGGTCAATCGCCTCCCGCTGGACCCTTGTTACGGCTTGCGTTTTTGCACGCTGCACTGAAGGCTCATCGGTCGTTGCAGGCGACTGTGATTCGATGAGGAGCACGGCGAAGCCATCGGCGATGGCCAGAATATCGCTCATGGTTCCCGGCGGATCAGAAAGGCGGGATCTGACGGCTGGCGGAATACTTATATCTGTGTGGGCCACGGGGCCGAAGAGCCCGCCGCGTGCCGCGGATGTATCCGTGGACTGCCTGTATGCGAGCGTGGCGAAGACCGCGGATCGCTGGTCGGGCGCGGATGATTTTACTTGCTGTAGGAAGGATGCGGCCTGGGATTCGCTGTTTAGCACCGCAATCCGTGCCGTCGCGCGGGGCGAGAGAGACTGTGCTACGAAACGTTCCACTTCTGCTGGGTCGATGCCAGCGGCGACGACGAGGGCGCGAAGTCTTGCGGTTCGCTTGAGTAACGCTGAAAAGCGGATAGGGCCAAGCCCACGAGCGGCGCGGAACCTTTCAATCAGGTCCCCGGCCTGGGCTGTGGCTACGTTGGCTTCGCTGGATACTCGCTCGTAAAGCAATGCCCGCTCCGCTTCCTCTTGCGCACTTGTAACAGTTATGCTGGCCGATCGTAACTCGCGTTCAAGCAGAGAATCCAAGGCTACTTCTTCCAGCGCGACCGCCCCCGCTGCTTCAAGTGCGAACGCGGTTAAAAGCGAAGTGGGTACGGGGATGCCGTCAACGGTCGCTGAAATTGCAGTCTTCGAAAGCGCTGCAGACTCTTCTGGTCCGGATCTCGTCTTAGTGATGGAGCCCGTCTTGTCGGTAAAGGTGGTTGGACCGTTGTCCGTTTTGGACCTGGTCTTGCCGCATGAGAGAACCAAGACGGAGAGAACGGCGGCGACCGGTAGTACACTGCAAATTGCCGAGCGACGTTGCAGGGAGAATTTCATAGGCGAAAGTACCATCAGAACGGCAGAGCGAAAAAGTGAAAAAGACACGGAGCAAGAATGAGTTGAGCGGGTAAACACCTAACGGCATCCAACTATCCGTGGTTATCTAGTCCCTTTGTTCCGATGATATGCTTAAAACTTAGCAACATTTGCACCCAAAGGCCGATATTTACGGTATGTACTCACGCGAGCCACAACAGTTATGCGAAGAGGTTTCGAAGAGGGTCGGTCGCTGAATCTACTCTTAGGTTGGAGATGATTGTCGGCAGGTTGAACGGTCAAACGATCCGATCGGTGGCGGAAATTGTCGGCCGCTATGCGAGATTTTGGAGCCTGCTCCTCATACTCCCATGATAGGTGACGACCGCGAATTTGACCTAGCTGGATTCAGCGGTTGGCCCGCGGAGGTCGAAAGTGTGTTTTCGGTCGGTTTGCGCTAAATAGTTCTCGACATTTGGCATGTGTATTGGTATCATCAAGATAAGTTAAAGCGGGCCGCGACCTATTCTTGGTCCTTAAACCTCGTTTGGAGATTTCGGCGGGGTAGTCGGTTCCGAAAAGTCCGCGTTCGCGGCATCAGGTTGTTCGAGGTGTTCGCAACCTGAAACATTTCAGTGTTCGTTGTAAGGAGGCCCACATGAAGTGCGGTCAAGTTCATAAGAAACGAGTTGGATTTACGCTGATTGAGTTGCTGGTCGTGATTGCGATCATCGCGCTACTCATCGGTATTCTATTACCCGCGCTGGCCGAGGCCAGAAAGACGGCGAAACAGGTCATCGATCTCGCCAACCAGCAGCAGCTTGGCCGGTCGACGCATTCCTACGCCGCGGATTACTTGAATCGTCTGTCGGGATTCTCGGTTACGAAGAAGAACTTTCAGAGTCTTGAGTACCCGGATTTGCAGGCCCTTGCAAACACCGACAATCCGATCCAGGCGGCGGCGGCCCAGGCGGTTGATATTATCCGTCGCCGAACAGGCCGCGATCAGTCGGACTTCGACGGTACCGACTACATCCCCAACTGGATTCCCCACGTTCTCTACAGCCACTTAGTGCTTCAGGACTACTTAGCGCAGCAGTTGCCCAATAAGTCTGTGGTTTCTCCCGCAGATTCTCGTCGGCTTGAATGGCAGAAGGATCCCAAAGGGTTCGAGCAAGGCGCAATCCCGGGACCCGCAGGCCGTGAAAATCGCTGGCCATACTCCTCGTCCTACGAGTCAATTTCATTCCGCTACCAGCCTGACCGCTGCGACAATGGTACGGGCGGCGTAACCCAGGCTGGCTCGCACCGCATGTATCAGACACAAAATGGGGCCGTGTTGGCCCAGAAGATTGGTCGGCGCTCGCTTGCCGATGTGCAGTTTCCTGACAAGAAGGTCGAAATCTTCGACAGCATTTCCCGTTACAAGGGCAAATCGCAGTTCTATTACGCTTACCCTGATGCGATTACGCTGAACCTGTTCTTTGACGGTCACGTAGCGTTCAAGAAGACCGGCAACCCGTTTAACAGAGGTGGCAGGCGGGTTGACGCCAACGACGGAGTCAACAACCTTACTCCGCTTAGCGGCTTCCCGATGATTGTGCTCTACCAGCCGGAAGCGTCTTGGGAACCAATCCGCAACGGGGAAGCCGAGTACTCAGCTCCCGGCTTTCAGCGTTGGACCCGTGGCGGCCTCAAGGGCATCGACTTCGATTCAAACCAGTGGTGGTTCCCCGATGGCGCGGCTGGCGACTACTAGTCTCTAGTCTCGGCATTCGGGCTGCATTGTGATAGTTACGTTTACTTCAAGGTCCGCCATCTCGGCGGACCTTTTTTACGTATTTATCCTGTAGTCGATGAGATCGCCCGGAAATGAGTTGTCAGTTGCGGGCGAGCACCGGAGTTGCCGCAACAGCCGAGTGCGATAGAGCAAGGGTTTGCACGCTTGCCGTCGAAAATTACCGCGTTGGTGGCTTTGGTGAAAGCGATTGCGGCGACCCCTACGCTTTCGAGGTTGAAGATGTGGCTTGGTGACTTACCGGGAAGTAGCAGGTGCTGCTGCGTGTGGGGGTGGGGTGGGGATGAAAGGAAAAGGTGCCCGTAGCTCAGTTGGATAGAGCGCCGACCTTCTAAGTCGGATGTCAGTGGTTCGAATCCACTCGGGCGCGTTCAGGCGGAAGTTTGGCTTTGTCCACCTTTGATGGGTCACGACTTATGTTGTTTTTAGGTGATAGATGGGTGGGTTAGAAACGTGCGTTGGGAAGAAGGCTGTTGGTGGGCAAGGAACGCGGCGGCCTCAACGAGGCGTTTTTTGCAGGGACGAAGGACGGATGTTGACTTATGATTCACGATCGGTACCACCGTCAGCGGCTGCTCCCGGTTGTGGGAGATGCGGGGCAGGAACGACTTCGTAGCGCCTCGGTAGCGGTGGTTGGTATGGGTGCCTTGGGCTGCGTAAGCGCTGATCAACTTGTCCGCGCTGGAGTAGGGCGGCTGGTGCTGATTGATCGCGACGTGGTGGAGTTGACCAATCTGCAGCGGCAGCCCCTTTATACGGAAGCAGACGCAGCGGGAAGCGTTCCGAAGGTCGCCGCGGCAGCGCGGCGATTGCAAGAAGTTAACTCCACTGTCTGTCTTGAGCCACACGCGGCGGATCTTACGGCGCGTAATGCGACCGCAATGCTGGCCGACTGCGATGTAATCATTGACGGCACTGATAACTTTGAGACGCGGTATCTGCTCAACGATGTCGCCGTTCGCGGCGGAGTTCACTATGTATACGGCGGCGCCGTCGCAACTCGGGGTATGGTGATGCGGCTGGCGGGACGGCGAGAAGCGCCGAGACCGTGTCTGCGGTGCGTGTTTCCGCATCCTCCGGCACTTGGCTCGCAGCCGACTTGCGATACGGCCGGTGTGCTCGGAGCTGCGTCCGGGATAGCGGCGTCGCTACAGGCGGCGATAGCGATCGGGGCGATTGTAAGTGATGGAGGAAGCAGTGACCGCGCGGTCGGATCGTCGAGCGCTGGGGAGAGTGGGTTTACGTTGATCGAGATCGATGCTTGGACTCTTGCAATCCGAAAAGTGAACATAACTCGGGATTCGGCGTGCCCTTGCTGCGTAGAACGAAAGTTTGAGTTTCTGGAAGGGTCGGCGGACGGCGAGAGTGTCCGGCTTTGCGGTACGGCGACCTATCAGGTGTGGCCGCGGCGGACCGGCTTAAGCGCCGAGGAGGGTGTGGATCTGGAGCGCCTGGGCAGCAAGCTTCGCACCGCACTTGGCTCCCCGGTCGAAGTCACGGCGATGCTACTGCGCTGCACCTTGCCTGAAGGTACGGAAATGCTTTTGTTCACCGATGGGCGGGCGTTGTTGCGTGGCGCGGGGCGGGAGGAGACGGCGCGAGCGCTGTACGCAAAGTATGTTGGTTCGTAGGAGAGTGACTCTAAGGAAGCGTCTAGCTCGCTTCAGCAATGGGGTATGCGCCGGCAAACATAAGTAGATCAATCTGCTCAGACTTACTTGCGGTTCACTCCGGGAATCCAGAGCACATCGAGTGAACCTGAGTCGTTGGCGACTCGGGAGAGCACAAAGAGCAAGTCGCTTAAACGGTTAAGATATCGGATGGCTTCTGGATTTATTTCGGCGGGACGAGCGCGCAGTAAGGTAATTGAGAGGCGCTCAGCTCGACGGACCACCGCTCGGGCGTGGTGGAGGTGGGCCGCGAGCTGACTGCCGCCGGGAAGGACAAAGTTTTCGAGCGGTCGGAGCGGTTCGTTATGCTCGTCGATCAGAAGTTCGAGCCGCTGGATCTGTTGAGCAACGATGCGTAAGCGTGTGCCTGCGGGTTCGGCCAACGTAATTGGGGTCGCAAGATCAGCGCCCAGATCGAAGAGATCATGCTGGATCGCCCGAAGGATGGGAGCGATGAGCGAGGTCACATTCCCGGCGGAATGCTCGGCCGCGACGACAGCGAGTCCGATAGCAGTGTTAGCTTCGTCGACCGAGCCGTAGGCCTCCACGCTGAGATCATCTTTGAAGACCCGTTGGCCGGTAGCAAGGCCGGTGGTCCCATCGTCGCCAGTCCTGGTATAAATCTTGGTAAGTCGGGGCATTGCGTAACAGTAGAACAAGTGACGAGGCGGGTGGCGGCATCTCTAGTAGAGCGAGTTGAAGTTGGTTCGGGCGAGAACAGAGGGGGTCGGGGTCCAGTAGTTGTCAGGTTACTCACTAGAACGAGGCGCAACGCTGCCACCGTTTGGAAACCGAGGAACGCGATGCGAGTGGCCCTTTAGAAACTAAGAGTTACAACAGCGAGGATTGCGGTGTTTGAGAGCGCAGACTCGTACAGTGCTTCGTCAGGAGCGGCGTGAACGGGGTCGGGGCGTGCTGGAAGGTTTGTTTGCATGGAAGCAATAGTCGAAGAGCGTGAAATTCTGACCCGGGGCGTGCTGTCGTTGTGGCGACGCAGGGGTTTTGTTGACGGCGTTGTTGAGGGCGAGGGGGCTGCGGGGCAGGCGGCTGATCGAGTTGGCGGCGCGACAGGGG
>CAYVFW010000045.1:0-18593 GCA_964450325.1 uncultured Phycisphaeraceae bacterium | reverse complement strand
CCCCAGGGCGGGTCGCAACGCCTCGCGAGCGAGACACCCCGCCGCTGCCGCCATTCAAAGTTATACTGCACAACGACGATGTGAATCCCATTGATTACGTCGTTCGCACCTTGCTCGAACTTACACCATTGACGCTCAACCCAGCGTGCGAAGTAATGATCGAGGCGCACACCACGGGCGTCGCCGTAGTTCTGGTCACGCACAAGGAGCGGGCTGAGCTTTACGCGGAGCAGTTCGCTTCCAAGCAACTAACTGTCACGATCGAAGCTGCCACCTAAGGGCGATCTATTAATTGTGGTTACTCTGGCGATGTACCAAATGCTGGTCACCTCGCCGGTCAATGGCATGAGGTTGGCCGGGGGGCCTTACATCGTACCTGCTCTCAATCGCGATGCCCGGCACAACCGGGGTGGCGATAACCCACTTAGATAGGCAGCTTAACCCGCCCCTGGTATTCATTTACCAAATGTGCAACCCAACCCCAGAATTATTCCTAAGTTTTTACTTGCCTTGACGGGGGCATTTGGCAAGGGTGGCGCGACCGCTTCGCCGCGCTGCCAATGCTACTGATTGCAGTACTAAGGCCACACCTTTGTTGATCGCAATGTCGATGCTAAGTTCGCCGCAACGGGAATCATCCCGACGCCGCGTACGGAGTGTGGAACCTCATGCGAACAGTACAGCTAGGCGAACTTCTTGTGCGTCACGGAGCAATGACTTCGGCACAGCGCGATCAGGTCTTGGCGGCACAGCAGAGCCGGGGTGGTCCGTTCGGCGCATTGGCGGAAGAGATGTTCGGGGTTGCGAGCAGCGCGGTCGAAGAGGCCTGGGCCGAGCAGTACTCTTCCTTCGCGCCCCACATTGATCCGCGTGAACTTACGATCCACCATCGCACGCTGGAAATGATCAACCGCCGTCAAGCCTGGCAGTTTTGCGTCCTGCCCATCCAGGTCCAAGGCGATGACCTGATCGCCTGCACGACCCAGGAGCGGCTGGTGCGCGCACTTAAGTTCGCTGGCTGGAGGCTGGGCCATGCGTGCCAGTTTGTCCTCAGCGATGCGCAACAACTGGGCGAGGCGATGTGCAAGCATTATCCGATGGCGGGTATGAGCCCGGAGATGCTCGTAAGCACGGGTGAAGTCGCTCGTGGTTAAAGTAAAACTCCGCCCCGCATTCACTCATTCCGCTGCCTCTTCACAAGCACGCTCAAGATCGTAATATCCGCGGGGGTGATCCCCTCCAGGCGGCTGGCCTGACCGAAGGTCTGGGGCTTAAACCGGGCGAGCGCGAGGCGGGCCTCGCTGCGAAGCGATGTAAGCGTGTTGTAATCAACATGGTCTGGCAAGCGCCGATGCTCGAGGTCGGCCTGTCGCTTGATCTCGGCGTGCTGCCGAATAATATAATGTTCGTAGCGGCGGTCGGCGAGGGTGGTAAGGAAGGCGCTGCGATTAAAGGGCACGCCCGGTACCGCACCCCTGAGATCATCCAGTGTAAACACATCCGCCCGCATGCACTTGGAGAGCGGTTGGCCATCTAGTTGTGTTATGTTAATCGCGGCGTTGACGGCCGCCTTGGCCGCTTCTTTCCGCGCTAGCACCGAACGCCGAGCTACGCCCAGCGGGTGAGAAAGCAGGCCCAACTCGAGGGCCAACGGCGTCAACCGCTCCGCCGCGTTGTCGCTGCGGAGTAATAGCCGGTGTTCCGCGCGGCTCGTGAACATCCGATAGGGTTCACGCGGCGTCTTGGTCACCAGATCATCCATCATCACGCCGATATACGATCGATCTCGCGTGAAAATGTAAGGTTCAAACCCGGCACTGCCGCCGCGTAACACCAGCCGTGAAGCGTTCAACCCCGCGACCAGACCCTGAGCCGCGGCCTCTTCGTAGCCGCTTGTTCCGTTGATCTGCCCGGCGAGAAAAAGCCCGAAGACGGACTTGGTCATGCCCCCGGCGTTGATCTGGTGCGGGCGCACCATGTCGTACTCCACCGCGTAACCATAACGGTAGATGTGCGCCTTCTCGCACCCGGGCATCGTGCGAACAATTATATCTTGTATGTGCGCTGGCAGGCTCGTGGAGATTCCGTTACAATATATCCAGTCGTCGCGCAGACTTTCGGGCTCGAGGAAGACGCTGTGTGACTCTCTGTCGGCAAAGCGAACAACCTTATCTTCAAGGCTGGGGCAGTAGCGAGGGCCAACGCCCTCTATCTGCCCGCTATACATCGGCGCTAAATGTAAGTTGGCTCTGATTAACTCGTGCGCCACCTGCCCGGTCCTGGTCTGGCGGCATTCAACTTGGGGCAGAAACGGGAAGGCCCCGATGCCGATAGTGGGGAAGGCACGGCCTTGCTGGGTGGAGTGTAACCATCTCTCACCACTGCCCGGCGTGGTTATATCTTCGCCGGACAAGTCCGAGAATGGAATCGGCGGATCATCGCCTCCTTGGGCCTCCAGCGATTCCCAATCGATGGTTGACCGCTTTAGCCGGGGCGGGGTGCCGGTCTTCAGCCGTCCTAATTCAAACTGCATGCGACTGAGCGCGCCGGAGATCCCCACAGCCGCGGCCTCGCCGAAACGGCCGCCTTCAGATTTATGTTCCCCGGTATGCATCAGGCCACGCATAAAGGTGCCCGTGGTAAGCACCACTGCGCTCGAGAGAAGTTCAACGTCTTCTCCTGCGGCACATAGTTTATGTTCGCCCGCCCCGTACTCGAGGTAAGAGGTGCCCGCGACCGGGCCTCGGACCGCGACCGATGCGCCCTTGATGCGAACCCCTCGGACCCGCCGCGACCCGTCGGCGGCCGTGTTAGTAACGATGTCCTCGACGCTCCCCTGAATAACCGTAATTGAACTCCGCGAGGCGATCATGCCCTGCACCGCGTGGGCGTACGCGTGCTTATCACACTGGGCGCGCGGTCCGTGCACCGCCGGTCCTTTGCTTGTGTTGAGCACGCGAAACTGAATGCCGGTGGCGTCGGTCGCAAGGCCCATCAGGCCCCCAAGGGCATCAATCTCTCGAACAAGCTGTCCCTTGGCGAGTCCGCCAATCGCCGGATTACAGGACATTACCCCAAGCTTGGACGCGTCAAGGGTGACTAGGGCGATTCGTCGCGAGTCATCCTCAGCAAAGGCATTGGCGGCGGTCCATGCCGCCTCCGCACCGGCGTGACCTCCGCCGATCACAATGATGTCGAAGTTGGGAAGCAACGCCCAATTCTATATCCGGTGGGCGGCTCGCGCCGATTATCCGGGAAAACATCAGTTAGAACGGTCAGATTGGCCAGAGCCAACGGTTTTAGCAACGCGCCACGTTTGCGCGATTTTGAGCTGGCGATGCGCGAGGTCGCCCGGGAAACAAAAAACCCGCGGTGACGCGGGTAGTTTGAGCGGGTGTTTGAAGTATTTGGCTTAAGTGAAACTGGCTTAAGCTGATTTCCGAGGCTTCAGCTTCCCGTGAGAATTACAGTGTATTTTTCGTTGTTATATTGACGAACATTATCCCAGTTACCATCGGGAGGTCCACCGGCGGGCGCACCAGGAAGGATCGTGAGATAGGCAGCGTGTCCGTCCATGAACCCTAAAACCGCTTTGTTGATATCATCATAACCGTTTCTGATCGCGGCATTTACGCTGGCATGATTCATGGTGATATCGGCCCATTCGTCGTTGAGCCAAACCAAACGAGACGGCGAGAAGGCATCGGCTAGGCGCAGTCGACGCATTGTCTTGTCAAAAACTGCGGAGTTGACCCCGAAGCGAATGCCGGCTTGATAATGTCCCTGCTCAACAGCCTTGTACTGCCACTGGTAGGAGGTCCCGGTGTCCTCGAAGCACGAAAGCACATTCCCGGCTGGCTGATTATTTCGTTTCGGGCGATTGTTTACGCCGGGATCCTCGTATTGCCCCCAATATTGCTGGTGCCCGATCTGATCGCTCGGATCTTTGAAAACCGCGAAGCCTTTGGAGAACCGTTCGGTGGCGTTGGACGCCACGGTGGAGCGGGTGTTGGGTGCCACAACTTCATTGGCGTAAAGATACTGATTGAGCGGACGGTTCTCTTGGAAAATATCGAAACCAGGATTTACGGTGGACCAGTACTGCCCCGTCGTCTTGCCCCAAGCGCTCCAAGTGCAGGCACCGAAAATGCCTGTGGTGTAAAGAGCGGGCTTGGGCAGCGGACCAAATCTTCCGGTCCAGGTGAGAGTGATGGGCAACCATCCCTTCTGGTCAGACTGATAGGTTGACCCGGCCAGGGCGATCGATCGCACGTTGCTCAGAGAGATTGTTTGTTTGGCCGACTTTCGCGCCTTACCAAGTGCGGGCAGGAGCGTGCCTATTAACACCGCGATAATCGCAATGACGACAAGCAGTTCGATCAACGTAAATCCACCGGTGTTGCGGATACGGCGATTATAGTTTTTACGCACGTGGAGCCCTTTCATGTCATGCCCTGCGAGCAATAAGGCTGAGTCGCCAGACCCTGATTGCATCCGGAGAACGTATCGCTTCAGAACGAAGCTCTCTACATTATCACCCCGCGACGCCCTTTATGCAAGCAGAAACTGAGAAATCTCTGACGATTCTATCGGTTCTTGGCGAAGAAAGATCGGAAATGTGTTGTCAGGCAACAGCTTAATCTGCTGGTCGGAGAACCGCCGCGAGGCCAAAAACGCACAGATGCACTTTTTGTAAGTGTTTTATAAGGTATTCTGTTCGCCGTCTTGCGTTTCACGCCTATTCGCGAATCGGCAACAAAACCTTCGCTCTGTGGCGGACACGAGAAATTTGGCCAACTCGGAAATGTCAAGAAAGCCTCGCCAAACCGGAAGAAGTCGGTGATGATGACCACGCCGGGTTTGGTGAAAAAAAATCCCACCAACTGGTGGAAAGCGGGTTCAACGCGATGAAAGGGCGGGGCGGCGTTCTCGCAGCCCGCCTCGGTCTGCCGCACCACTAAGACGCGTGATCTGAGCCCACCAAACCCATCTAAACCAATGGCTAGGGCCGGACTTGAACCGGCAACCCTCGCATTTTCAATGCGATGCTCTACCAATTGAGCTACCGAGCCTCACCTTTAAGGTCGGCATTGTAGCAGTTGGACTTGCGGCTGGTCAAGAGATAGCGACTCCGTCTTGTCTGCCGCGTGTCCGGAAAGCTTTCACCAGCTTCTCTTCATTTTCTTTGAACAGCCCTCCGGACCGCGCTCTACATTCGTTTGTACCGTAGAATCGAACGCGTCAAGGCAATCAGCTTCTTACCGGAGAACTACGCGGCATGACAGTGATCGAGCGATTTGAAAGCCTCATGGTTCGGCTTGGCGCCTACCAAAAAACGGAGGTGGCGCTGGAGCTTTTGGTGATCGGTACGGTCGTCTATGTCGTGTTCCGCTTTGTTCAGGGTACACGCGCAGCGGGCGCGCTCAAGGGCCTGCTTCTCCTCTTGGTGCTCACCACGATTGCCAGCCGCTTTGTTGGTGGCTCGGAATCGTTCCAACGGCTTGGCCTGCTCTACGACAAGTTTCTCGCGCTCTTCGCGGTTGCGCTGGTCGTAATTTTTCAGCCTGAACTCCGGCGGGCACTTGTTCGCCTTGGCGAAACGCCCTTTTTGCGAGGTACCCCTAAAGATATTAAGTTTGTCGTCGGCGAGATAACCCTCGCCGCGTCCTATCTCGCTCGAGCAAAGTTCGGAGCGATCATCGCCATCGAGCGACAAATCGGGTTGGCCGGGCTGGTGGAGGGGGGCACGATTATGAACGCTGAACTCTCCTCCCGCCTCCTCCAGACTATTTTCTTTCCGGGGTCGGCACTTCACGATCTCGCGGTCATTGTGCGAGGGCGCACGATCTTCGCGGCAGGCTCGCAGTTGCCCCTTGCCGAGCCGGGCGACATGCCCGAGGAAGGGTTAGGGTCTCGCCACCGTGCCGCTGTGGGGCTTAGCAAAGAGTGCGACGCGGTGGTTATCGTTGTAAGTGAAGAGACCGGCGGGATCCGTATTGCGGAGCGGGGCCGCCTCAGCGAGCGGTTAAGTGCCTCAGAGTTACGGAGCGAGCTAGAGGATCGACTGAACTTCGCGATGAAGAAAGCCCGCCAGCGCGGAGGGGTGATGTCGCAGTTGGTAGCGAGCGGGGGCGCCAGCGAGGATTTGGGGCGCCCGGATCACGCGGATCACTCCGATCACCCGGATCACGCGGATCACGCGGATCACGCGGGCCGTGCAGACCGCGCGGACCACTCAGATCAACCAGATGCCCAAACTTTAGACAGTGCCGAGAGTGGGCGAGCCGCGGACGGGGAGCTGAGTATCGATCCGGGTAGCGCAAGCGGTGCCAGCGACGCCGCGAGGTCCACGCGCTCTGAGCGTTCGCGGCGTACCAGATAAATTATATTTACTCGTTAGAGCCCCGCAGCGGGGAAAGCTAAGTAAAAGGACGCTTCTGTGATATCGGTCATCCGTAACATAATAGTTATCACGCTCGTCACGGTGTTGATCTGGCTCTTTGCCGAGGCCGAATCGCTGCGCCCGCTTCAATCCACCACCGAGATTGTTCTCAGCGTACCCGCCCAAAGCTCCCGGACCATTGACCTCGCGAGGACCGAGCGTGTGGGAGACCCAACCGTGGTTCTACCAGATTCGCGCATCCGCGTGCTGGTGGATCTTGACGGTGCCAGCACCGCGATCGACGCGGCGGAGCGGGTCCTCCGTAAGCCCCTCGTCCTTACTCCAGATTCGCCCGGAGTTCCGCGCGCCAGCGGCGAGCACACCATGCTCTTGCGAGAGGTGCTGCGCGAGCATCCCGAGTTACGTTCGCTGGCGGTCACCATCCGCAAGTGCGACCCCGAAGAAGTGCGAATTATAATCGATGAGATGGAATCACGGCAGTTGCCAATCGCCCTGGATATTCCAGCGAGTGAGTTGGATGGCCCGCCCGAGTTGCGGCCAGCGACGGCCACCATCCGCGGGCCCAAGTCTCTTCTCAAGCGGCTTACCCCCGAAAGTGCCGCGATGTTAAGAATCGCCCCTGAAGCCATCGCGCTGCTCGCTCGCGGCCGGAAACAACCTCTGGCGTCGGTGCCGCTCACCGTCCCGGGTGTCTTGGCGGGCGTGCAGCACATCACCTTTTCACCCGCGACCGCCGATGTCGGACTAACGCTGCGGCCGCAGGAGCGATCCGTTTCGCTCGTGACGGTGCCGGTACACATCCGGCTCGCGCCGGGGGAACTGGATCGATGGGATATTCAGATCTCGCCTCAGGACCGGTTCCTCACCGATGTAACGTTAACCGGCCCGATCGATGCAATCAAAGCAGTCGAGGACAAGACTTATCCGGTCATCGCGACGGTCTCCTTATCGTTTGAGGAGCTTGAGAATAATATTAAGAGCAAGGAAGCAGTCTTCGCTGATCTGCCCCCCGCGGTTCGTGCGACAGTAAGCACGAAACTTGTTCGGCTTGCGATTAAAGCACGGCCGGTCAAGACGCCGTGAGTTGTGTTCACTGGCTGCGGTCGCCTCAGCGCAAGGTTCGCACGGCCAGGATGGGGTGATCATAACTCGGCACAAACTCGGCTGGGATGGACCGTGAAAGCCGGGTGATTTGCTTGAAGTCGCTAAACTTCAAGCGGAGGTAATAAAAAAGGACCACACAAATGTGTGGCCCTTCAACCTTGGTATATTAACTTAAAGATTCCGGGTTAGCACCATGCCAATCAGCAGGAACCGGATGCCCAGGCGATGAAGAAGACTTCGACATCGGCACCGTCGATGCCCCCGCTCTGGTCAACATCCGCGCCGCCAGCCCCCGCCGACCAATCGGTAAAGAAGGCTTCGACATCGGCTCCATCAATACCGCCGCTCTGATCGTAATCTGCGAAGCAAGGATCTTCGCACTCGTCCGGAATCGCATTGGTGTTCGTATCAAAGCTGAAGCCCGAGGAAATATCGCACCCATCGGCCCGGCCGTTGTTGTTACAGTCGGGCTGGGTGGAGGTTGCTTCGACGATCTTGTAGATTTTGCCCCCGCTCTGATCACAAATATAAACTTCTCCGAAGGCATCCTCGCCGAATGAAGTTACGTTAGTAATTACGTTGGAACCCGCCGGATCAAGTTCTGCCGTGCGGTCGCTGGCGAGCACTACAGTTTGGTTAGTTGCGCCCTTCCTCATTGTGTACAACTGTGAACCGCAGTAGTCGGCAAAGAAATAGGAGCCACTCAAACCGGGCATCGCGCATCCGCGATAAACAACGCCCCCAGTTACCGAGCAGCGGTTGAGATTATGGCCGTAGGCGTGCAGGGGATAGTAAAGCGAGGCACTGTTACAGATGCAGCCGGTGAGCCCGGTGCAACTGCGTGCTTCCATGCACCGCCATCCAAAGTTTGCGCCGCCCGCCGCGGAAGTGTCAATGCAGTTAACTTCTTCGAAGGCGTTCTGACCCACATCAGCGATCCAGAGGTCACCGTTCGCACGGTCAAACGAGCAGCGCCACGGATTCCGCAGTCCGTACGCCCAAATCTCGCGATCGCCATTCGTCCCGTTGAACGGGTTGGTCGCGGGAGTTCGGTAAGGTTTGCCCGCAACGGCATCGGCGTCGTCGGCATTACCGGGTACGTTGTCCAAGCCATCTACATCAATCCGCAACATCTTTCCCAGAAGATTATTAGTTACGTCTTGTGCGTTGCCCATGCCCGCCGTGTGCCCTACCGCAGTGACGGTTCCCGTGCCATTAACATCGTTGGCGTTTCCACCGTCTCCGGTGGCGATCCAAAGGTTGCCATCGGGACCAAAGCTCATCCAGCCGCCATTGTGATTCGCATCGGGCTGGGGAATAGTAAGCAAAATCGTGGCGGAGGTCGGGTCGGCGGTAGCCGCTGTTCCCACGCCCCCTGTCGCCCGGTACCGAGCAATGATCGTGGAGCCCGCGCTCACGCCCGACTGTGCCGTGCGGGTATAGTTAACATAAAAGTAACCATTGGCCATAAAGTTTGGGTGAAGCGCCATCCCCAGAAGGCCCTGCTCGCCGCCCGTGGAAACACCGGTAATACTTAAGAACGGCGTGGCGTTCAGCGTGTTTCCCGGAATGTTTATGATACGGATACGCCCGGTACTGCTCGAACGTTGCTCAACTACAAAGATTCGTGAATAGTCCCCCACGGCCGCGGTGACATAGATGGGACGTGAAAGCCCCGCCACCACAGGCACCGTGGTGAGGGTTTGAGCCTGGCCACTGGCCGCCAGCAGGCCAAGTAGAAGACCCGCCATCGGCACACGAATGAAACGATTCAAAGTATTAATCATGGGGATCGATCTCTCTTTCTAAAAGCTAGTGGTCAAACCCACCCTTGTAGGCTCCGATAACCCTCTTCTCACCCGCGGGTCTCAACCGCGCAGTCGGAGGTCAGTAAAGATACGCATTCCTCGTAGCCCAGATGCTACGCCGAAGTTTGGTGCTTTAACTATGTTGAACTTATTTATGAACAGTGTGAAACTAGTGGAGAAAGACAGATCCGAACCGACTGACCTGTTGCACGCAACGAACGCGTGTTAGGGTGGGCTACCGTTTTGTATGGCCAAGAACGCTCCAAAAAACCAGCCAGACTCTGCCCAGCCGGGCCAGAAAAGGATCGTCGCGTACCCTCGTGCGGTAGATCAACTCGTCTCACACTTTGCCGCTCTACCCGGGATCGGTCGCAGAAGTGCCGAGCGTCTGGCGTTCTTCATTTTGAAGAGTGATCGCACTGTCGCCGACGCTCTGGCGAGCGCACTGATCAGCGTCAAAGACTCGGTGCGACACTGCCAAGTCTGTTGGAACCTATCAGATTCGGCTACTTGCGGCATATGTTCGGATAGTGAACGAAACCGAGCGAGCGTGTTAGTCGTTGAGCAGCCTCGTGACCTTATCGCGCTCGAACAGACGGGAATGTTCCGCGGAATCTATCACGTACTGATGGGTCGGCTGTCTCCTCTGGATGGGGTCGGGCCCAGCGACCTGACGAGCTCGAGTCTGCTGGCGCGCGTGGAGCGACCAAGCGAAAACGCCGGTGGTGTAGCGATTTCGGAGGTGATCCTTGGGCTGAACCCCACCCTTGAGGGCGATGGGACCGGACTTTACTTATCGGACCTGCTCCGAACGCGAGGGGTGAAAGTCACTCGATTGGCACGCGGTTTGCCGACAGGTTCATCACTAGAGTTTGCAAATAAGGCTGTCCTTTCTGATGCTATTGAAGGACGGCGCGATGTTTGACCAGCGTAGAGAGTTAGGGAAGAAGCCAGCGCTGCTTCGCGACCCGTTCTAAGAGTTCGGATTTCTCGGTTGTTGACTATGCGTTTTGAAACTTCACAGTTCATGAAGATGGGCCAAACCATGCGAATGGCCCCGAGGATGATCCAAAGTATGGAAATCCTCCAGATGCCATTGGCAGAGCTGGAAGAACGCATTGAGCAGGAGTTGGAGAGTAACCCAACGCTTGAGCTTGCCGATGGCCCTGAGAATCGCGACAGTCAGGACGGAGAGCAAGGTAACGACGACAGAGCCGACGGAGTCGACAGCGGAGAAGATGCTAGTTTCGCCGATGACGGCGCCGAGACAGTCGGGGAGAGTCGAGCTGGTGACGCTTTATCGCGCTCCGGCGACCACTATTCTGGAGACGAGCTGGGCGATGATATCGGGAATGATATAAATGGCAATATCAACGGTGATATATTTGAGGGAGATGAGCCAGCGAGGCACGACGAATCGGCAGACGAGTTTTCGCAGCTTGATCGGTTTGAGGAAGTCGAGTCGGACGCCGCGGAGAACGAGTTTGGTGCCGCGGATTCCTTCGACCGTGATGTTGCTCACGAGCAAAGTGAACGCTACGAACGCGAGCTGCGGTATGAAGAGGCGTTGGGAGAGTACGGTGCTCGTCCGGGTGAAGTAGATGCCAAGTCTGAGGCCATGGCCGCCGCGCCCGCGCGAGGTGCCTCGCTCACAGAACAGTTGCGCGGCCAGTGGTCGCTCTCCGATGTGGATCCAATGTTGCGTGCGGCTGGCGAGGTTATTATAAGTTTTGTGGAGGATGATGGGTATGTTCGTACTTCGATGGAGTCGATCATTGATCGCTCCGGCGACGCGGCGGGCCTCACCGTTCCCCTTCTTGAGCGGGCAATTATCGCGGTGCAGCGCAGCCTTGAGCCAGCTGGCGTAGCTGCCCGCACCGCAGGCGAATGTCTGCTGCTGCAACTGGATTCGCTCGAGGAAGAGGACGAAGATTCCGAGCTAGCGACGAGCGTTTTCGCGCACGCGCGAGTGCTCGTGCGCGATCACTTGGAAGACCTGATGCAGAACCGACTGCCCAAGGTCTCTGAGCAGGCAGGTCTCACGCTCGCTGAAATTAAGTCTGCGCTGGGGCTACTCAAACGCTTGAGTCTCGCCCCTGCGAGGCGGTTGGTGAATGACGCGGCCCGACCCATCACGCCCGATGCGATCGTTGAGTACGACGCTGACCAGGATCGTTACTTCGCCTATCTGAACGACAGGCGGCTGCCCAATGTCCGCGTCAATCAGGAGTATGCACGGCTCGCGAAAGATCGCACGATGGATCGCAAGGGTCGAGACTTCATCAAAGTTAACTTAGGAAACGCGCAGTGGCTGCTTGATGCCGTAGGCCAACGCCGCAATACGCTACTTCGCGTCACCAATGCGGTCGTTGCAGCGCAGCGAGAGTTCTTTGATTACGGCCCCGCCTCGCTCAAGCCTCTGCCGATGCAGACGATTGCGGACCAGTTGGGCATCCACGTTGCGACGGTCAGCCGCGCAGTGGCGGAGAAATACATCGCTACGCCGCGGGGGGTGGTTCCACTCAGAAAGTTCTTCTCCGGTGGCGTTCAGACGCGGACGACCGAGGAGACGGTGGGCGGTGAGGACATGGCGTGGGAAGCGGTAAAGGCATCGCTGCAAGAGTTAATTCAGGCTGAGGATAAGAAGAAGCCGCTGAGCGACGAAGCCCTGGCGGGCGCGCTGAAAGCTAAAGGTATTGACATCGCGCGAAGGACGGTGGCAAAGTACCGCGAGCAGTTGGGCATTCCGGCCAAGCGACTTCGCCAGCTCTTCTAGGCTAGAAGTCACTGCCCCTAGTTTTTGCAGCCGCCCATTCAACCTTTACATACCATTTCTTATGCCCACATACGTTTACGAAATTCTGGATAAGAAAGGCAAGCCAACCGGCGAGACCTTCGAGATCTTTCAGTTCATGAGCGCTGATGCGTTGGCCAAGCATCCCCTGACTGGCAAGCCGGTGCGGCGAGCGATCGTGGCTCCCGCCATTGCCCAGAAGTGGTCGGACCTCAAGTCTAAGAGCGCTCTCTCAAATAAGAATCTTGAGCGGATGGGCTTCACCAAGTACGAGCGCAAGGGCAAGGGCTATATGGAGCGCACCGCGGGCAACTTTGGGCCGCAAACATTAGGCGGGGACTGAAGCCGTCCCTAGGCCTGCACGCCAGCAACGCGAGATCGGCGACCTCGATACGCTTATGGATTACGCGAGGCGGGCGAAAGCGACCGCGGCCAACGGGCCGGGCGCGAGCGAAAGCCTGGAGCAGAAGTAAGTTGTGATGGCGACCGCATATGGCAACAGCAACAAAGCCCTACATAGGTATTGATCTCGGGGGCACTAACATGCAGTTGGGCGTGATCTCGCCCGATTTTAAGTTAATGAGTCAGGCCAAGCGCAAGACGAGGGCGGAGGATGGCACCGAGGCGATCATCGGGCGAATCATTAGCGGCGTGGAAGAGGCGTGTACCCTCGCGAAGATAACCATCGCGGACCTGGGCGGTGTGGGCATCGGCGCTCCGGGAGCAATCGACCCCTCGCGTGGGGTTGTGCTCGAGGCCGTTAACTTACGCTGGGAGAATCTTCCCTTGGCCGACATTCTATCCAAGCGGCTGAAGGGGCGCGTCTACCTTGACAACGACGTGAATGTGGCGGTCTACGGCGAGAATAAGCTGGGTGCTGGTAAGGACGCCCGCGATGTGATGGGCGTTTGGGTGGGCACCGGCATCGGCGGAGGGCTCATCCTCAACGGTTCGTTATATTACGGCCACTTCATGACCGCTGGCGAGATCGGTCACACGATACTTTTTCCCGGTCAGGCTCGCGGGCAGAGATCGCTGGAGCACAACTGCTCGCGCACGGCCGTCGTTGATCGCATCGTCCGGCTCTTAAAAGCAAATAATAAGTCAAAGCTCACCGCGGAGATCGGCGACGATTATAGTAAAATTAAGTCCAAAATGCTCGCCAAGTATTATCGCGGCGGCGAGAAAGAAGACACGCTGGTCACCGAAGTTATCGACCACGCCGCAGAGGATCTCGCCGCGATGATCGCCAGCTTCGTGACCGTTTTAAGTCTCCCCAAGGTTATTCTGGGGGGCGGTCTTGTTGAGGCTATTGCACGCCCGTTCGTCGAGCGCGTCGAGCGCTCTGTCCGAGATCTCGCATTCCCCGATGTCTGCAAGAAGGTCGAGGTGGTGGCGAGCAAACTTGAAGACGCGGCGGGAATCTACGGCGCTGCCATCTTGGCTATGGAACGGCTCGAGTAGCGTCTTGCCTCTGTGGCGAGCCGAAGAAACCAGCCACCAGCTTGCGCCCGCATCCGTCGCCGTAGATTAAAATTACTTTTTGCCCACGGTTCACATTGAAAGCGATCCGGCTGGCCGCACCCACAGCGGTGGGTAGCATTCCCCGCCTGCAGGAGACCGGGTGGACATTAAATGTATTTTAATGCAGCAGACGCAAAGGTTATCTTGACGCAGCAACTATCTTCTCCGGGGGTTTTTTCGGTTTCCAGCGAGCGAGCTCATTCTTCAGTCTCGCTGGCGAGAGGATCGCTGTGTATAGGTAATATTTCTGATGTTGGCCAGTGTGGGGGCGGGGGCGAATCACCTACCATAAGGTAGCGGATCGAGGTTTGATGCTTGGAGTAGAGTGTAGAGAATGCCGATTGTCGAGTTGTGTTTGAAAGCGTGAGAGCGCTTTGACTTTTATGCTGGGCGTTGGGTCGTCCGGCCGCTACTTGAAGCACTTGGACAATTAGGTTTTTTATTTGACACTGAAGGAGCGAAGCATGTGTCCAAGATGAGCCAGCAGCGTTGAGAAAAGGCCGGGCCGCAGCGGAGGAAACTGGGTAGGGGAGGCATCAGAGTAGTAAGCACGTAAATCCACCATGACCAACGACCAGTTACAACAGTTATTTGAATCGCTCGGCCGCGTGATCCAACCGCACTTGCAGAGGTCGCAATCTCTACGAACTGCGGTAGGCTTGCTTGGTGAATGGCTTCATGAGCAAGCTGGCGATGCAGCTATGAACTCTGGTTCGGCGAGCAATCGAGACACTGCGGGTGAGCATCAGAGCGATCACCTTGTCAGTTCCAACGGCCAGCTTTCATCAGCGCATAGTAATGGAAGCGGCTCTGCGGGCGGCGGAGGTGCATCCGGAGATGCGGCTTCCGGGGGAAGCGGGAGGTATACTCAAGCGGGTTTCAGCGGCCCGACGATTACAGGTCCGACGGTTGCTCCAACGTCGCTCCAGCGCAGCAGCTCGAGCCCTTCACTGCGCACCGGCGATTTGAGGGGGCACATCGTTTCGCATGGCACCAACGAGGAGATCGGTAGGGCGAGAGGAGCTGCTTCGGAGTCGCACCCCACTATTACCGGAGCTTTTGTTCCCGGGGCGTACTCGGCTCCGCCCGAAGTTGATATCGCGGTGGTTGAGAAGCG
Source organism: uncultured Phycisphaeraceae bacterium (assembly GCA_964450325.1). Classification (GTDB taxonomy): domain Bacteria; phylum Planctomycetota; class Phycisphaerae; order Phycisphaerales; family UBA1924; genus UBA2402. Next base: position 3,843 of record CAYVFW010000045.1, on the reverse strand, counting down.
GTGCCGCTTGAAAGCGCAGGCGTGCGATCTGGCGGTGCTCAAACGGCAGAATGACTTAAGCGGCCATCACGACTCGGACGCAGAGATTCTGCAGCAGCTCAACGCTATGGTGGTAATTGCGAAGGAGCTTCCCAACTGCTTCCTCTGGACGTTCTGGCGCGAACGCCCGTTGCCCGACGACGCCACAATCCTGACGGCGTCTCGTTGTTATATTACACTTGCGGACGCGGCGGCTCTGATGCGCAAGGTGGACGATGCCGCTGCTCGGGGCATCGCTGTTGACGACGCCGCGGCGATGAGATTACTTGCGGAGGCCGACTCAGCGCTTCGAGTGGTGCTCGCCAGAACTTGGATTGAAGAAGACCGCGATCAGGTCGATGTGCATCATTGGTTGCGGCGAGCCACAGCGCAGCGCCGGGTGTATATCGAGCGGTTTATGACCATGTCCGACCCTGCCGATCCGACGCAGTCGGCGGAGCTCGCCGAACGAATCCGCGCGACTTCGAGCTCGGTTGAAGATGTCGCGAGGCAAGATAAGGCGATCAAGAAGCCGCTTAGCCAGGTGCGATATCACAGCAATTTCCTGTCCAAGTTGCCCGCTGGTGACCCGGCTGAACAGGTGGAGCATTGGAAGAAGATCGCCGAAGGATTACATCTACTGGCGCAAGCACATGTGATGATGTCGGACCCTCGCATCGCCGAAGCGCTCGCACCGATCGTAACATTACAGATCCCAGAGGTGCTCTCAGAGGACCGCGAACTGGCGGCTGCGCTCCAGTACGCCGCGAAGCCGCGTGGTGGCGATGCGGAGGCGATGCCCGACGAGGATGACGACCAGACCGGATCGCGACCGTGGAGCGAGCAAGTGCTGGCGGTGCGGGAATGGCTGCGGGGAGGGCGGTTGGTGATCGTGGGCGGCGAACGTCGGCAGGCGGCGGTTGATCAGTTCGTGAGCGCGTTTGAGCTGAAGGAGGTTGATTGGATCGACCTTGTTGAACACGGCTCAAGCGCGCCATTGCGGACTGCGATTCAACGGCTTGACACGAGCGCGGTGCTGCTCATTGTAAAGTTAATTGGACACCTGCACGCCGAGAAGGCTCAGCAGTGGGCGGATGAATCCAAGGTACCATGCGCATGGCTCAAAGCCGATTACAACCCGGAGCGAGCGGCGCGCGATATCTTGGAACAGTTGGCTGGCAGGTTTGGCCAAAACATAAGCCCGGCCTAGCGTCTACACAAAGAGTGTCAACCGCTTTGGACAACGTCCAATACTAAAACATACCTCAGCTTCGAGGCATTGACTTACTTTCGTTAGAGTAAGATATGTGCGCGGGCGGCGTCGTCGGCCGGAGGGTCCACACGGGGATCGTGTAATTACGCTTACCTCGGGCGCCCATCATCGCGGCGTGAGGCGAGAACTCGAGCTCGCGGTTGAGCAACTACTTCACAGACAGTGCCGCCAGAAGGCGTTCCGTGGCGGCTTCAAGCTGGTGGGGTGAATCATAAATCCCCAGGCGCAGACGCCGACGAACTGATTGCACCAGCTCCCAACGCATGGGCGGAGGAGATTGAGGTGCTGAGGGGAGCTGCGGTTGAGACAATTTCGCGAGGACCGTTACCATGTTGCAATCTGCTCGTGCGGGGAGCGAGGCCGCGTCATCTTGAAGTGCCACGCCTGGAGCGGATGTGGTTAAAGCAAAGTCGACACATAAGGAACTGCACGCTTGGGAGATGGAGTAATCGTTTCTTCTCATAGCGGCTTCTTTCTGCTGCGTAGGAACCGAACAATGGGTGGATATAAAACGCCCCGTGGATTGGGCGGTCACTGTACAGAAAACCCGCGACAGCGTCGGAGGTAATCTCGTGGAGATCATCCGGGGGGCACGGGGGGAAAACTAACTATGCGTTCCTCGCTTCCAGTCGCCTTCGGCCCCACGCTGTGCCCAGATCGCTTAACTCTGCGGGGCAGGGTCAAAGCGGGCACCGAAAGCGTCGGGTCGGGTTCCGATCGCCACATCCATGGGCGATGCCTCTGTATCGTCGCGCTGGGGTAAAATGCTCTACAATCATTTTCCATTCCGGCGGGGGCTTCATAAGTGCAAGCCAGGTAGGGGTTTGCGCGTGCGGGGGTAGAGCGAGAATCGATAGCATGACGCGAATTTTTCCAGACAGCCCGGCAAAAAGGCGGCCGACCGAACCTCGTTTCATCCCCTGTTTAGGTGAATTTACGGGCGGACTGGCGGGCAGCCGCCAGCCCGGGGAGAAGAGTTTGAGTGGTATGGTTAAATTATGTTGGTATTTCGTGGTCGTCGCCGCGTGTGGCGGGGTGATGCTAACCGGGTCGGCGTGCCAGAGCAAGGTTGAGGCTCTCGCCGACAGCGAGGGAGTGCTGGACGGGGGCGGGCCGAAGTATGCCTCGCCCTGGGACCGGCCTATCGGCATGAAAGGCCCGCTCGCGGGCACGGAATCGCCTCGGCTGGGGGCGAGCGTTCGGAATAAAACCTTACAAGAGATGATGCAGAGCACGAACCCGGACGCGTTGTTAGGTTCTGAGAATGGTTCGGGGCTCATCGCCAGCCAGTTCCAAGTGGGCGATGGGGTGCCCCAGGAGTCCGACGTAAGCAAAGCGGTCGCCGAGAAACTGCGCGGCTCGTCGCGGCTTGATGTTACATCTGGCGGGTCGTGGACAATCGTAATTGCCGGGTTTGACGGGGCGACGGAGCGGGAATCAGCGGCGGGTGTGCTGGCGAATGTGAAGCGGGTGGCGGGCTTGAGTCAGGCACAGCTTGAGGATCGGGGTCGGGCCGTCGTTGTAACCTACGGTTCCTATCCGGACCCAGAGACCGCCCAGGCCAAGCGAGACCTTGAAAAGATCAGGGCGGTGCGGGTGGGGGAGAGTTATCCGTTTGCGAACGCGATGTTCGCCCCGCCGCGTTTTGAGGCGATCGGAGGGACGCTACCAAAGTTTGATTTGCGCAACGCCAAAGCGATGTTCGGTATGGGGGCGCTGTATACGCTGCAGATGGCGGTGTATTGTCGGCTGGATGATGTTGAGCCTACGGCGAAGGAGTTGGGCGAGTTTCGAACCGCGGCGGAGAAGGCGGTGGTGGAGCTGCGGAGGCAGGGTGAGTCGGCGTTTTATTATCATGGTCCGCGGCGGAGCAGCGTGACGGTGGGAGTATTTGGCGATAAAGATTATAATGTGCTCAACCCGCGCCAGCAGAGCCCGGTGCTGGCGGCGCTACGGCTTAAGTATCCGATAAACGTAACCAACGGGGCCGAGCTTAAGCGTAAGCGGACGGGGCAGTTGCAGGCGGTTGCGGACCCGAGCTTTGTGGTGACGCTACCTTGAGTTGCGAGCGTGCAGCGGATTCGCCGGTGCGCGGGTTAAATGTAAGTAGCAGGGTATCTGGCTTCTGCGTACAACGCGCCGGTGAGTTGCGGCTGGTTCTGCGGGGTGGTAAGTAGCGTGGTGAAATTGGGGTGATGCGGTCGGGTTTACTTATTAATAAGGATGTTTACCCATTCCAGGGCTTGGACTGAGAAGTACCCCGCGAGCGGGAGGATGGTGGAGCGGTAGATGGGATCCTCACTCCAGGGGGAGAACGCGCCATCGCGGATCGAGCTCACTCGCTCAATTACTTTTTCGATCGCTTCGCAACGCCGGGTTGCTTCCCGGTCGGTCGCTTCAGTATAAACCCTCTCACGGGTGGCTTGGGCGGCTTGCATCTTCGCGAACCCTGTGACGAGTGCCATGCAGGCGGCAGCGTCGGTGAGGGTTGGTGGTTGGGGAGCGCTGTAGCGTAGTTTGGTGACTACTTTCTTGGTCGGATCGATCGTAAG
>CAYVFW010000044.1:0-18614 GCA_964450325.1 uncultured Phycisphaeraceae bacterium | reverse complement strand
CCTCCACGTAGATCAGCGTCCCTAGCACAACCAGACACGCATGCGCGATGATCGAAAACATGATCGCGGGCAAGGTCGCGCGGCGTGCCCAAATCGGGGTTCGCTCCCAAGTCGACAGCAAGCCCTCTGAACGAGAGAGCGTTACGGAATCAACCAACAGTTCTTCGCTACGTGCGAAGGAAACTGGAGGATTTTCGGGGGGGATTTCCTGACTCATGCGCCTCCTTCAAACACCACATGCTTACAGGTTCTACGCACTCCCGCAAAACATGGTGCGAAAAAGGGTGCGGTTGTCGCTCCATCTGCTGAAACTTTGTGCGACTCCGCGACGATTGGCGCACTTTCGACCACCTCCCTCAGATTTCGCACTAGCAGTAGCTGGGAAAGCGGTGCCCTCGCGGGGTACCGTAGTGCTAGGAAAAACCATGCGAGCCGCCACGAAAAAAACCCCCTCCACTTCTTCTCGTTCGGCCAAAAAGGCAACGCCTGACGCAAGGGCGGCCCATTCATCGGCCGGTTTACGGAAACGGCCCCCGGTTTCTGCGGCCACTCAACGCCCCACCGCTTCTACCGGCGATGGAAGCGGCGGTTTCCCACGGAAGAAGTATCGGCGAATTCTGCTCAAAATCAGCGGCGAGTCGCTCAGTGCCCCCGGCGGTTTCGGAATTGATTCAGACGAGCTGTCATCGATCGCGGCGGAAATTCTGGACGCGGCTAAAGAAGGGGCTCAGTTGGCGATCGTTGTCGGAGGAGGGAACATCATTCGGGGCGCGGATCTCGCGGCGAGGGGGCATATTCAGCAGGCGACGGCCGATCACATGGGCATGCTCGGAACCGTGATCAACGGGCTGGCGCTGAAAGAAAAGTTGCTTGAACTGGGGCAGGATTGCCGCGTGATGAGCGCGATCGAGATTCGTGCCGTTGCGGAGCCGTTTATCCGAAGTCGTGCGCTGCGGCATTTGGAGAAGGGCCGGGTAGTCATCTTGGTTGCGGGCACTGGCAATCCGTTTTTTACAACCGACACGTGCGCGTCGCTGCGAGCCACCGAGCTGGACTGCGAAGTCCTACTGAAGGCGACCAAAGTGGACGGGGTTTATTCTGCCGATCCCAAAAAGGATCCTAAGGCAGTTCGCTACGAAACGCTCGCCTTCAATGATGCAATCAACCAGCGCCTGCGCGTGATGGATATGACCGCGATGACAATGTGCGCGGAGCACAATATTCCATTGATCGTGTTCGATTATAAGAAAAAGGGCAACATCGCCCGAGTTGTTCGCGGCGAGCGAATCGGCACGCTGGTAACCGCCGATTAGAGTGGCCAATGGTGATTAGCGTAACGTTGCTCGTGCCGGAGTGGACATGACAGAGCCTGAGCAGAAGTTAAGCCTGGATGTTGCCGCCGTCGCGAAGAAGCTCGCGACAGCGCGATGCGTTGCCGTGGTGACCGGGGCCGGGGTGAGTGCCGAGAGCGGGATTCGCACGTTTCGCGATACGATGGAGGGGCTTTGGAAAGAGTTTGATGCGAAGAAACTGGCCACCCCTGAGGCCTTCGATGCCGATCCAGCGACCGTAAGCCGCTGGTATGACCATCGGCGATTAGGCTGCCTCGCGGCGGAGCCAAACCCCGGCCATCTGGCACTGGCCGCGATAGAACGTAACATTACGAGTCGCGGGGGCGAGTTTCACCTCTTTACGCAGAACGTCGATCGGCTGCATCAGCGTGCGATGACGAGTAATGTCATCGAACTTCATGGCAACATCATGGAATGGCGATGCACCCAAACCGGCGAGCTGATCCTGCTGCCGCCCGAAGCAATGACAGTGTACCCCGCGCCTTCGCCCTTCAGTTCGGGCTCGCTCCTGCGGCCCAATGTAGTTTGGTTCGGTGAGGCGCTCCCGGAGGAGGCGCTCATCAGAGCATACGAAGTGTTCCCCAGGGCTGATTTTGTTATGACTGTGGGCACGAGCGCAACGGTTTACCCCGCAGCGGGTTTGATTGAACTCTGTGATCGCCTAGATGCGACGCGCGTAGAGGTGAACAAAGACGCCACTCCCGCTAGTCGCCATGTGGATTATTCGTTCCGCGGTGCTTCGGGCGATTTGTTGCCCCGCTTAGTGCGAGCGGCATGGCCACCGAACGGTTGAGCGAAGGGGCCGCTTTGCAACGGGTTTGAACAAAATTATATTAAAGGGCCGGCTTTACGCACCGCATCGGGCATGTCAAAAGTAGCATCATTTTCGCGAAACTGCGCGGCCAGCTTTTTCGCTTGGGCGTCGTACGCAGCTCCGTCTTTCCACGTGTTGCGGGGCATCAGCACTTCGCTAGGCACGTCGTGAACCGCGACCGGAAGATGTAAGCCGAAGATCGGGTCCGTCTGGTATTTTGCCGAGGCGAGCGACCCGTCGAGAATCGCGGTGACGAAGGCGCGGGTGTAGGCCAGTTTGAAGCGGCTACCGGTGCCGTACGCGCCCCCCGTCCAGCCCGTGTTAAGAAGCCAAACATTGGTTCCGTGCTTCTTAATTTTGTCGGCGAGCTGATTGGCGTACGTGATGGGGGGCCGAGGAAGGAAGACGCCGCCAAAGCACGGGGAAAAGTTGGGCTGGGGCTCTGTCACTCCCGCCTCGGTTCCTGCCAGTTTACTGGTGTAACCGTTAATAAAGTAGTACATCGCCTGCTCGGGCGTGAGCTTTGACACCGGGGGCATCACGCCGTAGGCATCGGCGGTGAGGAATATTATATTACGTGGGTGCCCGCAGACGCTGGGTATCACGGCGTTCTGGATGAAATCAACCGGGTAGGTTACTCGGGTGTTCTCGGTATACTTCGCGGAGTCGTAATCCGGAACACGAGTCACCGGGTCCATCAGCGTGTTCTCCAGAACACTGCCGAACCGGATCGCGTTCCAGATCTCCGGCTCACCTTCCTTGCTTAACTTGATACATTTCGCGTAGCAGCCACCTTCGAAGTTAAACACACCGCGGTCCGACCAGCCGTGCTCATCATCGCCGATCAGCGCGCGGTTGGGGTCCGCGGAGAGGGTCGTCTTACCCGTGCCCGAAAGCCCGAAAAAAAGCGCGGGGTTGTCGAGGCCAGCCTTATCAACGTTGCACGAGCAGTGCATCGGGAACACACCAACCTCGGGCATATCATAATTCATCGCGTAAAAGATACTCTTTTTCATCTCGCCCGCGTACTCAGTGCCCAGGATAATCACAGTCTTTCGCGTCAGACTCTGCGCGACAAGAATCGGAGACTTATATCCGAGCGTTGCCTGTTCTTGCTGAGTAAGCCGGTGCTTCCCCGCGTTGATTATGGTCCAGTCTCTCTTAAAACTTACCGTGGGGCCCGCGGCTTTGGTATTTTGGCGGATAAAGAGTGTTTGCGCGAACAAACTATGCCACGCCTGCTCGGTGATCACTTGCACGCCCAGCCGATAGCTGGAGTCAGCCCCGGCGTAGCCCTCGAACTTATAAAGGCGGGGGCGGCTGTTGAGATAGCTGATCGCGATTTCAAGCGCGCCATCAAACTGAGCCGCGCTAATTGCCGTGTTCACTTTCCCCCACCAAATCTTATCGTGGATAGCGGGTGAATCCTCCAGATGCTTATCTTTTGGACTGCGCCCGGTGCGGTCCCCGGTCATGCAAACCAGCGCGCCGTTGTTAGCCAACATCCCTTCGCCCCCAGAGATCGCACGCTCGACCAGCTCGGCCGATGATAGATTCGTGAAGCAGCGGTGGGCGGAAAGGTCCAGGCGGTCTAGGGCGGATATTGTCATCGGGGTGTTCTCTCGCACAAAACGACTGAATCCAAGGCATCGCGGAATCGCAATTGTAACCGTTACAAGATCTGGGACTAGCCCGCCCGAGAGCCGTTGCCTCTGAGTCGGACACCTTCCCGACCGATCTTACCGCCGCGCGAGGCTGCGCGTCGATGCCAAGCGTAGTTTCGCCCTCCGCGCGCATCCACCTCGATCGGTGTTGCATTTCGGATCTAGGCCGTTGTCGGGTCGCCGCGGGCAAACTGCGCGCTTAAACCCCCAAGGGGCGCCTGTCTAATTTTACCCTCCCTAGATACCCACCTACCTTTTACCAGCCAAGGGTTATCCCTAATCGCTCTTGCGCCCTTCAGCCGGGCCTAACTCTTAAAACCAACGGACTATTCCATGACAAACCTCTCCTTAGATCGCACGCCGTTTCAATCGTCCTGTCTCTCGGCGGCGTTGCTTTTGCTCCTCGCCGGGTGTCATTCCTCGCATCAATCTAAGCAGTCGGCGAATCGGCACGCGGCGATAGTGAAGCAAGCAGACGAGGCTGAGATCTCCTCGACGCTTGGCAAGCTCAAAGCGCTGGAGGGTACTTGGTTAGTAGCAAGCCCGGATGGCTCCACGGGCGAAAGCGTCTTCAAAGTCACATCTGCGGGTTCAGCCGTTCGGGAAGTTATGTTTCCGGGGACCGACCACGAGATGACCAACATGTATCATTATAGATAAGCCTTGCTGCTTCGCGACGCACTTTTGTTATCGTCCGATTCGCAGAGGACCGGCGCGAAGGTCTCGGATTTGCCGACCATGATTTCCTCAGCTCGATCGTCGCTGAGTTGAATCGCGAATGATCGTTAGAGATGATCGGCGGCGGGCGAGCCGACAGCAAGCGTCAGCGAAGCTTTGAACGAAATATAAGTTGTTGACTACTCCCGCTACATTGCTTGGGACGTTACACGTCAAGATTCTTAACTTCGAGCGCGTGCTGTTCGATGTACTGCCGACGGGGCTCCACCTCTTCGCCCATTAACTTCGCGAACAAATGGTCCGCTTCAATCGCGGACTCGAGCGTCACTTTTAACAGGGTGCGGCGCGTCGGGTCCATCGTGGTATCCCACAACTGCTCGGCATCCATTTCGCCCAGCCCCTTGAAACGCTTAACATCTAGGCCGCGGCTGCCGATATCTCGCAGCGAATCAAGAATCGCTGGCAAGTTCGCTGCTTCTACTACGCCCGAACGAGCTGAAGCTTTCTTTACGGCAACCGCAGTTCCGCCGCCGTTGCCACCGCCCGAACCACCACTGGAAGCGTCCTCAGCATCGTGTTCGGCCCCGGACGCCGCGATTTCCTCCGCCTTTGCAGATCCTAAAACCCACGCGAAACGGGCGGGCAGCATGTCGCCGGTGACCGATTCACGCTGGGCATCGCAGTAGGCTTCTATCCCCACCGGAACTCCCAACGAACCAAGTTCGGCGAACAGGCGGTCGAGCTCTCGGTTTTCGTGCAGTTCGCGGATCACGGCCAGCAGCGAGAGATCCCTCACCGGTGTCGGCGCTGGCACTTCGCCGGGCGTTGCGACAATCGCGTTCGGTTGAGCGGGTGCCGCGGCGTGATCGGCGAGCGAAAGCCCTTTCTCAGTAATCACGGCGAGCGCCTCTTGCTCGCTCCACGCATGAGCCATACCCCCCCGCCACGTGACGCGGTGCGTAGGGAGCGTGCTATGGGTTGCGCCCGCCGCACTTACGTTGTCCCACGTTCGCGCACGCAGGAGGTCGTGGAATGGAACGCCGCGGCGTTGAGACACTTCGACCAGTTCTCCGAGCCGACGTAATAAATGAACCACGCGGCGAAGAGTGGACCCCTCGATGCGGCGAAGTTCCTTGGCCTGGTTTGCCCGCGGATCCTCGGGATCGAGTGCCGACACATCCCGCACTACCAAAGCCGCGGACTCGATGCCGATGGTCATCAGCGCATCGTCCAGGCCTTTACCGTTGAGCACGTACTGCCCCTTCTTGGTCTTACTCCCTACCTTGGTGAGTTGGAAGAGCGGGGGCTGGGCAACATAAATATGACCGCGCTCGAGCAGGGGCCGCATCTGGCGGAAGAAGAATGTAAGCAGCAGCGACCGGATGTGGCTCCCGTCCACATCGGCATCGGTCATAATAATAACTTTGCCGTAGCGAAGCTTGGCGAGATCAACCTCGCTGCCGAGGCCGATGCGCAGCGTCGCGATGAGGATGCGGATTTCCTCAAAGTTAAGCATCTTATCGATGCGGGCCTTCTCAACATTTAAGATCTTACCTTTCAGGGGCAGGATCGCTTGGGTTTCCACATCGCGACCCTGCGTCGCCGACCCACCCGCCGAATCGCCTTCGACGATGAACAGTTCGCTGCGGGCTACATCGCGTGTCTTGCAATCGCGGAGCTTGCCGGGCATGCCCCCGCCGTCAAGACCGCTTTTTCGCCGGGTAACTTCGCGCTCTTTCCCGGCGGCCTCGCGAGCCTGCGCTGCGATGATTCCCTTCATGCACAATCGCTTGGCTTCCCCCGGATTCTCTTCAAGCCACCGCTCAAGCCCGTCGGCCACCGCGGCGGAGACGAACCCCTCGATCTCCGGGTTAAGCAGCCGTTCCTTAGGCTGGTTATTGAAGGTGGGGTTGGGCAACTTAATTGAAACAATCGCGATCAGCCCTTCACGTAGATCCTCGCCGGTTGGGACGGGGTCCTTCTCCCGGATAATTCCTGATTTGCGAGCGTAGTTGTTCAACGCGCGAGTGACCGCAACTTTGAACCCCTGCGCGTGCGTGCCGCCATCGCGATTATAAATATTATTCGCGAACGCCAGCACCATTTCGTTGTACCCGTCCTGGTACTGCAGCGCAACCTCGGCCACCATGCTCCCGGCGGTGTCCTCACGCCGCATGTAGATGGGTGCCGAGACGGCGGTCTTTCCCGCCATCAGGTATTCGCAGTATTCCGGCAGGCCCCGATCAGCCTTGAAGGTTTCGCTCCGCAGACGGCCGTCCGAGCCCACCCGCTCGTCACTGAATCGTAATGTTACTCCTGGGTTCAGAAAGGCCAGCTCGCGAAGCCGCCCGCTCAGCGTCGTAAAATCAAAGGTAATGTCCGGGAAAATCTCGGGATCGGGCCGGAACGTAACCATCGTGCCGCGCTGACGCATCGCCAGAGAAGGCACCTGACCAACAAAGGAGAGCGGCGATGTAACCCGGCCGCGCTCAAAGCCGATCGAATAAACATTACCTTCGCGGAAGACATCGCAGTCAAGATATTCAGAGAGCGCGTTCACGCACGACACGCCGACACCGTGAAGGCCGCCCGAAACTTTGTAGGCACTTCCCTCCTGCTGAAACTTGCCTCCCGCATGCAGTCTGGTTAAGACGACTTCGACCGCCGGTCGGCCATTGAGGTTCGGATCCTCGTGTACCATCGGCTCGACGGGGATACCGCGTCCGTCATCGGTGACTGAGCAGGAACCATCGGGTTGTATTGTTACGTCAACGAAAGTCGCGTGGCCCGCCATCGCCTCATCGATTGAGTTATCAACCACTTCGTAAACCAAATGGTGCAGGGCGGTTAATCCCGTGCCCCCGATATACATCCCCGGGCGCTTGCGTACCGCGTCCAAGCCTTCAAGCACTTGAATCTGTTCAGCGCCATAGCTCCCTTGAACGTTTCCGATCGCTTCGGGGCCGGCGGTGGGCGCAAGGCTCACTTCACCCTCGTTGCCAGCCGCCGCCGCGCCCGACCCAGATTTCGCTCCAGATTCATTGCGCCTCCCGGTACCGCCTGCAACCGAGTCTTTGGGAGAAGTAACGGCGGCGGCGGGGGGCACTGATCTAGACATATTAAGTTCAACTCTCTGACTTTTCACTCCGCAACGAAACACGCTCAGCGGCCTTAACCAAGAACGACCGACCGAGCTACTAGCCGAGCAACCCGATCACCGCGCGGCCTTTGCCGACCCAAACAAATTCGCCTCGTTCTATTTCATGCGGTACCGAGTCCGCTCCACAAACCTGCACGTAGACCTGCAGGTAGATCTGCACGCAAACCGCCGCGTAAACGCCTGCTCCGACACCAAACTCACGTAACCTCAAACATCGCTTTCACGCAGCAACCCTGCAGTAAAGAACCGCGTTCCGACCGGTTATTTCCCTCTGCTTACTGCCTCCGCTCACTGCCTTGAAGCGACATACCACCCGGTTAGGGTCTTTCTCTCGCAGCGACGAGACTTCGCCGCGAATCTCCGAACCCCATTTCGCTTGTCGCTTCAGGGCCCAAGACAAGCTTGACAATCATATTCTCCAAGAACAACCGGCGACGGTTATCGCCTTAGTTTATCGACATTTTCTGAGGTTTATCCAGCGGGGAGAACTGCTCGCCCGCTCGTCTCTGTTTGCCCCAAAGCAGGGTTGCAAGGTTGCCGGCTCGTGCCCCAAGAAGCGATAGCTCACCACTATGGGATATACCCATACACAAGACGATCGAAATACAATCTTTGTTCACTTTTTGAGGGACTTTGAACCCTTCAGCACTTACAATCGGTCAATGAACCCCTCCCCCCTGCTTCCAACAGACTTCCTGACCGCTTTCCGCGATGCTCGCGCATCGGCCATCCTTCGCACACACGATACCGCCGTAGCACGCGAGGCGATGAACGCCGCCGTCGCGGGTGGGTTTCACGTGATCGAGTTTACGTTAACGATCCCCGGTGCCATGACATTGATCCGCGAGTTTTCCCAGCGTCATGGCCTGATCGTCGGGGCGGGCACTGTGCTTACATCCGCCGATGCGCGGGAAGCGGTGGCCGCGGGAGCTTCGTTCTTAGTCTCGCCGGTAGTCGATGCAGAGGTAATAGACCAAGCTCACCAACTGAATGTGGCGGTGATGCCTGGCTGCTCCACCCCCACCGAGATGTTAACTGCTCATCGGTTAGGTGCGCCGTTGCAGAAACTCTTTCCCGCCCCTGGCACCGGGCCGGCATGGGTTGCACAAACCAAAGGCCCCCTTCCGTTTCTTAACATCGTGCCGACCAGCGGCGTGACCGCCGATAATGCTCAAGCTTATCTTGATGCAGGTTCCTTCGCCGTCGGGTTCGTCGCCTCCCTTTTCGATGCCAGCGATCTCGCCGCCAAACGCTTTGAGGCTATCGCGCAAAGGGCGAAGTTACTTCGCGCTGCGCTTAAATAGGGGTGACAATACCCACCGCCCACGCTCCGAGCAGCCTCGACATCGCCTCGTTCTCATCGTAATATTACATCGTACTGGCGCGGATGCGGATCCCATCGATGACATCCCGGACTTCCACGGCCATGCGCGAGTTTGGAAACTCGCTGATGATCCGCTCTCCCAGTCGCGTCGCTTCCCGCCACTGGTGATCCCTCAGCGCGAGCTTGAACTGGGCGCCAAGGTTCTCCCTCGCCTTACCGATCACCCCTCGTGCTAACTCACGCAGCGGCTCGGCCTGCGTGGGCGAGAGGTATCCATCCAGCTCCTTGAGCAACACCATCGCCTCGTCGGTCTTGCCTTCTTGCGCAACTACTAAGAATCGCCGCTCAAGATCGTCGCGGTAGGAACTCTGTGCCTGCTCAACTCTCGCGCGCAAGCCAAAAACCCGCGGAGAGTCGGGGTATAAACGTAAGAGTTTGGCGGTGTCGGCAAACGCGGCGTCCCACCGGCGTTGAATGATAAGCCCGTCCAAATATTGAATCGCGTCGGTAATCTCGCGGTCGCTGGTCGCAGCACGGGCCGCCTCGATTTTCTTACGATACCCCTCAGCGTCGCTGCGATAACCAAACCTGTCGGCGAGCTCCTTGACGAGCACCATCGCCGCGTCCCAATGTTCACCGGCAATGTCCTCCTCAATCGCCTGCGTCAGAATCTGCTTTTCATTCGTTCGGCTGAGCACCCGCCGCGCGTCGTCGGAGAGTGCTGCATAATCCGTAAAGCTCCGCACCATCCGCGTGAGGTCTTCGACCCGTGACAGAAGCTGCCTCTGAGTCGTGCTCCTCCCCATCGCCGCCGCGAAAGCAACCGGAGCCAGAGTCAGCACGAGGAGTGCGCCGCCCGCGCCTAACTGGAAATACCCTTGCGTTGCCAGAAAGATGCTGAAGGCCAACGCCGCGGCGTATACCACTACCAGCAACCCAATAAGGATGCTCCCGGTTCCTCCCGATGGCTGGCCCCCTCTCGCGCTTTTCGCCCTTGTTTCATCGCCGTCGCTCATGCTCGCCGTCCGCGTCGAGTTGGCTCGATCGGCAGTCCTGTCGCTACTTACTCTTGACATCTCAGATTCCTTCTGCTCGCCCCACCCGCCGCGCCAATCATGTAGTTAACTTCCCGCACGATTCTCCGCGAACGCTCAGCTACCGGGTGTGGGCTCGCCGCAGTTACGCGTTCCCGGAACCATGCACAGGAACGAAAGCCCCGCTCGCGAATCGGCCTTGAACTGGTGTTCCTCGTTGGCCGGAACTAATATTACATCTCCGGGCCGCACCGGGTTCTCTTTTCCGTCCAGAAGCACGGTCCCCCCGCCATCGACAATGTAGACCTCGTGCTCGTAGTCGTGGCTGTGCCGCGGCGTGTATCCTCCCGCATCAATGCGGAACCGCCGCAGCGAAAAGTTCATGGCGCCGTGCTCTTTGCCGCACATGACAGCCATGTGAGCACCTTGAACGCCCGCCATCTCAACAGGCTTCAGTGTTGCTTCGTCTATGTTTCTGATATGCACTGGTTGCTCCATCCTATCGAACAGTTCCTCGCCAACCGGATGGCCTCCGAAGCGATGTACGCTTCCTTGAGCTCACTCGGACGCCAACGGATTCTAAGCCTCAGCGAACGCTCCGAACACGGCCCCTTCTTTCGCCGCCTTGGCACGGCAAGCGTACGGCCCTGATCGTGGCTTGATCACTCATCGCGGATTCTAACTTGCGTACAAGCCCAGTGCTCACAACATGCAGGGCCAAGACTCGCATGACTGCCCGATGCGTAATACGCTCTGGTTACTCCATGCAAAGCGCTAGCCTCCTCGAACTTCCAAACCATCGTATCGAATGCCATACGCTGGGCCCGTACGCTACCAACTGCTACATAGTGTGGCCCAAAGGAGCCGCCGACCCTGCCCCTTGCTGGATCATCGACGCCAGCTTTGATCCCGAGCCCATGATCGCCAGTATCAAAGCCCGAAATCTAAGCCCGGTAAAGCTAATTTATACGCACGCTCACATCGACCATATTGCCGGTGCTCACAGCCTTCTGCGAACACTTGGCCCTTTGCAAACCCATATCCATCCGCTAGAGGAGAAGTGGCTGCTGGACCCCGAGCTTAACCTCAGTGCCTTCACCGGAGTGCCCGTCACCGCCCCCCCCGTTACCGACTTGGCCCCCGAAGGAACGCTGCTGAAACTGGGCGGAACTCAGCCTTGGAAAGTGCTGCATCTGCCGGGACACAGCCCCGGAAGCATCGGGCTTTACAACAGCGAAGATAATGTTATTATCAGCGGTGATGCACTCTTCCAGGGTTCGGTGGGGCGCACCGACTTCCCCGGTTGCAGCCAGCAGCAACTCACCGAGTCAATCAAAACAAAACTATACACGCTCAATGGGCTAACCGTGGTGCTGCCAGGTCATGGCCCTTCCACCACAATCGCGCACGAAAAGGCCACTAATCCCTATGTACGCGGCTAGAAAACCCTGCGCGATTTCGAAATAATGGGGTGGCCACTCTGTGGATCGCCACTGTGTGGTTGGCCGCCTTTGGAGCTTAGTGCATCCCGTGCTTCCTGCTGGTGTGGGTGCGTCAATCACGCCGCTACAACGCACTGGGCAACCCGTAGCACCGGCGCCACGCACTGAGTTGACCCATATGCAGCATCACATGGTTATTAAGCATGAACACCGCGGCGTAGCCCAGCGTGGGGAAGTTTGTCCGCATCCGCTCATCCACGGGAGGTTCGCTTAACTTTGCATCGTCAATCTTGGCTAAGCCCGCCAAACAGAGGTCGGTAGCACGAAAGTACTGTTCGCTTACAACTGCAAGAGACGGATACAAAGTGCCTAACACATCGTCCACGCACGGAGCTCCCGCCTTAAGAAGTTCGGTCCAGGCTTCAGGGGCCGCCGCCGCGGCCCCGTCCAACCCGAAGTTCATCATCACTCTGGATGGATACAGGCTTAAATGGCCCATGATAAAGGTCGGATGATTCGTGTCCACGACAAGCGCGGCACCATTCTTCTCAAAACGCGGCTTTCTCGCAGCTTCGGATGAAGAAATGCCCGCCAAAAGTTTTTCTGTCAGGCCGCGCGTGCGCTGGGCTCCGGCCAAGATCGAATCGAGATGTATTCCCATTGTGTTCCCCGAGTGAGTAGATAGGTGCAGTCCGTCCGGCGAACCCCGCTGCGAAGGTACAGTGGGGAACCACATTTTAGTCGTCCAACGGTCGTAATCTAGTACATTCGCGGCATTCCGAGCGCTTTACCGAGTTAGGCCAGTTGCCCCTCGTGTCATGATTCATGCCACGCCAACTTCGCCAAGGTATCAAGTTTGTCCTTGACAAACCCGTGCGCATCCTGGTCGGTTTCGCGGGCGAGGCCTTCATCGTTCATTGACTTTGCAACCGCCATCACCTCATCCAACGACCGCTCGAACGATAATTGAATATCCTCGAAAGCCGGGTAAGCTGAATCGTCTTCAACCGGCATACTTCCAGTACCGAAAAGGGGGTGAAACGATTAAGGAATGCGCTGAGCGTAGCACGTCCCCATAATCCAGGCCGCAAATTACGGAATAATGCACAAGTCGAGGCCACCCCGAGAAAATTCTTGCGAGGGCGCGTGAGCGAGTTGCGTAATTTAGCGTTCAGAGTACTGGCGGGTCGCTCGATCTGCCCCGTAACACACAAAGGGAGAAAAGACATGAGCTTGCACCGTTCGAAGATACAACGTACCAACGCACTGGCGTTGGTCTCCGCCTCCGGGCTTCTTTGCGTCGTCAGCTTCGTCAACGCCCAAACTTATATCACCAATCAGGGCGGTTGGACCCTGCCTGCGCCGTTGGCAACCATCACCGCCAGCGGCGACAGCACCATTACCAACGGTGAAGCGGCAACCCGTTCGGGGCTGATGCGATTCTCGGCCGAGGGCGAGTCGCGGGAAGATCGCGACGGCGCAGCTACCCCCGATAACTTACGCATTCGTTATAACATCGCCACGAACATCGTAACGCTGGGAACAGCGGCCGACATCGTGGTGCCCGCCCTCACCGACGGTCGGATTAACTTCTTCGGGGCGAACAACCGTTCGCAGGCTCGGGTGATAACCAGCGTGCTTCTTTATCGCGAAGACACCGCTGGTCTCGAAGACTGGACGCTGATCGACGAGCAGACCTTCAACTCCGGCCTCCTCGACCGCAACGCCGGAGCTCCGGCAACTACCGACATAAGCAATACGCTCCTGGCTCGATTCGCCAATCAGCCAGCCGGTGCGCGCCGCTACGGGATCGATGTGCGCTTTGATGTGCAATCCAATGCGAACGGCGGAGTTCCGGGCGCGCCCGGCGTGGGTAACCTCGGATCGCGCGTTGAGTTTGATTTTCACACCGTCGCTGATAACCGTGGCGCTCACTTCTCCGTCTCTGCGGAACCGAATGCTTACAACGGAAACAGCCGCGTCGCGGTCGATGCGGCTGAGGCTCGCAGCCGCTATGGCGTCAGCGGGTTACTCGCACGGGGCGTAGGAATTCTCGAAACCGGTAGAGTTGCTACTACGCATAGCGACTTTGGCACTCGAGTCACCGTGCTCGCCGGCGCAGGTGGTGAAGAATATGAAACCGAGCATTCTTTCGCGGTGGCGGGAATCATCGGCTCCAACAACGCTGATTCAGCCCAAGCCGGAGTTGCGCCACGGGTAGACATGCTTTCCGCCAGCGCGCTCGACCATGGCGGAGTGATCGCGGGGGCAAACGCCATCCGCGGTAACTTCGGTGCTGGCAACGCGGGCATCATTAATTTCAGCGCCTCAAGAGGTGCAACGCCCGAAGAACTTGATACCTTCATTACCGCGAATCCTAATATTACCTGGGTTTCGTCCGTAGGCAACGATGCACTGGCTCACCCGGCTGGCGGCACTTACCTTGGCGATGTCCCCAATCCAAACTACGCTCGCAATAATATCGCCGTTGGCGCCCTTGAGATTGATTTCTCGACCGCCGCGGACTATTCGAGTACGAGCTTGGGCTTATATCCCGCCAAGCCCGATGTAGTCGCCCCCGGCTCACACATCCTATCACCCGCGTACCGAGATATTAACAACAACGGCGCCAAGGATGACTACACCCGCACGTTCCTCGGCGCTAACTACAAGCGAGAGTTCAACGCGACCGACCCTATGCGCGTCAACACGGGCGACATCACCGGCACATCGTTCGCTGCGCCGCATGTCTCAGGTGCCGTGGCGCTGCTGCACGATTACTCGGGCCGTAAGTCATTCGATAACCGCAGCATGGATCATCGCGTGATGAAAGCTTTGATCGTGGGCGGGGCAAAGACTGCGGGAATCGTGGACCGCAACGGTGCCGGTTGGCAGCAGGCTGGCACCCACCCTCAGGAGTTCAGCAACTTTGGTGACGCGATCGTCGTAACTCGCTCGCTTGACCGCGACTTCGGCGGCGGCATCCTCTCCGCAAGCGGGGCGCTCAGCATGTACGCGGGCAGCGAAGCACGCGTGAGCGACAACAACGCCCGGGCCAACGAAAGCATCGATCTGCGTGATGGGTCCACCGTTGCGTTCGGCCGCAACTCCTTCTGGGATTTGGAAACCGTGAACGCGGGAGCGGGCGGCGCGCCCGGCACCGTTGATTACTTCTTGGGTGGTCACTTACTGAGCGTTGATAACATTATTCAAGGGTTTAGCCTCCCCACAAGTTATCTCCGCATCGCTCTCACCTGGGACCGCACTGTCGCTGGCGGGGGAGCTTATGACGCCCTTACTAATCTCGAACTACTGGTCTATGCCGATGGGTTCCAGGCTGGCAACATTGCAGGCTTTGATGCCCGCGCTGGTCGACGCAACGATGACTACCTCATCGCTAAGACCGACAACCTCGATGAGAACGTGAAATTGCTCGACTTCAACATGGCGACCCTCTACTTCTTCAGCGCGGAGCTTCCGCAGAACTTCCGCCCCAACCTTTACATTCAAGTTCGTAACCTGAGCGCGGGTTCGGTTGAGTACGGGCTTGCGGCGTCCTTCACCGCAGTCCCCGCCCCTGCTTCTTTACTGGCCTTCGCTGGCATCATCGCGCTCCGCCGCCGTCGGCACGCGTAACTCTTCGACACGACTCGGCACACATCCGCGGAGAGCGCCGGGCAGAGATGCCCGGACTCTCTTTTGTTATAACAGGATTCAACAGTACTCACGCTCCGTTGATTGCACCCAGGCACTTGCTCACCACATCCGCCATCGGCACGACCTCGGCCTTGCCGGTATCGCGACGTAGCTTATATTCCACCCCGCCCTGCTCCAGCGCTTTATCACCGATGGTAAGCCGGACCGGTATCCCGATAAGATCGGCATCCTTAAACTTAACACCAGCCCGCTCATCCCGATCATCCAGCATTACATCGACGCCCGCCGCGTTCAGGTCGCGGCAAATACCCGCAGCGACCTCACGCTGCCTCGCATCCTCGGGTTTCATTAAAACAACGAGAACGTGATAAGGGGCCAATGCCATCGGCCAGATAATCCCGTTCTCGTCGTGGCTCATCTCCACGCACGCGGCCATGGTCCGGCTCACTCCAATCCCATAACACCCCATGATGACGGACTGTTTCTTCTGCTGTTGATTCAGCACCATCAAGCCCATTGAGTCGGAGTACTTTGTCCCCAGCTTAAAGATGTGACCCACCTCGATACCTCGACCGGTAACAAGCCGAGCGCCATCGGCTCGCGGACTTACGTCCCCTTCCTGCGCGCTCCGCACATCCCCCACTATAACTTTTGAGCTCTCAGCAAGGCCCGGACCGTAATCTCGGCTCCATTGGAAGCCCGTAACGTGGTAATCAATCTGGTCCGCACCGGTCGCCCAAGCCACATCGCCGCTGGCCGCATCCGCGTCGACCAGGAGCAACGTCCCGGCAACTGCTTTGGCGGTAAGCGGGCTGACATAACCTATCGCAAACCCGGCCGCCTTCGCGGCCTTCTCGTCGGCGAGCGTTACCACGTAGCCCGACATAATTTTGACTTTGCCTTCGTTCACATCATGGTCGCCGCGAACCGTGGCAAGCACCCAGGAGTGCTCTTTGGCCTCTCTGCCCGCCAAACCGGCCACCGAAAAGACGATGGTCTTGAGCATCTGCGGAGGCTTAACTTTCAACATACCCGCGACGGCCTCTATTCCCGGCATTCCGGGGGTGTGATGCTTGCTCAGCGTTTCATTCGCCGAGCCGCTGAAGTTCCAAGGCCGGGCACCGATCTCGCACTTCTCAACGTTGGCCGCGTAGCCCGAGACCGGACATTTCAGGATGGTGTCCTCACCGCTCGCGCAGTTCACCATAAACTCGTGGCTCGCCGAGCCGCCGATGGGGCCAGACTCGGCTTCCACGGCCGAGAAATCCAGCCCGCACCTGGTAAAGATGTTGGTGTAAGCGCGATACATTCCATCGTAAGTATCGTTTAAGCCGCCCGGGCCTTCGAGATTGATATGAAAGGAGTAAGCGTCCTTCATCAAAAACTCGCGGCAACGCAGCAGCCCAGCCCGCGGCCGAGCTTCATCGCGAAACTTGGTCTGAATCTGATAGAGGTTCAGCGGCAGTTGCTTGTAGCTCGTCAGCGATGTGATCATCAGCTGAGTGATGACCTCTTCGTGAGTAGGTGCCAAGGCGTTGACCCGACCTTTTCGATCCTTGACTCGAAACAAGTTATCCCCGTACGACTCATCTCTTTTGGTCGCCGAGAAGAGCTCGAAAGGCTCAAGCGCGGGCATGAGCATTTCGCTTGCGCCCGCCGCGTCCAGTTCCGAGCGGATAATCGTCGAGATCCGGTTGATTACCCGTAACGCGAGTGGAAGATAATCATAAATGCCCGCACCCACCTGTCGGATGAATCCGGCTCGATGTAACAAGACATGACTGGGTACTTCGGCGTCATTGGGCGCCTCTCGCGCCGTCGGGATCAGCGTAAGTGACCATGAATGAAGAACGCCGGTTCGAACCGAACTTACGACCTGACGAGCCTGATGGTCTGACATAGGGTCAGAGGGTACGCCCCATCTACAACGCCGCACCAGTTATTGCGTTACCGCGATGAACTAAGGCGATTGCCGCCGCTTCGCCGCCTTTCACCGTGCCCTCACCTGCACGCGCAAACTCCTTAATGACTGAACTCCTCACACACCGCTCTACTTTCCCCTTAAAAGCTAACAAGCACTCTCACTGCGTCCCTCCTCATCGATTTGGTCGGTTACCTGAGCGGTTAGGTCTATTTCATTTTACGAAACCGCCTCTAGCCCGAACCGCAAAGC
Source organism: uncultured Phycisphaeraceae bacterium (assembly GCA_964450325.1). Taxonomy (GTDB): domain Bacteria; phylum Planctomycetota; class Phycisphaerae; order Phycisphaerales; family UBA1924; genus UBA2402. The sequence continues at coordinate 1,316 of CAYVFW010000044.1, read as the reverse complement.
GTCCTGAGTGACGGAGGGGCGGAAAACGAGACGATTAGGCCAGATCTTGGCGAAACCGCAGCGAAACTTGATGCGCGGAAGACGCAGTCGTGGTCCCTATTTTGCCCCCTGATAAAGGGACTACAGGGCGATACTTGAGCCTAGGACTCCCCCATTGTGAAGCTGGGCTTCCATCTCGCCGATACCCACCAAGCAGCGGTGCCTCCTATTCCCCGGTTCACTCATCTTCTCAAAGAAAAATGCCGTGACAGCACCTCAACATCAATCCAGCCCTGCACCAAGCGCACGCATCATGTGCCCCAACCTCGCATGTCGAAAAGTTCTGCTGGTTCCCGCCACATGCCGAGGCAAGACGGTCCGGTGCCGCAACTGCGGAACCAACATCCGCGTGCCATCGTTAGTTGAGATCAAAGCAACGCCCAAAGCGGCCTAAGCCGCCTCCCCTGCTCGAACCAACCGCGGGGATCATATCGGCCAACGCAGCCAGCCGCGATGCGTCGACGCGACGTCCTCAGTTGGAAAGCGCTTTTAAGCTTTTACAACTTGGGTTGGCCCTTTAAATCGTCATCGTCGTCAAGAAAATCAAAGTCCGCCACGCTGCTGTCATCGAGATTCGCAGGCGACTCTCGCGTGGGACCTCCCAACTTGCTCGGCGGAGAAATCATGGTTGCGGCCGTGGGTCGCGCTTCTGGTGCCGAAACACCGCCGCCTGGAACTTCAACCAATCCGTCCTCAAGAACATCCTCGGAGTCAACCGACCCGGGTTTGCCGTCGATTTTGACAACAAAGACCAGCCCGCCCAGCGAAATCAGATCGCCAGCCTTTACCGATGTCTGAGTAATCTTCTGCTTATTAACGTACGTTCCATTGCTCGATCCTAAGTCACGGATCGAAATGGCGCCCTCGTCAGTCACCTTTACCTCGCAGTGATGGCGCGACACATTGCCGCTGGGAATGCGCAGTTGGCAGTCTGTCTGCCTGCCTATGACCTGCACCGCCTTTTTAAGCGGTATTTCTCTTTGCTTCCCATCTACTTGTACCAGAACCAGCGAAACGTTCATGCAACAGTCCTTGTTCTGCCCCCACTGAGAGTCTTTCCTCACAGCAGCCTCTGCCCGGAAGAGTAACGCCGGTTAACACGCGACCGAGTCTAGGCACCCATCCAACTCATAGCCTGGTCCGATCAAACTCCAACCCACTATTCTACCACTCTCTCGCCACCTGCGTCCGGCCGTTTCAAGAACCGTTTGCCGCTTCGTTGCGTACCCTTTTTGTAGGGATAACCCTCGATTTTCAGCTCGCCGCTCCACGTACTC
>CAYVFW010000043.1:0-18971 GCA_964450325.1 uncultured Phycisphaeraceae bacterium | reverse complement strand
GAGCAGCACTTTCGCGCAGACCTCTTCGCTCATCGGCCCGCCGACGATTTGTGTGGGGGGGCGCGCCCATCTGCTCGATCGAGTGCGGCAACCATCGAGCTCTTGCGCCTTCGCCAACCTGGCGATCTTGTTGAGAATATTTACCCGAACATCGGCTGGGGTGTCGCAGTCAATTGCGTTCATCACTGAAAGTAAGCCCGCTTGACCCCAAGGTAAGTGGCGGGGAGTGCGCGACTCAGGGAATGCATCGGAATAGAGAACGAGGAGATCGCCCAGAGCGAGCGGCAGCGCGAACTGTTCGTAGAGCGTGGGGTGAATGATGCCCAGCGGAAGGTTGGAGAGTGTGACAGATCAGGCGGCGCTGAAGGCATCATGGCCGCCCCAGATCTCCATGCAAGCGATGTTATGTTGCTGGCTTCTCATTCGTGATGCACGCTGGCCGCTGAGGTGACGCAAGTGTACGGATACGCGGCGGAGATCACGAGAGAGTCTGCTTATTGCTTGGGGGTTAATGTAGTTGTGGGCGCTGGGGTGGGGTTTGTGGTTGGGGCGCGAACGGCTTGGTAGACGCGGACCCAATCGACCTCAAACTTAGCGGGAAACTCAGTCTTGGGAGGGTCGCCGCCGCTGGTATCGCCGATTGCTAAGTTAAGCATGATGTGGTGTGGCTCGTGGAACGGATTGACCCCGCCGCCGACTCCCCCCTTCCAACTAGGTTCGCGGGGTTGGAAGGGCCATCGGCATCGAACTCGTCGTGCCATACGAGTGTGTATCCGGCGTGCTGAGGAATAGCCTCGCCGCGTGGAGTCGGACCCTTCCTGAGCGGAGGTGCAAATGCGGAAGTTGCGCTCAGAAACAGAGAAAACCCGGCAGAAAGCATAGAAGATTGTAGCGGCAAGTGAGTATTAATTTGGCTCCTACGGGGATGGAAGACGGGTCGAGAAGCGGCTGGGCGGAATTTATGATTTATGGAATGGATCGCCCGTAAAGTTGCAACTACAGGCGCACTCGGCGGAATAAGCTTGCGGCATCGTCGCGGCAACCTGCAAGCTCTAGGAGGTCTAACGTGATTCGTGGCAAGCTCATCCGTTCGTTCGTGCTCGCTCTCGCGGCGTGTACGGTTCTCCCGGCAATTCCTTTTGGTCTGCACGCGACGAGGGCAGCGGCGTTTGCCGCGGTTCCATCTCGCCCATCCACCTATTTGGAACCGGGGGTTGTTTCGGAGTCCGGCCCACTCTTTACTCCGATCAGTCGGCGTTCGCTCTCACGGTTCGCCCAGTTGCTGGATTTTGACCGCGACCAGAAAGCGACGATGGTGGTGCTGTTCAATGGCTACCGGCAAGCGGTGCTGCACGCCGCGGAGGAGCAGGATAAGGCGGCTTCGATAGTGAAGGAGAAGCGGGAGAAGGAAGCGAAAGATGATAACCAGCGCGAACTGGAGTTTGAGCAGGTGTTGGCTTTCTTGAAGGCGTCGGACAAGTTAGCTCAAGGTTTTTTCGATGATCTGAAAGCAACACTTCGGCCCGAGCAAGCGGCGAAGTTTGAGCGAGTGGAACGGATGCACCGCCGGATGGGTGGGACTCGCTTTAGCATCGCGGCGGGTGAAAACCTTGATCTTGTGCAGGTGGCCAGCGACCTGAAGATGAAGCGCGCGGGCGCATTCGGTGAGGCGATGGATCAGTACGAGGAGAGCTTTGATGGGCTGATGAAGAGCAAGCAGACTGTGTTGCTCTCCATGTTTGAGTCCGCGCAGAAGCTGGAGGCAGAGGGAAGAGATAACGACCCAATGGCCATGATGGACCTCATCAAGAAGGTCGCGGATCATTCAATTAAGGTTCGCGACGCCAATCGTGCGGCGGCCCGGAGCATCGCGGGCACCCTGAACGATGAACAGCGCGGCGCGTGGGAACGCGCCGTGCGAGACCGCTCCTACCCGCGGGTGTTTGGCCGGAGCCAAACCGGCAAGAATATCGACAAAGCACTTGAGTCAAAGGATATCAGCGAAGATCAACGTAATCGGCTAGTTTCGCTCAAGGAGGGCTACGAGCGAGATGTGGAGCCGGTGAACGTCAAGTGGGCGAGCGAGATTGACCTCAAGGTAACGGAGTTTCGCGATAAGGGCATGGCGATGATCGTGGATTTGGCGATGAGCGAAGGGCAGGATGGCGACGGGAAGAAGGACGGCCTGGCCGAGGCGAGGGCGGCCCGATTCGCGCTGGACGCGGCGACGTTTGAGCGTGTCAACGCAGTACTTTCGCCTGGTCAAGTCGAAAAACTCCCGCACAAGACGTATAAGGACCCTAAGCACGCAGGGGGCATGATGCAGGATATCGTGGCGATGGACGAATTAGATATGGAAGGCGTGAACAACGAGTTCGCTACCGAGGATGAGGCGACGGCGGACTCGCTTGAGCTGGATATCGCGGGCGAAGGCTCCGACGCGGCATCGGGCGGCGGTTGAGAGGGCGATCGGCAGGGTAAAGCGGAGGTTGAGGAGTGGGCAAGCGGCCGTTTGCGCAGAGCGAAGTTGAAATTGGTGCAGTTTGGGTTTGCCCCAGCGGTTTAGCCGTTGTATTCTCCCCCCACTTGATTCCTGCCACCACTCTAAACCTCGGCGGCCGCAACGCCGCGACGACGCAACGCGCTGCGTCACTTAATCGGCGCGTTTGGCGCTTGCTGGCGGCCGCGGGGCTTGCTGGAAGCATCGGATTTGGGCCGATGGCGGAGCCAGCGTGGTCTCAGACGGGCGAGGTAAAGCCTGCTGGTGCTGCCGGGGCCGCTGGCGGGGGTGCGGGCCAGGAGGGTACGGGCCAGGTGGGAACGGGCCAGAATGGCGCGCGGCCCCCAGGCGAGGCTGCACCTCCGGCACCGCCGACGCGAAAAGTAAGTATTCCGCCGGAGTTGGAACCGTACGAGGGTCGGCCCATCCGGGAAGTTAAGTTTGAAAATGCGCCGCTGCCCAAGCCTATCGAGCCAGCTGTCCCCGATCCCATGAAGCCCGCTGGTGAGACGGACGGACCGCTGGGCGATGTTCCCCCAGCCCCGCTTCCTGTGCTGGATGCCGCGACGAAGGACTTGATTGGGAATCAGTTACGACTGAAGGCGGGGATGCCCTTCTCGGCGGAGCTTGCCAGCGAGGATATTGCGCGGCTGAACCGTTTGGGGCGGTTCCGGCGGGTAGAGAGCGCGATCCGTCTTCTGGCGGATGGATCGGTAGATTTAATTTATACTCTGAATCTCCAGCCCATCATCCGGAGTGTGCAGACGGTGGGGAACAAGGAGTTCTCCGACCAGGATCTGGGCAAGTTTATCGATGTGCTCGAGGGGACGCCCATCGACACTACGCGGCTGGACCGCGCCGCCCGCCGGATTGAAGATAAGTACCGCGACAAGGGGTATTACAACTGTCTGGTGACGGTGGACGAGAAGGAACTGCTGACGAACAATATCGTTTTGTTCAAGGTGCGGGAGGGCGCGAAGACGAAAGTCTCGCTGATACGGTTCGACGGTAACGTAAGTTTCACCGCGCGCGAACTGAAGACCGCGGTGAAGACCAAAGAGGCGTGGCTCTTCGTGCGAGGTCAGCTGGATAATGAGGTGCTGGCCGACGATGTGGCCAACCTTGTGACTTACTATCGCGACCGCGGCTATCTGGACGTGCGCTGCGACCGGATGATCACGCCGAGCCCCGACGGGGGCGAGGCGATCGTAACATTTATAATTGAGGAAGGGCCTGTCTATTCGCTCCGCGATGTAAAGATCGTCTTTGGGCCGGAGGCGGAGAAGGTCTTTACGGTCGAGCAGCTAAAGGGCATCATGTCTATCAAGGAGGGGGGGGTCTACAGCGATCGGCGGCTGCGGCAGTCATTGGAGGCGGTGAAGGCCGCGTACCAAAAGTTGGGTTACGTTGATGCCGAGGTCCGTAAGCGCGAGCAGCGCGACCTGACAACGCCGCGGGTGGACCTCTGGCTGATTATTTCAGAGGGTGAGACCTTCAAAACCGGCCAAGTGTTGGTGCGGGGCAACACGCTGACGCGCGACGACGTGGTGCGGCGGGAGGTGCAGTTCTTACCGCAGCGTAATACCGACGGAACCCAGATTGAGGAGACCCAGCGGCGGCTGAAGCGCACGAACCTCTTTGAGCCCGGCTCGGCGAAAGTAACCGTGCAGCCCGAGGACCCCGAGGAGCCGGGCGTCCGCGATGTGCTGGTGGAAGTCAAGGAGACCAACACCGGTTCATTTAATATCGGCGGGGCGGTGAACTCGGATTCGGGCCTCTCGGCAATTGTAAGCTTACAACAACGTAACTTTGATGTCTCGGACACTCCTGATACCTTCGGCGAGTTTCTTCGCGGCGATGCCTTTCGCGGGGGCGGTCAGACGTTTACGATCACTGCCAGCCCCGGCACCCAGAGGCAGCTCTTCTCGATCCTCCTTTCAGATCCGTATCTCTTCGATACCGATTACGCGGGGAGCGCACAGGCCAGCTACTTAAGCCGCTTCTACTCGGCTTATGATGAGACTCGCTACGGCACCAAGTTCAGCCTTGGCCGCCGATTCGGTTCGCGGTGGAGCGCCAGCGTTCCGCTCCGCATCGAGAGCGTTGAACTTTCAAACATCGATTCCGATGCGCCGACAGAATACTTTGAAGTGGCCGAAGCCAGTCTCATTTATGGGCTTGGGCTGAACCTTGTTCGTTCAAGCACCGACGACTTTACCCGACCCAGCAAGGGCAGCCGGACCGAATTTGGAGTTGAGCAGGTTGGCGGGGATTACAGCTTTACATCTATTCGCGGCGAGTATTCCGTGTACGCCAGTCTGGCGGAGGATGTGCTGGGTCGTAAGACTGTGCTGCAGCTTACGACCAAAGCGGCTCATATCTTGCAGGACTCGGAAGAAGTGCCTTTTTACGAGCAATACTTTCTGGGCGGCCAGAACTTTCGCGCCTTTGACTTTCGCGGCGTGTCGCCGGTTGGTATCAACCGCGCGGGTGGGATCACCGATGAACCGGTGGGCGGCACGTTTAGTTTCTTTGCGGGTGCTGAGCTACGGCACCCGCTGTACGACGATCTGCTCGCGGGCGTGCTTTTTATAGACACGGGCACGGTGGACGATGACCTTTCAATCGAGAAATACCGTGTCTCGGCTGGCTTTGGTTTCCGAATTTATATTGAACGCCTCAGCCCGGCTCCCCTTGCCTTTGATTTTGGTATCCCGCTTCTCAAGGAAGAGACGGATGAGACGCGGCTGTTTACGTTCAGCGTGGATATCCCGTTTCGGTAGGGAGGAGGAGGGGTGGGCCTACCAATTCGGACGGAAACGGCGATTCCAGTCAGCTCTAGGGGCTCTTGACCGTTCCTTCGGTCGCCTATACTTGATTCTTCGCCCGGGTCTATTGACTCGGGCGTTGGCATCTGATAACGGTGTTCGTTTGGGTGGGCTCGAATCACGTTTGAGCGTCGCTGCCGGGTCGCTGGGGTCGGATTAGGTGTCTCTGGATGGCTCGGTAGAGGTGGCGTAACGGTTCGGGGGTGGTGTCTGCCTGACAATCGGCAACGGCGGCGTTGGTCGCGATTATGTTGTGGCGGTTCATGAGCAGCGGTTGAGTGCCGCGTTGAGTTTGAAAGGTGAGTTTCTGTCATGGCAAAGAAGAAATCCGCGGCACGTGAGTTCCTTTGGTTACAATGCACCGAGACGGGCGATTTGAACTATCGCACGAGCGTGAACACCAAGGGCGGCATGCCTGAAGGCCTTAAAGAAGGTTTGAGCAAGTATTGCCCGCGCATGCGTAAGCACACGCTGCACAAGGTCAAGCGTAAGTAAGTGGTGCCTGGCGCGGCTGAGTCTGTCCGATCGCTGAGCTTGACTCTGGCTCGCTTTGCGGGCTTGGGGCTATTGGGTTCGGAAGAGCGGATGCCGGGTTGGCTTTAGATACCAACCGCGAGGGGTGAGGCGTGCCAGGTGGGTTGACCGCGGCGTTCACGGTGGTGCGGTTTGGTTACCTTGGAAATAGAAGAAAACAAGTGGCTGGAAATAACGGCGACATAACGAAGTCTGATACGGCGGTAGCTCAATTGGCAGAGCAGCGGATTCCAAATCCGCAGGTTGCGGGTTCAATTCCCTCCCGCCGTGTTTCGCAGGATCCTCCTCGCACCCAGGGGTTTGGCATCTATAAGTTCGGTCAGGGGTATTGGGTACGCGTGCTGACGGCGATCTGCGTCGGCATGATCATCCTCTTTTGTGCGGTGTGGGCTTATTCTCGCCTCGCGGCGGTGAGCATCCCCATAACGGGATACATGATGCCTTTGGATCGGGTGACCGGAACGCTGAGTTCGGGCGCTGCGGTTGACCTGTACAAGGGTCGCGAGAAGGTCGGCGCGGCCGCGACCGATGTGTTTCTGTTGCAGGATGATAAGAAGTCCGCCGCGGCAGTTTTCAAGGATGTTGTGATGCTCCCGGGCAAGGTCACCCTTGATGTGGACCGCGTGAGGATTGGCGACGTGGCGGCCCCGACGTTTGAGGGGACGGTCATAGATCGCCAGCCGCGTTACCTGTTCCCGCGGGCCTATTTGCAGGGTGGCGTGGCGGGGCTGATCGTGCTGCTGGGTGGGCTTTTCTTGTATCGTTACATCGGTACACGGCCGTCCACGGTAGATTTCCTCGTCGAGACCGATGCGGAGATGAAGAAGGTTAATTGGTCAACGCGGCAGATTATAGTGGATTCAACGATCGTGGTGATCTGCGCGACTTTCTTGATTGCAGGTTACATTTTCATCGCTGACTTCGGCTTCTCATCGTTCATGGAGTTCATCGGGATTCTTAAGCGGTAAGGGGACTGGCCGGGCTGGTTTGACGAGCAGGTGGGCAATTTCAGTGGTGTGGTGGGATGATGGGGTGGGGCGTCGTGTTAAGTAACATCAACGCCGCGGTGATCCGCGGCGTTTTTCATAGGAAAGGGCGTGGTTATGGCAGTGAACTCAACCGACGAGTATCGTGACGAGGCAAGTGATGAGCGCAAGCAGATCGGCCCTTCAGAGCGAACGGGCTTGCTGCGGGCTGACGAATCGATGTTCACTGAGGGCATGAACTGGTTCGTGCTGCGGGTGGCCAGCAACAAAGAGAGCAGCGTGCAGAACACCCTGCTTAGAAAAATTAAGATCGAGAACATGGCGCACCTGGTGAGCCGGATCGTGGTGCCCACTGAGAAGACCAAGACCGCGAAGGCGGGCAAGGTTAAAATTACGGAGACCAAGCTTTATCCTGGTTATGTTTTCGTCGAGATGAAGCTGGAGCCCGACGGCCGGATTCCGCAGGATGTCTTCTTCCTCATCAAAGAGACCACGGGCGTGGGTGACTTTGTGGGTACCGCGGGGCGGCCCACGGCGATGAAGACGCACGAGATCGAGAAGATGTTAATTGATAGCCGTAAGCCCGAGGATGAGCCTTCGGTGAAGCTGGTCTTCAATAAGGGCGAGCACGTCGTGATTAAGGAAGGTGCGTTCGCCACGTACGAAGGCACGATCGACGAGGTCTTTCCCGATAAGGGGATCGTGCGTGTCTTGGTTACCATCTTCGGTCGTCAGGCGCCGATTGATCTGGAAGAATGGCAGATCGGCAAGGCCGGGGACGAGTGAGTGCTTGCGGGGATCTTTGATCGCGGGCCATAGCTGTCTACTGCGCTTGACTCAATAGTTTTGTTTTGCTGTGCTGCGGTGGTCGGGTGCTGCGCGCGGGAGGGGTTCTGTGCGCGCGGGGTGAGCGTGGGGCGGATGCGCGATGGGCGCGTGATGGGCGCGTGAGGTGCGCGTGACGTGAGTTTGACGTGAGTTTGAAGTGAGTTTGACGTGCGCGTGACGTATGCTCGCTTTTGCCGCGTGATGCGGCGCGGCGTGGTCGCGGTGCGCTTTGAGGTTGTGCGAGGTTGACGGGCGGAGGAGGGCTGTCGGGACAGCATGAAGCGTCCGCGCTGGCTACTCGGCGACCGGAGCGACCTTCTTGCGGGTGCCCATATTTAGCATTTCAACGCCCACGGAGAAGGCCATGGCGAAGTAGATATAACCTTTGCTGATGTGCTGCCCAACGCTCTCGGCGGTGAGCATGACCCCGATGAGCAGCAGGAACGCGAGCGCGAGCATTTTGAGGGTTGGGTGGCGGTCAATGAACCGCGTGATGAAGCCGGAGAAAGCTAACATTACAATCACCGAGATGATCACGGCGGCGATCATCACCCACAGGTTCTGGGCCATACCCACGGCGGTCACTACGCTATCAATGGAGAAGACCAGGTCAATCACCAGGATCATGCCGATGGTCTTAACGAACGAGGTTGGGGCTTTTTTACCGTCGGTATTCTTATCGCCTTCGATATTATGATGCATCTCGCGAGTGGCTTTGAAGATGAGGAAGAGGCCGCCCAGCAGGAGGATGAGGTCCTTGCCGGTCACGGTGTTGATGCTCTCCGGGTTGGCGGCTCCAGAATCGCCCGAGAAGGGCAGTTTGAAGAGCGGGGTGGTCGCCAGGCCCATGATAACTGTAACTGTAAGTAGCAGGAGCAAACGAGTGACGAGGGCGAGCGATAGGCCGATGATGCGGGCCTTCTCTCGCTGGTTCTCGGGGAGCTTGCCCGCGATGATCGCGATGAACACGATGTTATCAATCCCCAGCACCACTTCCATCGCCGTAAGCGTAAACAGTGCAAGTAAGTTGGCCGGTGTGAGCACAGAGGCAAAGGGAGGAAAGGTGGGGACGGCGTTGGTTGCTATTTCGGCGAGCATGATGGCGGTTGGGCAGAGATAACTTTGGCGGGCGCCCGGGCCCAAGGCCCGTGAGGTCGGGGCGTCTTCTGAATCATTGGCAACGAGGTCGTAACGAATCGGCGTCAAGGCATAAATACGTTAAGCCGATTGAAAAATCGCATTCAGTCTGAGAGAATGTTCATTAACACTTCAAATGCTAAGAAGAGCGATTGGCTTCAACGAACGTAGGTGGCAACACGGGCCGACCCGCCGCGTTTATTGCTCTTACTGTTGCACAGAATGTCCGAAGCTCAACACTCTGCCCACAATCCGCCGCCCTCTTCAGCAAAGCCCGACCCTGCACTTGATGCACCTGCCGCGGTGGATCACCACAAACTTGAGCAGCAGCGACGAGTAAACCGCGATGCGGCGGGCGGCTTAGCGGGTATCGCCGCGTACGGGACCCGAGAGGATGGGGTTGTCACGAGTCAGAGCGCGCGAGAGTTGTTCTCTGCGGCGGCCAACGACGAACATAACGCGAATTCCAAGCAGCCGGGTTATGTTGACCGTCGGGCTGTTGTAAAAGTGGCTGGGCGGGTGATGCTGTTGCGCGATAATGGTAAGCTGATCTGGATGCAGCTTCGCGATCATGAAGGCGATGTGCAGGTGGCTGTGAGTCAGCGGGACTGTCAAGCCCCCGGGTTTGATCTTGCCAAACTCACGGATCTGGGAGACATCGTGGTGGCTGAAGGACCGGTGATGAAGACCAAGACCGGCGAGGTTACGATCTGGGCGTCTCGTTTGGTTGCGGCTTCCAAGTGTTTAGTAACACCGCCGGAGAAGCATGCGGGGTTGCTGGATGTGGAACTTCGGTACCGCCAGCGGTATGTTGATATGTGGGCCAACCCGCAGACGCTGAATGTATTATTATTACGTTCCAGGATCGTAGCTGGCGTTCGCCGATTTCTGAGCGATCGGGGGTACATCGAGGTTGAAACTCCGATGCTTCAAACGCTCGCGGGCGGCGCGGCGGCGCGGCCGTTTGTAACGCACATGAACGCGCTGGACATCGGTTTATTTTTGCGGATCGCCCCGGAGCTTTATCTTAAGCGTCTGCTGGTGGGCGGGATGCCCCGGGTGTTTGAGGTGAATCGTAACTTTCGCAACGAGGGGCTGGATAAGTTTCATAACCCGGAGTTTACAATGCTGGAAGCTTATCACGCTTTCGGCGATGTAGAGACGGTGATGGAGCTCACCGAATCTTGTATCCGCGACGCGGCGACGATGGTGAGAGGGCTGACGCAGCCGGGAGTTGTGGGGGATGTCGTGCTGCCATTCGGGGATTTGCAGATCAACTACAGCAAGCCTTTTGCGCGAGTGACGTACGGCGAACTCTTCTCTCAAGCTTATGGTTTTGCGATGACGGACCACGCCGCGGCAAGGGCGAAGTTAAAGTCTATGCGGAGTGAGGCGCTGCGCGTGGCGGTGGATGCGATGGACCCCGCGTTACTGATCAACGAGCTGTTTGAAGATAAGCGGTATGGGGGCGAAGCGCGCGTGGACCACAGCGTGCCGACGTTCATCACGCACTATCCTGCGGCGATCAGCCCGCTGACTCGCCCGAATGTGGCGGACCCGACTCTGGCGGATCGCGCCGACCTTTACATCGCGGGCATGGAGATCGCACCTCATTACACCGAGCTGAACGATCCGGATGTTCAGGAACAAAAGTTTAGAGAACAGCTCAAGGGGTTGGACGCTGAGAAGAGTGCGGAGGAATCAACATTCCGCACGTTTGATCACGATTTTATTCGCGCCCTGAAGGTGGGAATGCCGCCGGCTGGCGGGATGGGCCTGGGCGTTGATCGGCTGGTGATGATCCTGGCGGACCAGCGGACGATCCGCGATGTGGTGCTGTTCCCGATGATGCGGCCCGAAGAGGTGTAGGGCTGTGTCTGGATGTGTTACATTGCGGGTAACGTAATATAATGGTTCTGGCGGTTGAGCAAGCCGCTGCGGGGCGGGGATGACCGATAAGGCGGTTGGTGCGAAGGTGAGGTCCCGGGGTAGTTTGTGAGCGAAGCGACGGGCACAACTGTGTTAATGAGTGCTAACCGATTGCACAAAAAAAGCCCGCGCGGCGGGCTTTATAAGGCGGTCAGACTTTCATTTGACTACATAAATGTTCGCGGGTGGCGAGCCCCGCTTGAGTCGCTGTGACCTTGACTTCTTGTAACCGTGGCTCTGCGTAACTTAGTATCGCCGATTAGCTTAGCATCCACCCGCGGACCACTGAACGAAGAAGAGATCCACATCCGCGCCGTCTACTCCGCCGTCCTGATTGACATCCGCCGCGGTGTTGCCGGTGACCCAGACATCAAAGAAGTTATCGACGTCGGCGCCGTCCACGCCGCCGTCGGCGTTAAAGTCGGCGAAGCAGGCGGGGGCGGTGCCTAGCGCAAAGAAAGTCTGGGTGCCTGAAAGCGCTGACTGGGCCCGGGTGAGCGATAGGTCCAGCAACACGGGCACAATGAGGCCGGGCGGGAGAATGGTCGGAAGGTCGAACGCTACCTGTGGCAGCACGGTGTTGGGCATCTGATCATCAGAGAACGAAATGGCCCCGGTAGAGCGGACCTGGATACCCGAAGGTGTGATCGTAACTCTTCCGGTAAAGAGTGCGGGGGAGGGTGTGGTTCCCACGCTGTCGATAGGTGAGCCCGCGACATCGCCCTGTAGCGTGTAGAGCACGCTGATAGGGATAATAACATCGTACTCGGTGGCGCTGATGAATGTTAAGCTGCCGGAGGCGGAACCGTCCTGAGTGGCGCGGAACAACGTAATATTAGCATTTCCGAGCGGCACCGGCACGGTGGCCGCGATATACGCGGAGGTGGGGTTACGGGTGCGGAATGAGGGAATCGTGATGTTCGCGGTGACGGGGATAACCAGGGGGCTGGTAGAGAAAAGACTTGTTGAATAGCCCGAGATCGATGCCGTAAGTCCATCGAGATCTAACGAGAGCAGGAAATCGCCCGTCAAGGCGGTGGTCACGGGGGTATTGTTAATACCCGCGGCGATTGATATTGGAATGGCGACGTTCTCGGTGCTGCCAAATGAGCCGAACAGACCACCCTTGGTGCGTGAGCCTGTGAGATTTGCTGCGGTGTAGGTTCCGATGAGCGTGCCGACTAAGGTCGTGGAAAACGTAAGCGAAGCTGAGACGTTGCTCTGCGCGGGCACGATTACGCAGTCGTAAGGCTGGGCCGCGGCGAGCAAGGGAAAAACAAAGGAGCTCGCCGCGGCGGCAAGCAGTGAGAGAGCTCGTACGCGGGGGGCAGAGGAGCGCAGGGTGTGGCGGGGAGTTAGTTTCATAGAGCTCTTTCTGTTTGTAAGCGAGGGCATCTCGTTGGCAGTGCCGAGATTTCACGGTACCAATGACTTTAGGGAGAGGCCTGATCCAGTCCGCTGTTATTCTGCCTGACGTTCAATCCGTTACACAAAGGGTAGTGCACTGCGCAGCTCGCCGTGCCGTCAAGTGCTCGACTGATGACCTAATACACAGGTTTTCTAGCGCTGCGGGGCTAAAGGATGAGATGCTGGGGCCTCTCGCCAAACGGAGCGTGGCCCGCATAACCTTTCTGGTGGCAATGCTGAGCTTGAGCGCGGTAATTTCCAGGGTCTGGTTGCTCAGAGAGGGGCGAGCGATGCAAATTTATAGGACGCTGCTGGTCTTGCTGCTTTTGTCGGGCTTCCATCAAGCCGCAAGCGCATATCCGCTGGAGCGAGCGAGTTTATCTGCACACGGGTATAAGGAGCCGCCCGAGAATATTGATCCGTACGCCATCCCTTTGACTCCCGTGGGTAAGCAGCTTACGTGGGTCTTGCAGTGTGTGAACAAGGGTGCCGCGCCGGACGCGGAGGGGCGGTTCACGAAGCGGTTTTTGGAACAGTTCACGGTGAAGGAAGTCCAGGAGTTATTATCATCGCTGCGAGAGAGGGCTTTCGGCGGCGATGAAGTGATGCTCGTAGAGCCAGACCTCAACGCGCGGCGCGACGCGATGACCTGCATCGTCGGGGTCGAAGCTACGGAGCGCTATCTAAGTTTGCTTTTGCTAGTGGACGAAGAGACCGGCCTGATTGCCGGACTTACGTTTGCCGCCGGGCTTTCGGGTCAGGACGAATCAGATTCGGACATGGGAGTCTGGGAGGACTTGGCGGGAGAGATGGGTAGCCTGCAGAGCGGGGTCTGGTTCGGCGCTTATGAGATTCTAGAGAGCGGGGTGGGGGCGGATCGGGACGTGCGTATTGCCGATTCGTACGAGTTTGGTGGGGGCAAGCGGCTACATATTACGTCGGTGGCGAGGGTGTATGTTTTGCTCGCCGCTGCGGAAAAGGCGATGGCTGCGGGTGGAGATATTCTTGCGACTAAGGTAGTGAGCGGGGGAGAGAGAGTAACGCAAGAATCAGTAGGGGAGGCGTTGTTTCATGCCGCGGCGGGGGAGAAGCTATCGAGCGATGCGATCTTAACTTGGGTGGGCCGTAACGTTGTCGAGCGGACGGTACAACGTTGGCAGGAGGAAGCGAGTGCGTCGCTGCCATTTATGATGTTTAGCGAGTACCAGTGGCTGCATTTAAAGGCACCGCCGGGGTTGCTGGATCAGTACATAAGTGAGGTTGATCCCAGTGAGCGTCGGGCGTTTCTTGAGTCGCGGGGAGCGGTCCGAACGGGTGTCGATAGTATTGCTCAGGAGACTCGAGCACAGGTGCTGGGTTTGTCGGCGCGTGCTTCATTACTCTGGGAACGGCCCAAGGCGATTCAGCAGGTTGGTTGGTTTTCCACGAACCGAGAACTGGCGTACGCGATGGCGCAGCTTTACTTAATAGAATCGAGCGATGGAGGAAAAAAGCTAAAGCTGGCCGAATGCTGGAGGGCGCCCCAGCCACCCTTGGTGCATCGTGCCTTGGAGCCTCAACTCGCAACTCGCCCGCCGATCGCTCCTGGCGAAGCGACAGCCGCGGGAGATGCTCCTGCCGCAGAGAGCTTACCTGCTGGGGTTGTGCCTGGGGCGCCGGAAGTGGTTCCGCCTTTGGCGATGCAGCCCGTGCAAGCCGCAGCTGAGGCGCCTCTTGACGGCGCGATCTGGAAGGATTCGCTGATGCTCGCCGGTGCAGAGCCGGGAGTCGCAACATTAGCTTATTTATTACATCGTGATGATGGTCGGTGGTTTACGCTGGTAATGACGTGGAATAACGATAAGGGTGCGCTGGATGAGCCTCGTTTGTACGAGCTGGCGCGTCGTGGCTTGGAGATCTTGGCCAAGGAAGGTCGGGAGCCGGTCGCGGAACCAGCGCCAGAGGCTCTACCCGAAGCCACACCGGGGGCTGCACCCAAGCCAGGGGTTCAAGTGCCAGCTAATCAAGCACCCAAGGTGATGCCAGACCCAAACTAGAATAGCGATCAGATGGTGGTAGGTGTGGCGGAGGCAATTTGGGCCGCTTTGCGAGATCAGGGCAACGGCCTGAACGTAACATAAGGTCTTCATAAGCCGCGGACGAGAACCGCGGTGAAATCAGTCTGTGGCGGCAGTAGGCAGGTATAGTCGTATTACATCGCTACGCGCCTTAGCAACGCCCGAACATTATGAGCCACAAGCGCCGAGTTATTCTGGGTATCGAAACCTCCAATCCCTCGGCGTGGATTATGGGCACCCAGCGGCCGGGAGTTGCGCTTCTCATATACGAGCCGGACGGGGCACCCGGGGCCTCGCCACTTATCATCCGGGCCGACATCGATCCGCAAGCGTTCCAGCAGGATCAGCTTATGTCTGCGGTAGAAACGGCGGCGCGAGAGGCCAACGTCCGCCCGCGCGATATTATGTCGGTCGGCGTATCGCTCGGCCCGGGCGGGTTCACGGCTGTACGTGTGGGAGTAATGGTCGCGAAGATGATTTGCGAGGTAACTGGGGCATCGTGTGTTGGCGTGCCGACGGCGGATGCGGTGGTGGCGAGATTCCAGCGCGATCCTGCTTCGGAGGACAAACTCTTCGTAGCATCGGTGCTCGCCAGTAAAGGCGCAGGCGCGTTTATCACCACGCACCGGCGGAATGATTCAGCGCAAGACTTTGGTGGTGCGGTAGCCAGGTTTATGTTCATCGTTGATGTGTTGAAGGCTGTGAGCCACGGCGAGTGGCCTCGGCAGACTCACTTGATCGGTGATCGGTTCACGCCGGGGCCGATTATTGATGCTGTGCTCGCTGCGGGGGGCACGGTCTCAGTGCCCGCCTTCGACGCGGCGACTATTGCGACATTAACATCGAAATATCTTCCCGTTGACCCTGCGGCACTCGTCCCCCTGTATCCTCGTGAGCCGGAGGCGGTCACGAAGTGGCGGGCGCTTCATGGTGCGCGGTAACTTAAGCCGTTGTCTTGGTGGGCGTGGGACAGCCGCAGCCCACAATTATGTGATCGCCAGCTCGGGAGAACTGACAGAAACGGCGATGGGCACTACCCTGCGCTCATGCTTCCCGCCGCGGCCTTAGTCATCGCAGTCCTCTCCGCCTTCGCAGAACCAGATATGAGCACACAGAACGCCCGCACGTATCAGCACGCCGCGGTCGCCGCGGATCATCCGTTGGCGTCGCAGGCGGGAGCGGCGATGTTGCGAGCGGGCGGTAACGCGGTGGACGCGGCGGTCGCGGCGTCGTTCACGTTATCCGTTGTGCGGCCTTACTCGTGCGGCATCGGCGGCGGAGGCTTTATGGTGATCCGTTTGCCGAAGAGCGATCGGCATCCTGAAGGGGTGTGTACAACTATTAACTATCGAGAGTGGGGCATCGGGGCGATGCGGGAGGATTCGTTCGAGCAAGGGGCGGATGTAGACGCCGCGACGCACGGGGGTAAGGCGGTGTGTGTGCCGGGGACGGTGGCGGGCTTGCTGTACGCGCTGGAGAAGTACGGAACTATGTCGCGGGAAGAGGTGCTGGCACCTGCAATTAAGATCGCTACGGAGGGGTTTGCGGTTGATGCTCATTACGAAGAAAGCTCGCACAATGATGAGTTGGTGTTGCCTTGGCTTAACGCAGATTCAGCGAGGCCCAAGCGGTTCGCGTTTCTTTGGAATCGGTTCTTGAATAAGGGCGAGGTGCGCCGAGGTTACGTGTTAGTGCTGCCCGAGCAAGCGAAGGCACTTAAGATTATCGCGGAGCGCGGGGCGGATGGTTTTTATAAGGGCGAGATCGCGGAGGCGATTGTCAAGACGGTTCGCGGCGACGGCGGCGCGATGACGCTCGAAGATTTGGCGGAGTATCGCGTTGAGGAGCGGGCGGCGCTGCGGTCGCAGTTCCGTGGTCACGAAGTAATTGCGATGCCCCCTCCCAGCAGTGGGGGCATCGTGTTTGCGCAGGTGTTGGGCATGCTCGACCAACGTAAGGTAGATCTTGCTGCGGCGGTCGCGAGTGGCCACGGATCGGCCGAGTATATTCATTTGGTCACGGAGGCGAGCAAGCATGCCTTCGCGGACAGGGCGAGGTGGATGGCCGACCCTAACTTTATTAAGCTTCCCACACGCGCTTTGCTGAGCGAAGAATATATAAGTAATCGTGCGGCGGCGATTCGGCTCGATCGTACGCTTGAGGAGGCGGCTTACGGATCAGCGGAACCTCCGGCGGAGGATGGGGGCACCAGCCATCTGTGCGCGTTGGATGAATCTGGCGGTGCGGTGGCGTGTACCGAGACAGTAAACCTAATCTTCGGGTCGCTGCTGTGCGTGGAAGAATTTGGTTTTCCGTTGAATAATGAGATGGATGATTTTGTGACGCGTAAGGGGCGTGCGAATGCGTTTGGGCTTGACCACGCCGATCGGAATCGCCCGGGCGCGAAGAAGCGGCCGCTGTCAAGCATGACGCCGACGCTCATAGTGAAAGACGGGCGGGTGGTGTTAATGGCCGGGGGCGCGGGAGGGCCGCGGATCATCAGCGGAACGATTCAGGCCGCGTTGAATGTGCTTCTGTTTGACATGAACGCCGATGATGCGGTGAGCTCGGCGCGTTTTCATCACCAGTGGCGACCCAATACGTTACAGCTAGAGCCCGCGCTGTTTGAGAATGCTGAGTTGGTCAAGAATCTCACGGCGCTGGGGCACGATGTAACATTACGTAAAGTTGTTGCGAGCGTTCAGATTATCCGGCGATCCAAGGATGCTGTACAGGCGGGAAGCGACCCCCGAAAAGGTGGTACACCCGCCGGTTATTAAGAGTTGGACTTTAGTGGACGCGGGGTCCTTGGTCACGATGAGAGCGATTACGGTCGAAATACAATCATGCTTGAGGCGATAACTATTCCACTCCCCACGGCCCCGCGGTTTTCGCGGCCCCTTCTCACGACGATTGTGGCGACCATCGGCCCGGCGAGTGACACGCCGGAAATGGTCCGTCGGTTGATTCAGAGTGGTGTTGGCGTCTTCCGATTCAACTTTTCGCACGGCGATCTTGAATCGCACTCGCGCAGGCTGAGCACGGTTCGGAGAGTGGCCAGCGAGCTGGGCGCGAGTATCGCGTGTCTGGGCGACTTGCAAGGACCAAAGATTCGCGTTGGAAAAATACCGGCTGATATTCCTGGAACGCGCGCGCACGCGAGCGGGGGCGGGGCATTTGATGTGGTGGCCGGGCAGGATGTTATCTTCAAGCAGAATATTGATTTTGCTTTTAATCGTAAACTGAGTGTCCCCGGCAGCGAAGCGGGTGGGGGTTTAGGGGAGGCACGCGGCCAGGTGGTGCTGCCGGTGACGTATCAAACATTGGTCAATGAGGTCGAGCCGGGGCAACAGGTATTAATTAATGACGGCGCGGTGAGGCTTGTGGCGATTGCTCGAGATGCAACTGCCAGCGGCGGGGCGGAGCTGCACTGCCGCGTAGTGATCGGCGGTACCATCAGCAGCAGCAAGGGAATAAACCTTCCACAGTCCAAGCTGTTAACGCCAGCCATCACAGCCCGCGATTGGGAGTGCGCGGCGTGGGCGGTGGCCAATGAT
Source organism: uncultured Phycisphaeraceae bacterium (assembly GCA_964450325.1). Lineage (GTDB taxonomy): Bacteria > Planctomycetota > Phycisphaerae > Phycisphaerales > UBA1924 > UBA2402. Next base: position 1,208 of record CAYVFW010000043.1, on the reverse strand, counting down.
TTAGATTATGTCGCGTTGAGTTTCGTCCGCGACCCTGACGATGTTCATCAGTTGCGGCGGGGCATCGAGGCGATGCCCGCTGGGAGCGGTGGAACAGTCCCATGGATTCCGATTATCGCAAAGATCGAGATGCCCCAGGCGGTCGCGAACCTCGAAGAGATTATCGACGCTTCCGACGCGATAATGGTGGCCCGCGGCGATCTCGGGGTCGAGATGGACATCGCAACTGTGCCGGTGGTTCAGAAGCGGATTGTCAAGATGTGCCGCGAGTACGGCAAACCCTGCATCGTGGCGACCCAGATGCTTGAGACCATGATCGAGAACGTAATTCCCACTCGCGCAGAGGCGAGCGACGTGGCGAATGCGATTATTGACGGGGCGGATGCTGTGATGCTCAGCGCCGAGACTGCCAGCGGTAAGCACCCACTGGCGGTGGTGGAGACGATGGGCAGAATATTAATTACTGCCGAGGCCTATATGGCCCAGGGTGAATATAAGCATAGCTTCCCAACGCGGATGGCCGCCAGCCATCGGGGAACCGCGGCACTCGCCCACGGCGCATGGCAAATCGCGAACGATATCGCGGCTAAGGCGGTGGTCGTCTGGAGCCAGAACGGCGGGACGGCGCGATATCTCTCGCAGAATCGGTTCCACATTCCCATCGTCGCGTATTCTTCAGACGCCGCGTCGTGCCGTCGCATGACGCTGCTGCGCGGTGTAACTCCGGTATGCGCTGCGCCCCCGGCTTCGGGTAAACTAAGCGAATGGAACGAGGCGGTGGACGTTCTGTTGCGAGAGAAGGGTATTGTGAAAGACGGCGATCCGATCGTGCTCGTGGCGGGACGGCCCCTAGGTTTAGCCAAACGCACCAACACGTTGGCGATCCATAAGGTTGGAGAGCCGACCGGATACCGAGCGGCGGAACTCGCGTAGCGTGCTTGCGAGACATTGTGGAGAAGCCGCGGATCGGCGGACGCTACACTAGAAAGTATGCGCCGGGGATTTACGCTTATAGAACTGCTGATCGTGATCGCGATCATCGGTGTTTTGGTTTCGGTGCTGCTGCCCGCCCTTGGCGCAGCCCGGCGGACGGCGCGCGCCACCACATGCGCGGCCAACCTGGCACAGCTTGGGCTCGCGACAACACTCTACAGCAATAATAATAAAGAGGCGGTCATCCCTTCGTATAACATGCAGGGGACGAGCGC
>CAYVFW010000042.1:0-19114 GCA_964450325.1 uncultured Phycisphaeraceae bacterium | reverse complement strand
GTGGTGCTCCAGAGCGCGCAGACCTCACGCCTTTTCGGTGTGGATTTTCTACCCGTGTATCGTTCAGGAGTGCTCGGCGTAAGCTTTGCCGAATCGGTGACCGATGAAGTCGTAAGCGATCAACCTCTCGCCCAGGCCCCCGCAAGCCCGGAGACTTTAATTAAGAACTCAGCCGCCAACGCGCGCGCTACAACGCCCCGCGCCGCAGCCCATCCATCGGCCGCGTCGCACGATGCGCTTCCCACCTCAAGACCCACCGCGGCCAAACGCGCGAAAGATCAACAGCCGCCATTACTTACGGTTGAAATCCCAGCCCCTCCCCGCGCTGAGTGGAATGCCACCGTTCCCGCCGCGGTCGCAGCGGCCCGAACGCCCGAGCAGCGAGCCGAGTCGATGGCCGCGCTGCTCGCCAAATACGAGTCCGACGCTCCGCACAAAGCCTTCGATACGCCTCACACCACCATCGTCTGGGGCGAGGGCGATCTGAACGCGAAGATTATGTTCATCGGTGAAGCGCCCGGTGAAGAAGAGGACAAATCCGGACGGCCCTTCGTCGGCCGCGCGGGCGCGCTGCTCACCAAGATGATCGCCGCAATTAATATTAATCGCAGCGACGTCTACATCGCCAATGTGCTTAAGGTCCGCCCCCCCAACAACCGCACACCCACCCCCGCCGAATCAAACATAAGTGCGCCATACCTTTACGAGCAGATCGCCATCGTCGGCCCGCGCGTGATCGTCACGCTCGGTCTGCCCGCCACCAGGCTCCTCCTCCAAACGCAGGAGACAATGGGCCAGTACCGCGGCACGTGGGCCGCGATCACCCTCCCCGATGGCCGGGTTATCAGCGTCATGCCCACCTACCACCCCTCCTATGTGCTTCGAACCTACACCGATGAGGTGCGGGCCAAGGTCTGGGCGGACCTAAAACTTGCCCTCACTAAGGCCCAGTAAGCAGACCCGCAGCCAAACCGCTTCGCCCGCACACGCGGCGACCGTGCCGACCGCCGCAGCAGGCCCCAAACCGCCTTAAAGATAGTGTTTTACGACCCGACTGCGTTGCCAAGCGAGCAATGCAGCTCGCCACGCCAAACGACTTTCCCCCCGATCCTCGGTCACAGCCCAGGCGGGTAGAGCCGCACGTGTTGCGCTACCCTTTGGGAGCCTCGGCGTACCCATGATTGTTAACCAGTCTTTCCGCAGTTAATTACCATGCCCATCACCACCGCATACACCGCGAAGATAGATTATCTCTCGATTCTTGACGAGCACGGGGTGCTCGATGAGAAACTAGCGAAAGACACCCTGCGCGACGACGAGGTTCTTGAGCTGTACCAGTTCATGTGCCGGTGCCGTTCGCTCGATGAGACGGCATTCAAGCTCCAACGCTCGGGCCGCATGGGAACCTACCCGCAGAACAAAGGCCAGGAAGCCGCGGCGATCGGCTCTGGGTACGCCGCCAAACGCGGCGTTGATTGGCTAGTCCCCTGTTACCGTGAAAATGCAGCGCTGTGGATGCACGGCCTGCCCATGCATTATATTTTGTTGCATTGGATGGGTGACGAGCGAGGAAATCAGATTCCCGAAGGCGTCAAGATGACCCCGCTGTGCATCCCCATCGGCACCCAGATGCTCCATGCCACTGGTATCTCGTGGGCCATGAAGATGCAGAAGATCCCCGCGGTAGCCATTACTTACTTTGGTGACGGCGCTACCAGCGAAGGCGACTTCCACGAAGCCATGAACTTCGCGAGCGTCTTCCAGACGCCAACGGTCTTCTTCTGCCAGAATAACCATTGGGCAATCTCCGTGCCGCGCGAAAGCCAGATGGCCAGCGAAACCGTCGCGCAGAAGGCGCTCGCGTACGGCATGCCCACCATCCAAATTGATGGTAACGATCTCTACGCCGTGTACAAGGCAACCAAGGAAGCCGTCGACCGCGCACGCGGCGGTGGGGGGCCCTCCTTCATCGAAGCTGTGACTTATCGCCTTGCCGATCACACCACCGCCGATGATGCTCGCCGCTACCGCGATGTTAAGGAAGTGGAGGCCTGGGTAGGCCGCGACCCGGTCATCCGTCTGCGCAAGTACCTTACCACCAAGGGGTTATGGAACGATCAGAAGCAGTCCGATCTTGATGAGGCTTCCAAGATAATGGTGACGCAAGTGGTGCGAGAAGCCGAAACCATCGCGAAGCCCAACGTAACTGATATCTTTGACTTTACGTACGCGACGCTCCCCCCCGAGCTCGCCCGACAGCGCCAGACCATGCAGACCCACTCGCTGGGCCAGTCGCCCGAGCAAGCTGGCTTGGCCACGGAAAGATAGCCTTTGGTTTGTTAAGTTAACTTGGATCACTGCGCTGCTGCTGCGCTTTGAGGTGCAGGTGCGGCGTGCATCAGCAGCTTGGTAAGTGAAAGACTTTAGCCACTCCTGAACCCCTGGAGCTTAATAGGTAGGAAGCTCTCCGTCGGTAATCCGGTCGCACCGCTGATCGGGGACGGATTCGCCCCTCCGTGCGACTGCTGTAGCCGCTCCCCTGTTCTATCCTTGGCTCTGCCAACCACCGCGCCCAAGCCGCTCCGCCTCCTGGTTATACTGCCCAACTGGGTCGGCGATGTTGTCATGGCCACGCCCGCGCTCCGTTTACTCCGCGACAACCTCAAGGGCTCGTTCATCGGTGCCCTCTGCCGCCCCGGTCTGGACGAAATTCTTGAGGGGAGCGATTTCTTTGACGAAATGCACATCGAACGCGGCGGCGGAGTCTTCGGGCCAAAGTTCATGGCGGCTAAGGTGCGGCCGCGGCGGTACGAGGCCGCGCTGCTACTTACAAACTCTTTCTCGACCGCGCTCGTCGCCCGCATCGCGGGCATCCCCAGGCGGCTTGGTTACAACCGCGATGGCCGAGGTTTTCTGCTCACCGATAAGCTGATCACCCCGCAACGCGGCGATGGTGCGTGGGCGATCATTCCCGCCTGTCGGTATTATTACGATGCCGCCGAGAGCCTGCTTCACCATGAGCAGCCGCGGTACAACGCCCTCTCCAACACGCCAATTCCCCTCGCCTTCGCGCCCAATGTTAAACTGGAGCTGGCCTGCTCGCCTCGCCAGGTCGAATCAGGTCAGCGATTGCTCACGCTCGCCGGACTAGCCCCCGGCACACCCTTCGCGGTCTTGAACCCCGGTGGCAACAACCCCGCCAAACGCTGGCCCCCCCAGCGGTTCGCGGCGGTCGCGGATTACTTACATCAAAAATATAATTTAATATCGCTGATCAACGGCTCCCCCGCCGAGGTGCAAGTGGTGCAGGAGGTGGTGCGGTGCTGCCGCGTTGCCTCGCCCGTCGCGCTCCCCCTGCTCACGCCCATGACCCCGATTACACCCGTTACGCCCGCCACGCCGCTGACTTCCCCATCGCCGCTCTTAACCCTCTCGACCTTGAAATATATCGTTTCCCGGGCGAAAATCATGATCACCAACGACACCGGCCCCCGGCACATCGCCGCAGCGCTGGGAGTTCCCATCGTAACACTCTTCGGCCCCACCGACCACCGCTGGACGCTGATCCCGACCACCGCCCCCGATGAGATCATCACCGCCGACCCGCTCTTGCCGGATTATCTCTCCGCCAACGATCACCCGGAGCGCTGCGCTATCGTTAACATTACGACGGAGCGAGTAACCGAGGCCATCAACCGGGTTTTGGGCCAAGCCTGAATGCTTACCCGCCGACCATTACTTATCAATTAGGTTCATCTCGATCAGCCGTGCCCGTATCGCCGCACGCAGCAGTTGCGCCGTCTGCCGGTACTCTTCGATCGGTCCGCCGATGGGATCGGCGATATCTACTCCCGCCGGGTCCAGCAGTTGGACATTTTTGGAAAGCTCGGGCGATATCAAGGCCTGAAGCGTCCGCAGGTGTGCCTTGGTCATAACAAAGACGCGTTCAGCACCGCGCACCATCGCCTCATCGACGAGTTTACTTTTGTGCCGCGCCGCCTCGATGCCCAATGATGCGAGTGCCTCGCGCGCCTCGCCGGTCATCGGTGCGCCATCACTCGCGGCGACGCCCGCGGAGCTGACAGTGGCGGGACCCAAGCCCTCCGCCGCGAGCAGATCGCGCGCGATCATCTCGGCCATCGGGCTTCGGCAGGTGTTTCCGGTGCAGACAAAAACGATTGAGGACGACATTGTCCTCTTAATATAGTCCTCGCTTACCGCGTCCGTCCGAACCGTCCGGTATGAATGGGTATCAAGTGTGATCTGCGAAGATGGGCGACCGTAAATCGTCGGCCCAGAGTCCACTACGGCGTCGATTCCCAGGCTAGCAGCGAGCTCACGGATATGAACCGGCAGGCGGACACCATCGCCGAACGCGGGGCCAAGCGTGGCGATCCGTTCAATTACGACGGGAAAGTCCGCCGCGTTTAAGATCGAGGCGGCGTCCGGATCGCTGGGGACCCGCACCGACCAGGTATCACCAGTTTCAATTACGCCTTCGGCCACATTCAGCCGCGCTAAAGCGTTTGTCGAAGCGGGCCGCGGCACGCTCAATGTAACTCGGATAGGCCCAGGGAGCAAGCGATCAAAGACGCGGCGTGCTATCGGCGATCGCAGCCCGAGCGTTTCTATTACGATCGCTCCGCTGGGGGCGTGCCAGGTACACGATGGTACAGCGTGCGGCAGCCCCACTTGAGCAACGATGGTGTCGCGAAGGCGGGCCACCGCCGCGGGGTTCGCGGCGTTCACCGCAACCCCATAGAGCGTCTCCGTAGGCATAATAACCAGCCCGCCCTGGCGCAAGGCCTCAACGGCCCTCCCCAGAGCACCGCGGGGCAACGTTCGTTCTGATTGACTTGGCTTGGGTTGCACGAGGTGTTGGTGTTGGTGGTGGTGGTGGTGGGGGAGTCGGCTCGGCGATATATAATATTACAATATCAGTCTTTGATGATCGAGAGCATGGAGATGACGAATGTAAGCGTTACAGCGTTATGGATGAAGTGGCCCGCCATGGGAGCTATCAGCGACGACCGCCACTCGCGCACGAGTGCGAAGCCAAAGCCAAGGCAGATCACCGGCCCCAGCAGCAGGGGATCATAACCGTGCATCGCGCCAAAGAGAATCGCGCTGATCGCGGCGCACAAGACCACCGGCAGGCGGGAACGTAAGTGTCGGTACACTCCCCCTCGGAAGACCGCTTCCTCTACCAGCGGTGCCCAGCACGTGGCGAGCACAAAGAACATAACTAATTCCAGGGTGCTCGCGTTGATAATTATATCAAGGATCGGATTACTCGGCAGTTGCGGCGCGCTCCCGCTTGCACCTCCACCCCCCAACCCGCCGCTCAAAATCGTCTGCTTGATGTTGACCGCCAGCACGGTTAGCAGCACTACAACCGCGTAAATAGGGAGCAGCGCAAGATAAGCTCCGATCCCGCAGGCGATCTCCTTGAAAACGCCCCGGCCCTTGTCCCAGCCCAGGCGCTCCGCGAAGTCACGCCACGTCATCGACCCTCGCCAGAGCGGCCAGAAGCACAAAGGCACCAAGAGCCACTGAGCGGCGAGCTTCCAACGTAAGTCTTCTGCGGCCGGTTTACCCAACGTGATGCCCAGCAGCAAAGGCAAGCCCAAGCTCACCAGCAAAAAGCCAGCCACGAACACCGGTAACATCTCGATGTAAACACTACCCCCCGGCAAAGGACGGACGAACCGGGGTTTGAGTCTCCCGATCCCGCCCAGCACAAACGCGGCGATGAAGCAACCAACCGCTCCCAGGCTACCGACCCCCACGACGACTCCGAGGACGCTGAGCACAATCACCATCCGCTGCCACCCACGCTCAACGGCCTGACGACTTACATCAGTAGAGGGCAGCCCGCGAGCCAGGGCCAGCTTGCCAATCCAGCCGTGATCAGCAATTAATTTAGCTTCCTCGGCGTCATCCAGCGCATCAGCCACCGGAGGCGTCGCCTCCAGCACCTTGCGGAACAACGTAAGTTCAGTCTTTACCAGCGGCGCGAGCGGATATAAGTATCCATCCTGTGTCCTTAACTTAAAAGCCTCATCGGCCTCGAGTGCATCAATCCTGGCAAGTCCCTCGCTGGGTCCGATAAACTCACCGACCAACAACGCGCCCCTGGCCCGATCAACATCCGAGACCGCCTGATCCTGAATCTGCTTACCGATCATTTTCCTGATAGTTTCAACGCCGTCGGGTCCGCCCGTCTCTCGCGCCGCCGCAGCAAGCCGCACCCCCAGCTTCGAAGCCAGGGCCAAGGGGTCGGTCGTCGGAGGTTTCTGCAGCGCGGTCGGTTCCAATCCCGCGGCGGAGTTGCCCGACTGATTCAAAACGAAAACCGCTAAGACGAGAAGAAGCCCCAGCCAAAGCCCGATCCGGGCCGCCCTTTTACTTCCGGGATCTTTTGTCCTGACGTTGCGAACGAGAGCGTTGGAGGGGTCGGGTTTTTTTGGAAAGGTGTCCGGTGTCACTCGGCGAGATGATATGGGGCGAATAAGGCGGACCTCCTCGCACGGGTCAAGAACCTATCGTTAAGGCCAACGCTCGATGTGCCTATGTCTGACAAAACCCAACCCTTGCCTCCATTACAGGAACCCAAACTCTGCACGGTGTGCGGTATCGACTGCACCAACAAGCGGCGGACCAAAGATGCCAAGGGAGGTTATGTCTGCGAAAACTGCATGAAGCGAGTTCAGACGACAGCCTTTGCACTCAAGAATCCTGCCAAGCCGGTTTCCGCCTCAGGTCCGGGTGGGGCTGAGGGTCCGGAAGATAATTCAGTGATGCTGGACATGGGCGGTCGAACGCAGGCGATGGCGGGCGGGAAGGTGTGCCCAAAGTGCGAGCGGGTCATTAACCTCAACGACGCGATTTGCCTAGGTTGCGGGTATGACTTACAACACAGCCGGGCTGTGAAGACCAAGATCGAGCGGATGGAGCGGCCGCCGCAGGGAACCGGAGGAAAATCCTCGCAGAAAGTTCTCTACGCGAGCGTTGCGCTCGCCGCGATTGGAGGGATTGGAGCTTGGATGATGTGGTTCCGGTAAAGAGATCGGACTGCCGAGCGGAGGCCGAACGGCAATATAGACAAAGGCACCTTGCACTCGCGCGGCACGAGCACGACTGGCGGTTATGGCTTTGGCGTGCCGCAGCGGCAGGCAAAGCGATGCTTGAGCCTGCATCGCGCGATTGCTGAATATAAGTAACAAGTTACTTGGGGATTTCGATGAAGCCAAGGCGCACTAGGAAGTCGGTGGCTTCCTGAACCTCTGCCCTCGTGTAGCCGACCATCGCGGAGGGAAGCATCGGCGTGCCCACGAGCTCTGGCGGGTAGAGTGTGGGTTTGTTATCTCGTGTGAGTTCTTGTAATCCGGCGATGACCGCGTCAGTAACCTCAATGAGGCGTAGCGGTTCGATCTGTTCGGGGCGGTTAGCGGGCTGCTTCACGGCGACTTTCCTTTCGTTCCATCCGTTCTTGACCCCTTGTACTACCAGAGGGGCTTACCTTACGCGCGACCACTTTGAGGCTATCACCCTTACGGGTGGATCATCACAGTGTTCGTTGGGAAAACGCCATCGTTGCTTTTATCAGCTCCGACCGCGTTACTTTCCCAAACCGGGTAGCCGGCACTATTCCTTTCGCACCACTTACATCGGGGGATGCACTCTTCTATTGATGAATGCGTGCTACGGACCGCTTAGACGGCGGCTGGCCAAGCCGCAAAGTTTGATGCGAGTTACAGATGGAACCAAGGTCGAAGAAACTGGGGAGAATCTCCCGAGGAGATCGGTGGGTTACAGGGGATGCAACCGAAGATAGCGGGTTGGAAGTGGTTGCGATCAAAGGGTTTACGCCTAGTGACCCCTGGTTGTGAATCTATTTGGCACGGTTGGAAAAGCTTGAAATACTCTTCGCACTTGCCTGCACTGGGTTCATAGGACTAGAACTCAAATCCTCGCTCGATTCTCTGTTTCCCTTGCATATTGCCATGAGCAACCTCACCATCGATAAAGTGCTGCAATGCCAGAACTTGCCGAGTCTGCCGGGGGTCGCTATGCGCGTGCTGGAGCTAACACAATCGCGCTCAGTCTCAGCGCAGGAAATAGCTTCGACGATCCAGACCGACGCCGCGCTCACAACAAAAGTTTTGCGTACTATTAACTCGAGCTTTTACGCTCTGCCTACGCCTTGCCCCAGTATTAAGCGTGCGACGAGTCTTTTGGGGCTTAATACAGTAAAGTCGATCGTTCTGGGGTTCTCGCTGGTTGAATCGACGAGGCGGTCGGGGCTTGACAGCTCGTTCGATATGCTCGCGTATTGGAGGCGGGCGGTACACAGTGCAGCGGGCGCCAGGTTAATTGCCCAGAATTTTCAGTTAGCAGATCCGGACGAGGCCTTCATCGGGGCGATGGTTCAGGACATCGGGGTGCTCGCGTTCGCGGCGACGTTGCGGGGCGAGTATGACCGCGCGCTCGTGGGTGCTGGCTTGGACCATGAACGGCATAGTGAGTTTGAGTTTAAGAATCTACAGGTCGACCACATGGAAGTGGGGGCGTTGCTCGCAGAACGCTGGCGACTGCCGCCTCAAATAATTGAATGTATTCGCTGGCATCATCAGCCGGATGGTTGTTCACCTTTGTTCGCGCCGTTGCTCAAGTGTGTGACTGGGGGGATCGCCGCCGCGGCGGTGCTCAACGCCCCGGAGCCGGATAAACGAAAGCTTGGAAACTTTGTGGTGCGGATGCGTCAGGATCATGGGCTTGACGCGACGGCGGCGCGAGAACTGCTCATTCAGATCAACGAGGCGGCGAACCAGTTAAGCCAATCGATGGAGCTCAAGACGGGGGAATCGGCCGACACCTCGCGGATTATGTCGATGGCGCACGAGGCGATGATCGCCACCCAGCAAGAGATAGAGCGAGAGGCGGTAGAGCTGCGTCAACGGAATGAGAACCTGGAACGAAAAAATGCGACCGACGCGCTGACAGGCGCGTTCAACCGGTCGCACTTTGATCGCGAACTGCTTGCGGCGTTTGATGAGGCGACGAAGAACAAAAGTCCGCTTACCGTCTTGTTTAGCGATGCCGATAAGTTCAAAAGTGTAAACGATACGCACGGCCACCAGGCGGGCGACGCGGTATTGATTGAACTGGCGAAGCGGTTGGGCGACGCGCTGATCGGGGTTGGAATCGTCTGTCGGTACGGGGGCGAAGAGTTCGCCATTATTGTGCCGGGGGCGGACGCCGCACGGGGATCGAAAGTTGCGGAGTTACTGCGGCGGCGGATTGCTGTAGCACCATTTGACATTACGATTGACGGCACAACTAAGTTATCATTGCCGGTGACCATCAGCCTTGGAGTGGCAACGCACCACGCGGGGTCAGAAACCAGCTTTACCAATCACGAACAACTCGTACACGCCGCCGACCTTGGGGTTTATGCTGCAAAGCAGGCTGGCCGCAACTGCGTTCGGGTCGGGTCGCTGGATACACCGAAAGTAGCGGGTGCGGCAATTCGTGTACTTGCGGTAGAGGATGACCCTCTCGCCGCGAGATTGTTGGGATTTGTGTTCGATAAAAGGCGAGAGTTCGCACTAACGTTCTGCGTTACGGGCGAAGAAGCACTTGACAGCATCAGCGGAAGGGACGAGGCGACTCGGCCTCAACTAGTGTTGTGCGACTTGAATCTGCCGGGCATTTCGGGGATTGAGGTTGTCGAGCAGATTCGCGCCAATCCGTTGAGCCGACACATTCTCTGCGTGATGTTGTCGGCGACGAGCGATCCGAAAGTTCAGCAGGCAGCGATCAATGCGGGCGCGACGTTTTTCATACAAAAGAGCGATTTCTGCGGCAACTTTGATAAATGGGTTGATCGGCTGCTCGCACTTGTCCACGCTGCGCCCGCGCGCATCGCGGCGTAACGAGAGGGCGTGGTCGCTCGTTCACTTTCAGTTACTAAAAAAATTAACACAGCGCTTGAGCGTCCGCGGTTTTTTAGGAGCAGGGCGAATCTTTGCGGCTCGCCCCGCCCTCGCTATCGATTCTGTCATTTTGCTGTCTGTTATGTTGCCGCCTGACCGTCTTCGTTACCGTCCGTACCGACGAACGACACCCTTGACGATTCCCTGGACCTGGCAAAACTTAACTTTGATCGCTTCGAACTGGGGGTTGGCCGGTTGAAGGCGGATGTGATCTTCTTCCTTGAAAAAGGTTTTGAGGGTCGTCGAACCGTCTGGAAGGAGCGCGACTACGCGGTCGCCGTTTTGGGCAACAGGCGTTCGCTCGATGAGAACATAATCTCCGTCGAGGATGCCTTCATCGCGCATTGAATCGCCCTCGACCTTAAGAGCGAAGGTCGAGTTCTGCCGGTCGGACTTGGGTACCAGAAGATCGGCAAGATCCACCTCGTCTTCGGCGGAAACTTTCTCGATCGGATTTCCTGCGGCGATCTTTCCGACGAGCGGGAAGCGGAGGGGACGAGATTCGTCGGGCACGGCAACGCCTTCCGCTATCGAAAGTGAGCGAGCTTTATTCGCTTCGCGGATGAGAGCACCCTTTTTGATGAGCGCCTCCACGTGTTCAAAGACCGTAACTTTACTGACGCCGATCTCGTCGGCGAGTTCTTGCATGGTGGGGGAGTAGCCACGGCGGACTCGCCAATCGCGGATGAGCTGGAGAATGCGGAGTTGCTTGGGGGTTAAGTTCATTGTAAAATCCTCACATTAGGCCAAACGCGGTGGCGATCAAAGGCGATCACATGGGCACCAGCCCATCGCTTCTTCTACTACATTACCAAACGTACGCCTTGGAGGTTTGGAATGTTCGGTACAAGATAGCAGACTAAGGCCCGCACGTCAAGCGCAATGTCAAGATTCTGTATGGATTTCTGGTATGCATCATCCAAACATGGTGAGAGAGTCCTATAACCTGCGTTTTAGGGTGACGAAGGTGCTTCCCTGCCGTCCAATCCGACGGTTCAGTTCTAGGAGCGAAAGTTCTCGGCGGAGAGCAACGACCTCGATGCCTGTGGCCTCGTGCAACTGATCAAAGGTGAGGCCGGAGGGTTCAAGGGGCAGCAGAATTGCCTTCTGAATGTCAGAGAGGCCTAAAAAGGTCTTCTCTTGCTCGGTAGTCGGCTGCTCTTGGGCCTCGGCGAAGAGGGAGGCAGGCTGGGCCGGAAAGCGAGCGGCGAAGGAGCCTCGATGAACATGGTGGGCGGTCTGTTCGAGCCCGTTAATTATATCTGCGGGTTCGGTCACCAGGTGTGCGCCGCCTCGTTTGAGAAGAGAGAGCGTGCCGCGGCTGGCGGGGGAGTCAACGCGACCGGGCAGAGCGAAGACTTCGCGGCCGTGTTCTTCGGTGGCGACTCTCGCGGTAATGAGTGCTCCCGATTGTTCTCCAGCTTCGATTACGAGGGTTCCGAGGCTCATGCCAGAGATGATGCGGTTGCGCGCGGGGAAGTTCTCGGCCTGAGGCGCGCAATCTAGCGGGAGTTCAGAGACGACCGCGCCTTGCGTTGCGATCTGATTGAAGAGGTCGGCATTTTCCGGGGGGTAGACGTGAAGCAAGCCGCAGCCGAGGACGGCGATTGTCCGTCCGCCTGCGGCGAGGGCACCGCGGTGGGCCGCGCTGTCGATGCCGCGTGCACCGCCGGAGACGATGGTGAGGCCGGCGCGGGCGAGTGAGGAGCCGAAGAACTGGGCCTGCTCAAGGCCATAGGCGGTACATTGGCGCGAGCCAACGATGGCGACAGGAAAGCGATCTTCTTCAAGTGAATGTAAAGTTCCACGGACGTAGAGGATTGTTGGCGAATCCGGGAGTACGGCCAGGTGGTCGGGATATCCCGGTTGGCCTTTGGCGAGAATCGTAATATTATGTTCACGGGCGAGCAGGGCCTGTTCGGTGGCTTTTTTCCCGGCTTCCGCAAGGCTCGCGGCGATGCGGTGGCCCTTTAACTCGCCGATTCCGTGGATGCTGCGGAGTTGATCTACCGAAGCGTGGACCGCCGCGGTTGCATCGCCGCCAAACCGATCGATCAGGCGAGTGATTAGGACAGGGCCGAGACCTGTGGCGAAGGAGAGGTGTAGAAGTGCCCGCAAGGGGGGCGAGAGCCCGGCCGAATCTGCGTCCATCGGATGACCCTCCTGGGTGCGATTACTTCAGTTTAACGGGGGTGGGTGTAGGGACGGGGGTGGTGCCTGGGATAGCGGCCTGTGCGGCGAGCACGTAGCCATCGCCGGTGCTGGATTCACCCTGAAAATCTACGATTCGGACGTAAACTTTGATGGGTTCGCCCTTTAGCACGGCGGTTGCGAGGCGTTGTTGGACGACCACCTGCGGATAGGAGAAGGCGGGATTGGGGCGGGTGAGCGAAACATAAGCACCTTGATGGCGATAGCCTTCGAAGAGGCGGTCAAGTTTAAAGCTCCAGCCTGGGGAGGGAGACTCGGCGATTACGACATGGCTGCCTGATTGACCTTCGATCGAGATAGGCGGGCCTGCGTAAGCCTCTTCGACGACTTCTGGGGGAGGTGTCGTGCCGGCGCAGCCAATGGGAGAGTGGAGCGTGCACAAACCCAAGAGCAAGAGGGAGGAGAGGCTGGCGACGGAAGGGCGAGCACGGGATGTCATGGGGTGAAGGGCAGCAACGGTGCGGCGTGGGTTAGCGAGGGGGCAGGAGAGGAGGTTGGTTGAGTGTGGCGCGGCCATGCCCTAGTTTACGTCGCGCGAGAGCGAGTTCAAGTGGGCTGCGGCTGGCGCGGCAATTCCCTCGGCAGCTTGAGGGGGCCCGCGGACTGAGGTGAAGAGGTGGGGAAAGGACGGAAAAAAAAGGTGATCAGGCCGGGAAAGACTACTGTTGCGTGCTGGTTTGCCCAAGGCATGGATGCCGGGGGCGGGGCCGGGCGCATTGCGGGCTTGCATCCGTTTATCGAAAAGGGTTACGATGGGCACGGCGGGGGCCCAGCGCAAGCGGCGTGCGTGATGTAAGTGATTGGCTTGATGGAGTAAGCCTGATGTCTGATGCTATTTTGCTTAAGTTACGGTACACTGTCGCGCGGGCGAAGCGGGTTGTGTGTGCGCGGCGGCTGATGTGCGGGGCGATTGCGACGCTGGCTGCATCTGTTATGATTAATATTGGGTGTCAGACTGTCAAAACGACGGTGAACGACACCATCGACGCGATCACGCCGGGGCCGAGCGGGCCGGGCGAGGTTGATCGCATCCGCAAGGAACCGGATATACGAGTGAGAATCGCCAGGCAGAGCCAAGGGCACACGCTCGCGGGGCCGGAGCGTTTTCTGGTGCGCAGCGCTTCGAGCGCGGGTTCGGCGGCGCAGCCGGTTACGCTCAAGGGGCCTGTCGCTGTATCGAGCAGCGCGAAGGGGGTCACGACCATCAGCGGGGACGGTGTGAGGCGGGAGTGGGGCTTTGGCGTAGACATCGAAGTACACGCCGGTGACGGGGCGGGAGGCACGGGGCACGCTCCTGAATCTATCCGCATGGACGAACGGTTGCTGCCGGGCTATTTAACATTACGTCCGCTGTGGAGCGAGAACGCGGACCGGATGGATATTATAGTTACGATGCCGATTGAGTCTTACTTGCCGGGTGTGCTGGCCAAGGAGTTGCCCAAGGCGTGGCCGCGGCAGACTTTTGCCGCCCAGGCGGTGGCCTCCCGGACGTATGCGTTGCAGGAACGCTCGCGGGCGCGGGCGACGGGCAAGCTGATAGATGTGGAGGATACCACTGCTGATCAGGTGTTTGGTGGCACGGGCTCGCACGTTGAGGGTGTGGAAGCCGTCCGCGCGACGCGAGGGTGGGTTTTGTCGGAGCGGGGGGATTTGATTCGGGCTTATTTTTCGAGCCAGTGCGGTGGGAGGAGTGCCTCGGCGAAGACTGCGTGGACGAGCAAGACGCCCCCGCCGTTTAACACGGTCGAGTCATTACAAGGGGGCGAGCGGGTTGCTTATTGCCAGCGTGCTCCGCAATATCGTTGGACGCTGACGCGCAAGAGCGATGAAATTAATAAGCGGCTCAGGGCGTGGGGCCGGGGCAAGGGCAGCGATCTTGCGAACATTACTAAACTCCGGCGCATCGAGGTGGCGGAGCGCAATGAGGCGGGCCGGCCAACGCAATACACGATCGTAAGTGATAACGAGCGAGAATACACCGTAGCGCCCGAAGAGCTGCGCGAGGCGTGCAACTGGCCGGTGCAGGGCCTCGCGCCGATCACGCGAGAGAATCGGGTGAGCAGCGGGGATATTGAGGTTACGGTGGTTGCCACCGACGTGCGATTCGTTGGCCGGGGGTTTGGCCATGGCGTGGGGATGTGCCAGTGGTGCGCCAAGGGGATGGGGGATGCTGGTAAGGATTGGCGGAGTATGGTCGAGGACTTTTACCCTGGTGTCGAAGTTAAGAAGTTATATTAGTTGGCATGTGGTTGGCGGCTTGGTGCGACCAGGTGAGCTTGGCGATATCACTGATAATGGTTACGATTGCGGGCTCAGCAGACCCATGCGTTCGCCGTTATCGAAGACGAGCTCGCGCTGCGGCCAGCGGAGGGCGGCGAGGCGGCCAGTGATCTTGTCTGGCGGGGTGCAGATCAATCGCTCGGAGGCGCGTGAGCCTACCGAATAGTCGATGCACATGGCATTTCCACTACCCAGAGTCGCGTTGAGGGGACCGGCGGGGAAGAGGCCGTCGTTCTTCTGAAGTGTGGGCGAGGGGATGCGCCAATAGTGGCCGAAGACGACCATTATATTAGCATCATAATCGTTCCACCAGGCCCGGCGAGCTTCGGATCGCATGCGGCCGCCGGCGAAGAAGGGGGCGGGCGCGGCCATCTCGGGCCCGGATGTAATTACCTTTAGCGGGTTTTCGTTCTGGTGGAGCAACGCCGCGATGGGAGTGGAATCCTCATCGCCGTGGCGCAGCGTTAGGACCTGGCGGAACCCTTCGATTCCCAGCACCGGATCGCCGCAGGTGGCGAGGGCGGCGATGCTTGCATCGTCCCAGCAGGCATGGACCGCGCGGAGATCAGCGCGTGCCGCGGCGAGCGGGAGGGTACGGAGGAAGGCGATGATGCGATCGCGCTCACCCTGATTTGCAACAGCACGTTCGGCCGCATGGAGGGGCTTATGACCGAAGAGCCAGGCGTTCTCTCTCTTGCGGCGGCCCTCCGCCGCGTTAAGGTCGTGGTTACCCATCAGGGCGAGCGCGATGCCAGAATCTACAAGATGCTGAACCAGACGAACGACACCCGGGCTATCTGGCCCACGATCAATATAATCTCCGAGGAAGAGCAGCCGTCGCTGCTGCGGGTGCGAGGGGGACTGGCCATCTGCGGGATCGATATGAACGTAACCGAGCAATCGAAGAAGCTCGATCAGTGGGAGGAGTTCGCCGTGGACATCACCGATTAGATCGATCGAGCCGGGCGAAAGCTCGACGAGAGCAGACCATTGGGTGGACAAGGGTTGGTGTCCGAAAGAGAGAGGGTGGTATTTAGATGCCAACTTCTGCGAATGACCAGGTCAATCGTTAGGGTTTCGCATCAACTTCTTAAGCAGTGGAACGAAGATAAGCACGAGCAGCCCCGCTGCGATGGATGTTACCAGGAAGAGTAGGAAGAAGTCGGCGTGGCTGTTGGGTTTGGAGGCATCGCCCGAAAGGTGCCAAGGGAGGCTTGTCTTACCCTGCAGGATTGGTTCTACCTGAGCTGCAACCTTGCCAGCGCCGAGGTTGGCAATGAAGCTGGAGATAAACCAGACGCCCATGAGGAGCGAGGTGTGCTCCTTGGGTGCTGCCTTGGTGACGTACGAGAGGCCGGTGGGCGAGAGAACAATCTCACCGAGGGTGTGGACGAAATATGTGGCGAAGATGAGCCACATCGCCGCCTGTGCCCCCGTCTTTGCATCGGGATTATAATCCTTGGCCTGCAGGCCCGCCATGACCATGAAGAAGTAACCCAGCCCCACGAGGATCAGGCCAATACTTATCTTCGTGGGTTGACTTATATTCTTATTGCGGCGGGCCAAGGTTGTCCAGAGCAGGCCGAAGATCGGTGCGAGCAGAATAATGCACCAGGGGTTGATCGACTGGAACCAAGTGGTTGGGACTTCCTGTGAACCGATGTTGCGGTCGACATAGGAGTCGGTGAATAGGTTGATGCTCGATCCGGCCTGCTCAAAGGAGAGCCAGAAAATAGCATTAAAGAGCATGAAGATGAAGATTGAGATGACCGGACCGCGATCCTCTGGGCGATTCTTAACAAGTACGAAGTAGACAACCCACGCGACTGCGGCGAGGACGATCGGAATGAAGACCGCGGGCTGTGAGATAAAGGTATCAATCTTGCCCAGCCAGTTTAACTTGTAGGCTAGCCCGACACTTGCTGCGAGGATGACACCGATCGGAAGGAAGATGGGAGCGAGCGATCCTTTGCCGTCGCGGGGCAACCCGACACCCTTGAGAAGCGCGGGGCGCAACATCATGTAAGCGAGCAGGCCGAGGATCATGCCGACCGCCGCGGCGGAGAAGCCCCAGTGCCAGCCCCAGCGTTCGCCAAGTGTGCCGACGATGTAGGTCTGAAGCATGGCACCCAAGTTGATGCCCATGTAGAAGATGCCGAAGGCGGTCTCGCGGCGTGGATCGTTCTGTGCGTATAACTGGCCGACCATGACCGACACCGAGGGCTTAAAGTGGCCTGTGCCGATGACGATGAGCGCGAGGCCGGAAACGAAGACAGCCATGCCGTTTTCGCTCTGGGCGAGGGATTCCATTCCCGAAAACCCCAAGATGATGTGCCCGAGGGCAATGAGAATGCCGCCGACAAGCATCGATCGGTGAGTACCGATTAACTTGTCCGCGATCATGCCGCCGATAATGGGCGTTAAGTAAGCAAGGCCGGTGTACCAACCGTAAGCCGTATTTCCGGTAGGGTCGTCTAGGCCACGGCCCGGGTTAAAGCCCTCGACTTTGCCCGGAGGAAGATTCTTCATGCCCGAGAGGGGCGATGTGAGATAGAGCACGAGAAGGCCGCGCATGCCGTAGTAGGAGAATCGCTCCCACATCTCCACGAAGAAGAGGAGGAAGAGGCCGGCCGGGTGACCTAGAAAAGTCGCCGAGTTATTATTGAAGATAGCCGAATCCTCGCCCGCTACCCCGCTGGTGCCCCTGGGGTCTGTCGGATCTGTTGGCAAGGATGAGGTTGTACTTATGTTACTCATGAATCGTGTACCCTGATACAACTGAAGGGCCAGTCACTACGTCAGACGCGAGTGATCGGAGCTTGAACTAAGAGGCGGGACGAAGAAATCGTCGCCCGCTGGCCTGACCGTAGCACCCCGCAAGCGAGAGGATGCAGGCAATCCTTGGGTTTCCTCGGGCGCGCGATAAATGATGAAGAGAGCGGGGCGGATTAGCGAGTCGGCATATCGGACGCTGCGGCATCCCCTGAATAGACGATTCGCCCCATGGCGAAGACCGACCTTATCCAACGGTCGTCCCAGGCGTAGAGCAAGCGGGCGAGGGGATCTGGTGCTGACTTCCAAGGCTTGCTCGGGCGAAGTAGGAGGAGATCAGCGCACGCGCCCAACGTGAGGGAACCTGTGTCCACGAGTCCTAACGCCGCGGCGTTTTCGGCGGTGATGCGCCACCAAGCTTCGCCCGCGCTGGGAAGCTGGGCCATGGCGAGAGGGTGAGAGGGGCTTAGTTGCTTCGCGGCATCAATCATGGCGCGGGCCACGCGAACCATGCTGCGGTCGGGGCCTGCGCCGATGTCGCTGCCCAGGCAGAGGCCGACAGAGGCCTGCTTAAGTTGTGAGGCGTTCATGGTGCCCGCGCTGAGGAATCGGTTGGCGGTGGGGCAATGGGCGATGAGCGACCCGGCGTCTCGCACCAATGTAAGTTCATCGGGGGAGAGGTGAATGCCGTGGCCCAGCAGAGAACGATTAGTGAGCAGACCTGCGTTGGCGTAGACCGAGGTGTATGACCCGCTCCAGAGGGGAGACGAGCCCTCAAAGAGCCCGCGCACTTGCTTACATTCGGGGATCGTTTCTGCCAGATGCGTCTGGATGATCCAGCCGGTTTTGCGGGCCAATCGACCCGCGAGGGATAATAACTCGGGGGAGCAGGAGATGGCGAAGCGAGGAGTTACCGCGGGGGCGATGCGTCCGGCGGATTGTAATGATGCGGCCTGCGAGACGGCCAAGCTCGCGGGAACAGTTAACTTATCTGGTGCATTACGATCCATGAGCACCTGCCCGACGTGGCCGCAGAGGCCTAGCTTGCCGAGTTCGATGATCGCCGCCTGAGTCGAGGCGTGGCTGCTGGTGGCGTATGCCGCGAGGGCGGTGGTGCCAAATGAGAGCAGTTCCTGGCCCACGCGTTTGGCCATAGCGCGGGCGAAATCCACGTCATTCCAGGCGATTTCAGCGGGAAAGATTACTTGATCAAGCCACTCGAGCAGTTCGAGGCCGTCGGCGCCGATAGCGTCAAACTGTGGGAGATGCAGGTGGGTATCAACAAAGCCGGGGGAGATGATGAAGTCGTCGCCGCCGCCATCTGCGGCAGGCGAGGGGCGGGCGAGATCGATGTGGGCGATCCGTCCGTTTTCAATTACGATATGACCGGGGGTGGGGGTGAGGGCAACGCGGCTGGGCTGGGTTTGAACGAGTAGGTGGCCGTTCAGCGTGAGCGAGGGAGGGGGAATCAGGAGAGAATCGGGCGGTGCTTGAGCCATGCCGGTGGACTGTATGAATGAGCTGGGGAGCGTTGTGGTTGATGACAGACGATACGCTATGGGGCTATGACAGAACGTGAAAGTTGCGAATCAGACTGGGTAGCGGGAACGCGGGCGGGCGCGGAGGCATCGGCTCAGGGGCTCGCAGACGGGCTCGTGGCGAAGTTCGCGTCGAAAGCCGCGACAGTGGCGGTGGTGGGGATGGGTTATGTTGGTTTACCTTTGGCGCGGACGCTGCACGATGCGGGACTGAGCGTGATCGGCTTTGATATTGATCCGCAGAAAGTGCGCTGGTTGACCGAGGGCGTTTCGTACTTGAAACATCTGGGGGCGGAGTTAGTGCCGCGGCTGGCG
>CAYVFW010000041.1:3148-19200 GCA_964450325.1 uncultured Phycisphaeraceae bacterium | reverse complement strand
GGCCGGTTATGGCTTGGCGGGGAGGGGGAGCTTTATCGACTTACGATCCTGCAGCTCCCAGGCGGTGCCGTCTTTACCTACCTTGGAGGCTCCGGTCCACATGACAACAACTGCTGCCGCCAGAAAGACGCACGCGATCAAGGCGAGGCCGGTGTAAACGTCGGGCGCCGAGGCTCGCCTGCGACCGGCGGGCATTTGCATTCCAAAGGTGCTCATGGCTACTCCGGGTGAAGCGCGTGCGGCTTGCACGCTTAACTTGAGTCTGATGGAAACGGTTTTAAGACAACCGCTTCCGCGATGTTACGTTAATTTACTCGATCTTGCTTATAACCAAGTCGCCGACTTGGACCGTCGCGCCGCGGTTGATGAGGGTGACTTCCGCGACGGACCACTTCATATCTGGCTGGGAGACTACAACGTTGGCGACGAACTCATCGCCGCGGACAATGAAGAACTTCATGTTCTTCGAAGCTTTGTCGTTGGTGCCGACGCTGAGGCGGACAAGAGACTTACCGGTGGCGGGGTCAATGCGGACTTCTTCAACGCGGCCCTGGATGCGGGGGCCGGTGTAGACGAACGATTGCTCCGCAGCGCCGGAAACGATGCCCGCTGCGGGCATTCCACCCGCGCTGCGCTTGGCTTCTGCGAGTTGTTCCTGCAAAGCCCGGAAGTTCTGCTCAAGCACTTCGCGCTGGCTTTCCAGATCGTTGAGGCGATTATCCATATCGAGCGCACGATTGCGGTAGTCTAGTTCCGCATCGCGCAGCGTGGTTACTTCAGAGCGGTAACTGGTGATGAGAGCTGCTTGAGTCTTGGCGGTTTCGCCCAGCTCGGAGATCTTGGAGGTAATCGCATCACGCTCGGTTTCAGCGCGGGCCTTGGCGGCCGCGAGCGTGTTACGTTCGTTCTCCAGCGTGCTGAAGTTTGCCTTTAGGCTTGCGGCGTCGCGGTTTAACTGCTCAACAGAACTGAGGAGAAGGCCGCGTTGTTGCTCGGCGATCACTGAGGCCGTGCTGTACTGGGCTTCAATAGTTGCTTTCGCGGAAGCGATATTCTGATAGTCTTCGCGGATGCGATCGGTGTTGACCGCGAACGCAATAACCAGCGCCGAGAGGGCCACGCTTAAGATCGCGGCGATGACAACAAACACTTTGGTCAGAACGTGCACGAGCTTCTCCTAAAGACCCCCGACAACCAATCAACGAACGGTAGACAAAAACCATCGAATCCGCGAAACATCAAGAAACGAACCACGCTGCGGCAATATCCATAGACAGTATTGGACTACCGCCATCCTTTGCAAACCTACCCAGCCAAGTCAGTGCGCTGGCTTTGGCCTTGGGCGGCGTGCCCTTAGCTATCTAAAGAACGAGCATGCAGGGTCAGCCTCCCCTTAAGCAATTCGTCAAAGTCACCCGAGGACGGACGACCTGTAGAATCGACCCGACATGCAACTCACCGAGACTGAAACCGAATAAGCAGTTAGCTAAGTTAACCCGTAAACAGCTCAACTTAGGCAATGCCTGAACTTACGACTAACTCGACTGAACGCAAACGATCTGAAGCGGGCTGATGTCAGGCGGGCACCCCCGCGCTGATCGACTTAAAAGTTGCCAACTCCTTGCGTTGGACCAGACTTACACCCCCCGGGGCACCAGCAGGCCCTGATCACCCAGCATCCGGTGGAAGGGCATGAGCGTAGCCGGGTCTACCTCGCCCCGGGCGTAAGCGGGGCTTTTTTTTCCCGTTTGGCCAATCACTCGGCTAGCGCAGCCACTCTAAGGAACTCTTGCGAGTGACTTGAGAATAGCCCCCGCCGCGGCAATGCGGACTTGTGCATCAGAATCTTCGACAAGTTGGGCCAAGCGGTTGCCATTTTGAGGTCCTCGAGTGGCACCATACACAAAAGCGACTTGCGAGCGGACGTTCGCCGCGGGATGGTTCAAATATTCATCTGCGACAAAGCTCCCCTGTGTCATACCTAGTTGTGCCAGTGAAGTTGCTACCGCGAGTCGGACTTCAGGCGGATATCGCTGTCCGGTGCGGTCCTTGTATTCGGCCAAGCTTTTTAACTGAGCGGCGGCTTCGCGGTCTTCGAGTTCTCCCAGCAACTGGATCGAAAAGACCGCTGCCTCCAGCTCGTCCGCAGACTGTGGGTAAAGAGCAGCACGGATAACCGGACGTTGACCATCTTCCCCCAGTCGCACGAGCGCGGCCGCGATTTGCAATTGAAGAAGTCTAACTTGAAGCGGCGAGAGTTCGGGAAAGCGCTCTTTTGACGCAGCTTTCAGAAGAGGCTTCGCGGAGCGATCACCCAGAAGGCCCAATATTTCGGCCGCCTGGCGTTTGGCCGAAGGCGATGGGTCGGTCAGCAAGATTTGGGAAATCGGGGACCGATCAACTTGGGCACCGTCTCGAATCATTGCATAAATGGCGCAGACCCGGGTGATTGCCAGCGAATCGGTGACGAGCGGCGAGACGGCGGGGCGAAAGCCGGAGAGCTTGGACTTCCCAATCGCGGAAGCAGCAACGGCCCTCACCCCTGAGTTGGGGTCACGAAGAGCGCGGTCAAGTACTGATCGAAGGCGGGCGGGGGCGTACGCCGCGGCTTCGGCGGCATTCGCGCGGAGAGTGGGATCGGAGGCGGTCGTGGTTTCCTCGACAACCTGAAGCGCCCGTTCGCGCAGTGCTGAGATCGAAACATTAGAAAAGGCGACGCTCGCGTTGCTGGAGACAAATATGGGCTTGCCACCCCCCGTGCCTGACGGTGACTCCGCGGCCTTGTTAGGCGGCTGGCACGCGGCGAGTAGCGCAGCGGCACCCAGCAACAGCAGTGCGAGGCCGGGGCGACCGGGTACCCGCTGCAATCGGGAGTGGGATTTTGTCTGGGAGTTTGATTGTGAGTGCATGATGATGCTTCCCATAGCGGGATATGGCGCAGGAGTGCTTTAACTGGAGGACTTAAGCGACCGCGGGCGGGCTGGTTCTGAGTTTACCGAATTTTCGCGGCAAGAATGAAAGCAGGAGCGTGGCGAGCAGGGTGGACCAGGGAACGATATCGCCGACGATGCCGTAGAGCGAGGATTTAATGGGGCGAGGGAAGGTTGCGAGCAAAATTCCCTCTTCGCGCGGGGGCAGCGAATCAATGAACTGGCCGCGTGCATCGATGGAGGCGGAGATGCCGGTGTTGGCCGAACGGATGATGGGGGTCGCGAGCTCGATGGCTCGCCAACGCGCGATCTGGAGGTGTTGAGCGCGTGTTGAGTCGAACGTTCCGAACCACCCATCGTTCGTAACATTAACAATCAAGTCGGCGCGGCGCTTTCCGCCGGGCCAGGATCCGTACACCATGTGACGGCTGTATGGTCCCACTGTTATTTCGAAGCAGATGGGCGAGACACATCGGAGCGGTCGGTCGGGGGTGGCGGCGAGGGGGACGACAAACTCAACGTCGCGTTGTCCTTCGCTTAAATCAAACTGCATGCCCTTTGCGCCCAAGTCTAGAAGCTTTTGTTGAAGGCCGGGGATGGAGGCGATGTAAGGCATCGTCTCTCCGAATGGGGTTAGCCTAACTTTGTCGTAGCGCTGCTGGGACTGAACGCCAGCGACGTAGAGATAGACGCTGTTGTAACGCGCATCTTGCGAGAAATCCACTTCCTTTTGCGTTATAATTGTCCGGAGATTGATGCGGCTCTCTTCGCCAATGAGCATGGGGGTTTTGACAGCCGCGGAGAGCTCGGCGAGGAGCTCCGCGAAGATGGTTGGCCGGACCTGGGACTCGCCCGTGGTGGTGGCCTGGCGGAAATAGATTCCATCCCGAACCATGACGTCCAGGGCGGCCAGTTCCAACGTAATTCCAGGCATCATCGTCTCGGGCCAGATGATCAGGTCGGGCTTGGGCATCGCGGCGGGCTGGCGTGCGTTGAGGCTGGGCAGTCCCGTCGCGGCACGGATCGTAAGTTCGGTGAAACTTTCGAACTCTTCCAGTTCCTGCTCAAAGGTCCAAGTAAGTTTGGTGCCTTGGAGCACGTTGGTCTGGATCGCGGCGACGCTGAACTTAGGATTGTCAGCGGGTGCTGTCTGCTTCGCCGTGGTGGGCAAGAGCCATGCTGAGGAGGCTGAGGCAAGCCAGACAGCAAGTGCCGCAATCCCGTGGGCTCGTTTGCGGGTGAGCAAGGCCACCAAACCCGCGGCGAAGAGGGACGTGAGGAGCGAAACGAGGTAGACGCCCCCCAATGCTGCGGGGGCAGCGAGGGGGATGCAGTCGATCAGCGGGTAAGCGATAAGGCTCCACGAATAGCCGTGACCAAAGAGGTCGCCCCTAAAGAACTCGATCGCGGTCCAGAGAAGAGGTAATACGAAGACGCTCGCAACGCGGGTTCTTCGCAGAATCGTCACTGCCAGGCCTATGAAGAGCCCGGTCCATGAGGCTTCAATTAGCATTAAGATGGGGGCGCCGGGGGTAGAAACCCCCGTGATCCACCACTGATTTACGATCCAGAATGGGAGTGCGCTGGCCCAAGCAAAGAGCCCAAGCCACCGGGCGCGAGCGTGCCGCACGTTCACACGGGCACGTTCGAGTATGCTCGGGGCTGAGGGGCTTGGTACTGCGGGGTCAGAGCGTCCTGCGAACTCGGCCAGCAGGAAGAGAGGAACGACGGCGACGAGCGAGGCGGGCCACCACCCCAAGGGCGCAAACATAACAACCATCAACACGCTATGCACAAGCCCCACCATCATCGTAATAGCAAAGGTAACCCACTTGCTGCTGGCGGATAGCGGCGCGAGTACCGTATTTACGGGCGCCGTACGCGCTGGTACGGTGGACGAGAGGGGCGTGGACAATGTTTACTTATGTTCCGGAATAGTCGATGATGCGGGCCAGCTCGTTGCGGAGTTGAGAGCGATGAACCACGCGGTCAACCAACCCGGATTTTTTCAGGAACTCGGATCGCTGAAAGCCCTCGGGCAACTCCTGGCGGATAGTCTGCTGAATAACGCGAGGTCCGGCGAAGCCGATCAACGCGTTGGGCTCAGCGAAAATTACATCGCCCAACATGGCGAAAGAAGCGGTCACGCCGCCGGTGGTAGGATCGGTGAGAACTGAAATGAACAATCCTCGTGCACTATCCAAGCGTGCGAGCGCCGCGCTGGTCTTGGCCATCTGCATGAGCGAGAGGCCCGACTCCTGCATTCTGGCGCCACCAGAGCAACTGATAATGATCATCGGCAACCGCTCGGCGGTGGCCACTTCGATCGCGCGGGTAATCGTTTCACCTACGACGCTACCCATCGAGCCCATCATAAACGTAAGATCAAGGCACGCAACCATTGCATCGCGGCCCTTGATGAACATTCGACCGGCTTTGATGGCATCTTTCGCGCCAGTCTTGATCTGCTCAGAGAGCAACCGATCTTTGTATGACTTGAGGTCTTTAAAGCCCAGCGGGTCCGCGGCGGAGAGGCCGGTGAACATTTCGTTGAACGAGCCTGGGTCCGCTAACTGCAGCACACGTTCGGCCGCGCCGATGCGGTGATGAAAGTCGCACTCCGGGCAGACATTCAAATTCGCCTCGAGGTGTCGCCGGTAAATCATTTTTCCGCAGGCTTGGCAGCGGAGCCACAGCCCTTCGGGGATTGCGGAACGTCGCTCGGGCCTTACTTCTTTCCACGTCCGTGTGGTCTGTTCAGCCGCTGATCGCGCCATTCATAACCTCTTTATAGGTGACAGAGAAAACCAAGAAACTGAAGATGGCCGGGGGCACCTCAATACGCGATCCTGCGCAGAGAGCGTGAACGTGCCATTCATCAGGAGACTCGAAAACCGATTTCGCTTCCGCAGAGTTTATGCCAGTGGCACTGGCTGAAACGGATGTTATCCGGCGTAGGCGGTGATGAAAGGGATTACCAAACTCTACACTAACATACGCTCCTGAGACTCATTTGTTCGGCTTGGCATGGGATAACCGCTGGTCAAGGCTCATGAACTGCGCGGGCTACGTTTCCAAGTGAACCACACCAACAGCGTCTTGGCATCGATGATGTCGCCATTTACGATCATCTGCTCAAGAACCTGAACCGGAACCGGATGAACTTCGATCCGTTCGTCGTCTTCAAGTCGCTGCTGGAGGGGGGTAAGGTCGGTCGCCACAAATGCGTGCATCAGCTCGTCGGTTAAACCGGGGGCTGGGTAGAACCGAGGGAGTCCGGGTAGCGGAGCGACGCTTGCTGCGGCAAATCCGGTCTCTTCGCCCAGCTCGCGCTTCGCGCAGGTCTTTGGAGGTTCACCTTTGGTCATGGTGCCTGCTGGCAGTTCCCAGATCCAAGATTCTGTCGAGAGCCTCCAGTTACGAATGAGCACCACTCTGCCATCGGGGAGGAGTGGAAGCACGATGACGGACCCGGGATGGCGGATGCACTCTCGTTTGAGCGTCTCGCCGCGATTCCCGGTGAAGCACAGGGTTTCTATGTCAAACTTGCTGCCACGATGTAGCAACTCGCGGCGTACCGTTCCATCGAAGTTAGTAGGCACACACATACCGTAGCAGACGGGTTGCTTCGCGGTGCGGTTGCGGCGGCAGATCGTTGGAAAGGCGGCATGTTTGTGGAGAAGGTGTCGGTTTGATGGAGGCGGAGCATTGGTCGCTGTGTCCGACGACGTGGAGGACAACCGGGAGGGTGTGGGGGCAACGAGCGGATGAAGTATTTTGGTCAACTTAATATAGATCGTCAGCGATTTTTAATTCAACAGATCAACCAAGTGGCATGGGCTCCGGGCCGGGGATGAACGACCCGGCGGTACCTGCGCGCACGAGGAGCGTGGAACCGTCGATCCTCTCACTGCGGAACCTAAACAAGCGGTTTGGCGATCAGCAGGTGCTGGATAACTTCTGTCTGGAGATCGAGGCGGCCCAAACGCTGGTGATCATGGGGCCGAGCGGTTGCGGCAAATCGGTGACGCTGAAACACATCGTGGGGCTGCTGCGGCCTGACTCGGGGGAAATTTACTTTGACAATAAGCGGATCGATACGCTCAAAGAGGAGGAGATGAAGCCGACGCGGCTGCAGATCGGCTTGCTTTTTCAGATGTCGGCGTTGTTTGATTCGATGAGCGTGTTTGAGAACATCGAGTTTCCGTTGATTGAGCACACGAAGCTGAGTCCGGTGCAGCGGGCTGAAAAGATTCGTCAAGCGTTGCTTACAGTTGATCTTGAAGGGGCGCATGAGAAACTGCCTTCTCAGCTCTCGGGGGGTCAACGTAAGCGGGTGGCGCTAGCGCGAGCGATTGTGCTGGGGCCGCGAGTGGTGTTATACGATGAGCCTACCACAGGGTTGGACCCGGTGCGGGCTGATGGGATCAATCAACTGATTCTCAAGTTACGGCGGGAGATGGGGGTAACGAACATCGTCGTGACCCACGACTTGGTGTCGGCTCGCAAAATAGCCGACCGCGTGGTGATGATGCTCAACGGGAAGATCGTCGCGGCGGGCACGTTTGATGAGGTTGCGGCAAGCCCCGACGACCGGGTCCAGCACTTCCTGGCAGGGAAATATGTGAAAGCGGACGACGCAGATGAGCAGCGGCTGTTGCAGCGGGCTAGCCGCGGGACCAAGAGCATCCGGGAGGCGGTCAAGGCAATTAGCAGCGAGCGGCGGGACTGATGAGTGCCAGCTGGGGTGAAGAGGGGTGCGGCGCAGGAGCGGAGAAATCAGGAGTCGCTGGCTTAAGCGGCGGCAAAATAGAAATTAACGTGCCGGGGGGCTTGACGGTGAAAATGAGTTGCGTAGAGAGCAGAACTGGGTAGACCTATGAAACCGCTGGCGAGAGATTTTCTGGTTGGGCTTACAGTACTTCTGGGCGTGGCGGGACTGGTGCTGCTATTGCTTTTCTTTGGCGAACTTACCTTCGATAATAACTATAAGTTTGGAGTTCGGTTACAGTCCGCCGGAGGTCTGGCGCAGGGGTCGCGGGTCACTATGAGCGGCGTCAGCATCGGCCAGATTCAGAAGGCGGAGATTCTTGCGCCGTCGGTGGGCGGGGTTCAGTTATATTTGAAGGTAAACGACACGATCAAGATTCCGCGCAAGAGCCTCGTGAATATCGAGAAGGGGCTTATCGGCGATGCCGCGCTGGATTTCGTAGTGCCAACGACGCTGACGGAAGCAGAGCTTAAAGACGTTGTGACTTCGGGCGATATCTTCGAGGGGGGTAATCCCCGGTCGATGTTTGACAAGCTTGCATCGAGCATCGATAAGCCCCTCGCGCAGCTGGAATCGACGGCGAAGAAGATCGAGGCCTTCGCGGATGTCTACACCGAAGTGGGGCGCAAAGTAAGCGATGCGTTAGAGCCTCGTACTCAGGCGGATGTCCGTGCGGGTATGGCCCCCAATATCCGATCGACCATTGAACGGATCGATACGTTTCTCGCGAGTGCGGATGGCCTGATCAATGATGAGCAACTTCGCAATGACCTCAAAGGAATTGTAAGCAAAGCGCACAAAGCGATGGATGACGCTTCGGCGGTCGTCGCCGACGTGCGCAAAGCCGCGGCGAAGGCTGAAACCATTCTTGATTCAGCGGATAAGGCGGTCGCGAGCACATCTGCCGCGATAACCACTGCGGCCCAGACGGCAACGGAGAAGCTGGGCAGCATCGGCGAGCAGGCCAACGCATCACTTAAGAGCGTGGAGGACGCGGCGGCCAAGCTGGGTGCTGCGCTCGAAAAGGCGACGCAGGGCGGGGGAACCGTCGGTCAACTTATGAATAATCCTGATCTCTACAACTCACTGCGCGACGCGGCAGTGCGGCTTGACAGAGCATTGACAGAGTTTCAGCTTATGGCTGAGAAGATCAAGACCGAGGGTGTGCGGCTGAGGTTATAACTCAGCGGGGATGCAGGGTGCCGCGAAGGCGTTGCGGGGGGAGGAGAGAGATAGCCTGGTTGACGATGATACCGCGGATCGCACAGTTTCCATCGGAGCTTGCCGCGAGGGCACAGCTAGCGCGGCTGGGCGGAACCCGGGTTCCCGCAGTTCTCGTACATCCTAACTGGGAACGGCCCGCGCCGACGGTCATATGGATGCACGGCCGTACCGCGAACAAAGAGCTGGACCCCGGTCGATACTTACGATGGATGCGAGCGGGCATCGCGGCAGTATCGCTGGACCTGCCGGGGCATGGGGAACGGAGCGATGAAATATTACAATCTCCTGATCGCTCGATGCAGGTGCTGGCGCAGATGAGGGCGGAGATCAACGGGGTGGTGGCTGCACTTGCGCAGCCCGAGTATCAGGGTATTTTCGATCCTTCGCGACTTGCGATTGGCGGGATGTCGCTGGGGGGAATGGCCGCACTGCGGCGGCTGTGTGACCCACATCCGTTCGTCGCGGCGGCGGTTGAATGCACGTGCGGCTGGCTGAAGAGACTCTACTTTCCGCCGCCGGATCAGGCCCACTTGCCGCGGTGGCGGGGGCCGCATGATTCCGAAGAGGTGCGCAAGAACGATCCATCGGAGCATCTTGGACTTTGGCGGCCGATTCCGCTGCTCGTCCTTCACAACCGGGGAGACGAGATTGTGCCGCTGCTCAGCCAACTGCACTTTGTGGAGCTGCTGAAGGATCATTATGTTTTGCGAGGTGCTGATGTCGGGCTGATCCGTACCGAGATCTTCGAGCGGACGGGCGCGGTGCAAGAACATTCTGGGTTTGGGCGGTTGAGCAACGAGGCAAAGAATTTGCAAACCGAGTTTCTCCGCGGGGTGCTCAAGCCCGAGTAGCAGGCGGAGCGCGCCGCATACGCTGTGAGCCTTGTGACGCCTTCACTTGCCTCCATCCGTACCTCGCTCGGCGTGCTCGTCGCGATTAATCTGATCAATTATATCGATCGGTACATTCTATCGGGGGTTGAGCCGCTGATCCGCGCCGAACTTCTGGGGCCTGATGATCCCAACGCCCGTACCAAGATGGGGCTGCTCGCGCCGGCGTTCTTAATAACTTACATGATTGCTTCGCCTGTTTTCGGGTGGCTGGGCGACCGGTACAGGCGATGGACGATCGTAGGAATCGGAGTCTTAATTTGGACGCTCGCGACCGGTGGCTCTGGGTTGTCTACATCGTTTGGGATGTTGCTTGGAATGCGGGTGCTTGTGGGCATCGGCGAGGCCGCGTGGGGACCGATCGCCCCCACCCTCATCGCGGATATGTACCCTGTGAAGAAACGCGGATGGGTGCTCTCGTGGTTTTACATCGCCATTCCGGTGGGGAGCGCGCTTGGTTACATTCTCGGCAGCGCGATCGCGGCGAAATCGAGTTGGCACTGGGCCTTCTTTCTGGCAGTACCCCCGGGAATCCTGCTGGGTATCTTGGCATTTTTCCGAGCCGAGCCGGTACGCGGCGGGTCTGAGTCTGCGGCGGAGCAAGTGGGTGAACGGCCTCGGCCTGTCGCGCTGAAGGCCGCGCTTAAGTCGCTGTCGAGGAACAAGCCCTTCGTCTCAAACACCGTGGCGATGACCGCCGCGACATTCGCCATCGGCGGAATGTCGTTCTGGATGCCTACTTATATCCATGAGTACCGCTTGAAGGGCGGGGTTGACGAGGCGGGGAAGCAGCAGCTTTCTCAAGTTAATTTTCTCTTCGGGGCTATCACCGTAGCGGCGGGCATCGCGGGCACACTGATTGGAGGTTATGTAGCCGACCGCCTGCGGGGCAAGATCAAGGGAGCGTACGCGGCGTTTTCCGGAGTTACGATCCTGCTGTCTTTCCCCTGCCTTCTCGGCGTGCTGTTCCTGCCCTTTCCTGCGGCGTGGTGGTTCATGGGTTTAACGATCTTCTTTATGTTCATGGGCACGGGTCCGACCAATACGATCACGGCGAACGTAACACGCCCGGAGATACGCGCGACCGCCTACGCGATGAACATCTTCATAATTCACGCGCTGGGCGACGCAATCTCGCCCTTGCTCATCGGCTGGGTAACAGATGCAACTGGGAGCATGACCAAAGCGTTCGCGCTCGTGGCGATTTCGATCCTGATCGCCGGGTTCGTATGGATCGCGGGGGCTAAAAACCTGGAGAATGCGCGGCCCCAGTAACAGATCGCTTTGCGGGGCGAACAAAAACTTGACTATCTTGTACCGTTGCGCAATGGCTTTCGCGAGAGGCCTTGTTGCCCCGCGTCTGAGGCGCGCGAATGAACAGCGCACGATGGCGGAGGCAAACTGTCCTCACACAAGATTAAGATTCAATTGTTCGGGAGTTCATCAGCGTGCCCTCTTATGCCCTGACTTGCCTTAAGTTGGTTTGCCTTGAGCTGGCTTGAGGTGGCTTGCGTCAGCACAGAAACGCGATGCCGTGGCGAAAATGCACGAGGCCGGTACGCACAGGGGATCGGGCTGCATTCGTGGGCAGCCTGGTCCCTCTTTGTTTGCATCTGCACGCACGTCAACTCCGCCGTCGCACCTGAATGATCGCTGGGTTGACGGCCAAGTCTTAGGCTCAAGCAGGGCACCACGCATCCAAAAAGGGCCGCTCAGCCTTTGGGGAGCCCGGACGCGCCTCCGCGACCGGCCCCGAGTCTGGTCCAAAAGGGGGGCGGCCTGATGATCGACAACCAAGGTGCTTTTTACCGCAATATTTCTTTCCAACTACTTCATGCGTCCGAAGCAGCGGCGGTATGATCGGAAGGGGGCAACGGTCCCATGCAGAAGTTCCAGGAAACCCCTACGTTCGGGTCTGAAACAGTTACAAAGGATTATTCAATATTATGGCCTCAGCACCAGCCAAGTCAGCACCTTTAAAGTCCGCCGGTCTTGCCGCGAAGAACGCCAAATCTGCGTTGCTGGCAAAGGGTGGGAGCAAGAGCGTTGAACCAAGTAAGTTCAGTGATGGAAAGTTAGGTGATGGAAAGTTTAGTAATGGAACCAGGCCCTCCGGAGGGGGCACGCCGGTGATGAGTTCCAAGCCGGCAGTGAAAGCCGCGAAATCTGCGGTACGGAGCGGGGGGCCGCAATCGCCCTCGAACGCCGACCTGCTGAAGCACCCTATCTTCGACGAACTGGGCTTCCCGACCGATCCAAACAACTTATATCGGCAAACAGTGGCGAGCATGCTAGCGGCTGCGGACCTGATGAACCTTCCCCACCACCTTCAGATCATTCTGGCCCAGCCCAAGAATGAGATCATGGTTAACTTTCCTGTGAAGATGGACGACGGCGAATATAAGCTATTCAAGGGGTACCGTGTTCAACATAATAACGCGTTGGGCCCCTTCAAGGGGGGCCTGCGATTCCATCATGATGTGCACCTGGACGACGTCAAGAGCCTCGCGTTTTTGATGACGATGAAGTGCTCGCTAGTGGGTGTGCCCTTCGGCGGTGGAAAGGGCGGGATCAAGGTCGATCCCTACAAGCAGAGCCGGGGCGAGATGGAGCGCATCGTCCGGAGGTTTACGGCGGCGATTGCTCATCAGATCGGACCAGATTACGATATCCCGGCGCCTGATGTAGGCAGCAACAGCCAGCACATGGCGTGGATCGCGGATACGTACAGCTTTCTTTCTGAGGTAGGCGGGAAGCAGCCAGAGGCGGTGATTACGGGCAAGCCGGTTGAGTACGGTGGATCGCTGGGGCGTGAAAAAGCCACCGGACAGGGCGTTGTTGATACGCTGGTTGAGATGCTTCCTGAGATCGGTATCGACATCCGGGAATGCACTTTCAGCGTGCTGGGCTTTGGTAACGTTGGCTCGTGGACCGGCCGCATCCTGCAGGATAAGGGCGCAAAGATGCTGGCCGCCATGGACCATACGGGTGCTATTCACAACGAAAGTGGAATCGATGCCCATTCGTTGGCGTTGCACGTTCAGAAGACCGGCGGCGTCTCCGCGTTTAAGGGAGCGGAGCAGATTGAACGCACCGAGTTCTATGAAACGAAGGTTGATGTGTTTGTACCAGCCGCGCTCGAGCAGATGATTACTGAAGTTGAAGCAAAGATGCTTAACTGCAAGGTCGTGGCTGAAGGCGCCAACGCTCCCACCACGCCTCCGGGTGAGCGGGTGCTCGAATCGCGAGGCATCGAAGTGTTGCCCGCCATCCTTTGCAACGCGGGTGGGGTTACGGTCTCATACTTTGAATGGGTGCAGAATAAGACCTGCCATCAGTGGGACCTTGATCGCGTGGATTCAGAGTTGAATAAACATATGGTAAAGGCGGCAAAGCGTGTGCGCGATGCTCGCAAGAAGTACCGGTGTAACCTGCGGACGGCCGCTTACGCCGCGGCACTAGAACGCTTGCAAGCCGCGTACGCGGTGCGTGGCCTCTTCCCGTAAGCTGCGGATGCTTTAATTGTCCCTAGCTTGACGATGCGTCAAGCGAAGAGCATCGTTTAGTGAAACCGGCCACACTTCCTTACGAGGTGAGCACCCCCTCGCGCTGTTTTTTTATGTTACGTTCGCCCACGAGGAGCGAGAGAGAGCACCGCCCCGTCGGTAACGATCGCTGATAATGCTTCAAACACCGGTACTGCCGCACATGATGACATAACTTGACTGATCACCCCCGTAGATAAACGACGGCATCGCCACGAGAACACCTACCGCAGAGGTC
Source organism: uncultured Phycisphaeraceae bacterium (assembly GCA_964450325.1). GTDB lineage: Bacteria > Planctomycetota > Phycisphaerae > Phycisphaerales > UBA1924 > UBA2402. The sequence goes on along the minus strand of CAYVFW010000041.1, from coordinate 5,602 downwards.
GTTCGAAGACGTGCGAGATTGTTCACTTGGGGGTACTCGGCGCCATCTTGCGCGCCGAAGTTGGCCCGCCGACCGGAGGTGTGACGAGCGCAGCGGCGGGAAGATCAGCGGGCGGTGGCGATTCCTTGGCCATCTGCTCGCGAAGTTGCGCTGCCTTGGCGAGGGCCTGCTCATCCGTGCTTGCCTCTCGCTGCGAACTGCGATTAGAGGAAAAAATAGCGACACCACTACCAAGGGCTACGACTGTCAGGACTACGGACAACATAACGCGCCGCTTACGAACTACCGACGCCGCGGACTTGGCAGGTTGTTTCATCATCGCAGATCTCTCCCTCGAATCCCATCGCGAGTTGCCCAGAAGAAGGCGGGGTTGCCGTAGATCCACTTAAAGCCTTGCCCCAGCCCGTACTGGTAGTAATTCCCCCCCATTTCGGCCTCGCCCGGCTCCCACCTTCCGCTGGGGTGAAGCAAGCCGGTATCGGTGCGATCAGCCGGCGCCTGCGTTTGTAATATAATTTCAGACATGTTCACAGTGCGAACGCTGGCGTCGGTCAGGGCCACTTGCGGTCTGGCACCGGCAACATTCCACATGGGTTTAGTCTTGCCGGAGAAGTCCTTGTTTTCAAACAAGAGCACTTTAGACTGCGAGAATGCGAGGTCGCTGTAGCGGAGCCGCCGAAAGAAATGACGGTTCTGCTCGCCAGCGCCAAGCCGGCTCGCGGGCGCGAACCGCTCGGGGGCTTGCCAGAAGACCGGGGGATACCAGTAAGAACAGGGAAAGATCCATTCGATATCATTCTGGGCGTTTTGGTTATTATTTTCTCTGAACCATCGGACCAGATCGCCGTCGTCGGGCGCAACATTTGACTTCGCGCGAGAAGTAATATCAGCGTCCTGGTAGAGCGTATGAGCGAGCCAATGGTAACCATACGTTTCGGAGCCGTTAGTGCTGTAGTTGTCGCCGTACGCCCACCCGTACTGCCCGAACTGGAATCTGGGCGGGGGGCGCTGCGCCCACACCCAGGGGCGTGAAAGGGGATCGGTGCCGTTCTTGAAAGGATTCACAAAGCTGTCCTTCCAATCGATCGAATAAGCCCCCATGTACTGGGCGTTGGATCGAAGATTCGCCGCGCTCCCGGCCCTCCGGCCGCCAATGCGTGCCTTGCCCAGGGTAGGAAGCAATATCCCTATAAGCAGTGCGATAATGGCTATGACGACGAGAAGTTCAATTAGGGTAAAGCCGGATGATCCGCTGGATCGGTGAGTCAATCGCATTGGTGCTCCTTCTGATGGAACTAAACACATGCCCCGAAGATAAGTGAAGCGCCGCAGCTGCATGACGCTCGCCACCGGGGTGTGAAGCTTTGTGGCAACTTAAGATCGTCGCGTCATCCATACAACACCGCCCGATGGCTCGCTTACGTCTGGCAGATCAATCACTCGCCCGGACTCGCGCTAGTCGCGACTTCGGGGCTTTTCGAACTGACGCGACAGAACGCCGCGATGGTGAAATACTAGCCATGGTGCCCCGGGCTCGTCTGCCGTCGCCCCTCTCGCGTTGCCGCGGCAGAGCGGGAGAGGCGGTGCTAGATGAGGGCAGCACGCCGCAGAATGATTATCGAACCCACAGGAGTACTTAGTTGAACTACCCGTTGCAGGCGGAAAACACCCAATTTTGGCGGATCAGGGAGAAAAGGGATGGGCAAGGGGGGACTCCAGCCAAGGTCGAACCTTCACTTTGATCGCCTTGGCGAGCAAGTCGAGGTACTGCTCATGGGGAATCTGCTCCGCACCGAACCTCGAGGTGTGCTCGTTGAAGATCTGGGTATCGAGCAAAACATAACCATCTGCTCGAAGTTTGCTCACCAAAGCGCAGAGGCATACCTTGCTGGCATCGGTGCCGCCACGTTCTGGCCGGCAGAACATACTTTCAGCGCAGAATGCTCCGCCGATGGCCAGACCATAGATTCCGCCCACTGGTTCATCATTGCGGTCCTGACCGGGGAACCATGCCTCGATACTGTGGGCGTGGTGCGCTTCATGCATGAGATCAAAGATCGCGATGATCTGATCGCTCAGCCAGCACCCACCAGCCCGCTGAGCGCCACAGGCTCGTATGACGCGACCGAAGGCCGTATCGGTGGACAGTTCAAAGGGCTTGGATGCGATGGTTTTGCGTAGCGAGCGGGAGATATGAAAGCGGGTGTCAAGCGGCATCAGGCACCGCTGATGAGGTGCCACCCAGTCCATACCCGTCCCTTGGTCGTCGGCCATCGGAAACCAACCCTGCTGATATGTGTTCAGGATCGTCGCAACGATTTGGGCACTGGTTGGATTTTTACGTCGAGAACTACCAGACATGATTGATCGTTGAGCGGGCGAAACTGGGTGAGCGGGTGAGGGCGAAATGGGGAGCGTGGCGAAATCGGAAGCGTGGCGAAATCAGAAGCATGG
>CAYVFW010000041.1:0-3048 GCA_964450325.1 uncultured Phycisphaeraceae bacterium | reverse complement strand
TGGCGAAATCAGAAGCATGGATAGTATAATGAGATAGCAGCGGCTCGTCGCGGGCGGAGTATCGACTCATCCCGGAGATTGAGGCGAAGCGGGATCTGAGCAATCGGGCGTATGAAGAACTTAATTAATCATATCGCGAAGGGCAGCACGATCGACCCCGCTGACCTGGGGTACTTAATTATTATTGCGCTGCCCAAGGGGCAGAGGTCTGAGGCCGCCGCGAGTGCCCTCTGTAAGATTACGGGAATAAAACTGGAAGAGGTGACCATCCTGCTAGAGCGAGAGTTGCCAACTCTTTTGGCACGCATACTCGCCGATCAAGGGCCTCAATCGGTGGCGTTGCTACGGCGGCATGGCTTTCGGGCGGATTGGATACCTCGCGCGGAGCTTGACGCTCACCTCGAAGTTCGGATGGCCAAACGCATCACCCCCGCGGTCGGTGCGCCCGTACCGATGTATATGGTGGAAGTGTGGCGAGAGCCTGAGCCGACGGGCATCACCGCCTCTCAAATTCGCCTCTTAGTGCGTGGCCAGGGGAGGACGTCATCCACGACGGGCAGTCAAACCAGCAAGCACGGCGCGATTGCGGGGGGGCTGGGCGGATTGGGATTTTATGACGACACCACGCTCTTGGCAGGGAGTGGAGCCGCGGATGAAACTGCGGCGGCGGCAAATCGAAAGATCGTCACGGTGGAGTATCTCGATATTCATCTTCGTGATGGAACGGTGCTGCGCTGCGATGGCTCGCGGTTTCATTTTGCTCAGGTGGGTGAGCGCAAGGGGTATTCGGATATGGAGAACATGGATCTTCTCACAACCCGGCTGGGGACGGACGCGGCGGACGCCATTGTCGATACGCAGTTTAATACCCGACGAGTTCCGCCTCCCGTGCTGCTTGATCTGCGGGCCATCACCAGTGGTACGGGAGAGACCAGAACACCGCAGGTCTTCTTCGCGTACAGCGCGTGGGTTTCGTCGCTTACACTCAGGGATGCCCACTGGTCGTGATGAGCTTCCGCTCTGAGGAAGAGCAACGCGGCAGCCCCAATATGCTTGTAATATTACACTAGTATCGCCCCAAGCCTGACCAGGAGTGCATTCTTGAGTTACCGGCTTGACTAAAACCTCCGTTTGATTGATGACCTTACCGCCTCGAATGATTCCAAAGATTCTCGCTATGCCAACCACCCAACTCACCTGCGATAAATGCGAACGGCGTTTCGGCATCGACGATGCACGGGCGGGAGATAAGGTGCAGTGCCCGATTTGTGGGGATGTCAACGTGATCCGTGCCTCGCAGGTTATTCAGGCCGATGTTGCGGGAACCGTTCCCGCGCCGAGCAGTTCAGATGCTGCCGTCGCGGCGGGTTACCCGTCAAAGACGGGGCCGGAGGCGGATGTCCTCCGGCTTCGCCCGGCGATGATGCGTGCCAGGCCCGGTAGTTTCTTCCTGCTTATGTTGGGCGCGGTCGGTGGAGCCATTGGTGCGGTGATATCTGGTGTCATACTGATGGTGCCGCTGCTCATCGGCTGCGCCATCGTGGCACTGGCGTGCATCATCTGCTTAACTGTCTGGCGCATCAACACGCATCACGACGGACTGCTGATCACGACCCGCCGGATCATTGATCGTGAAGGACTGTTGAGCAAGAATACGAGTGAGATCATGCTCAAAGATATTCGTCATGTAACCATCAACCAAACGTTTTGGGACCGCGTCTGGAACGTCGGAACGCTCTCGCTTTCAAGTTCGGCCGATGATGGCGTGGAGATTCACATGGAAAACCTCGCCAAACCGCTCATGGTCAAGGGAGTTATTGATATGTATCGTTAATGCGTTTGAGGTGCCGCGCGGGCGGCCTGCACCAGACTTAACACTCAGCGACGGTTGGTTCCCGAGCTTGTTGGTCGTATCGTAATATGAACGGTCGCATTTCTTTTGCTTGATTGCTTAAGATAAAGTAGTCAGTATTGCCACCCGATTAGCCCCGAGCCTACACTGGAAGCATGGCGTTACACTCAGTAGTTCTCTGCCCGGGACAAGGGGCGCAGGCCGTGGGCATGGGCAGTGCCTGGCATGAAACATCAGCCGAATCTCGTGAGGTGTTCGCCCAGGCCGACCGTGTCCTGGCCGGACGCCTGGGACAGTCGCTTGAGTCACTCTGCTTCGATGGCCCGCTCGAGCGCCTTAATCAGACTGATGTAAGCCAAGCCGCTATTTATGTTACATCCGTTGCCTGCTGGCGTGGGCTTCTTTCACGAGCCGGGCATCGGCCTCTTGACGTCCCGGCCGCCGCGGCTGGCCTTTCGCTTGGCGAGTATTCCGCGCTGCACATCGCGGGGGCGATGACCTTTGAAGATGGCCTGGAACTTGTCACCCTCCGCGGACGAGCGATGCAGGACGCGGCGGATGCGCTCGTCGGGTCTGAATCCTCGGGCGGGGGACGCGGCGGAATGGTCGCTTTAATCGGTGCAACCGACGAGCAAGCAATGGAGGTTTGCCAACAGGCCCGCGAACAGGACGTGCTAGTCTGCGCCAACTTCAACGCGCCCGGTCAGGTCGTGCTCTCCGGTCATGCCGCGGCGTGTGAACGGGCCGCGGCAGCCGCCGTGGGGATGGGGCTGCGATCGGCGATGCTCGCTGTTGCCGGAGCCTTTCACAGCCCGCTCATGGCTCCCGCAGCGGCTCGACTCGGCGAGGCGCTTGCCAAGACGCCATTCTCGCCGCTACGGTGTCCGGTGATGTCAAATGTCACCGCCCAGCCGCACGCGATGGCCGACGCGGAGTCAATCCGGCGGCTTTTGGTGGAACAGCTGACTCACCCCGTACGATGGTCGCAGAGTTGCGCCTACCTTGCGGCGAACGCCGGGGCGTTTGAATCGGAGGCGGGGGCGGGTGGTCCGGCGTTTATAGAACTCGCGCCGGGCAGAACGCTGATGGGCCTCATGCGTCGGATTGATAAGAGTATCAAAGTAATACCTCATGACACGCCATAAGTTTACATTTCTTCGATCGGTCGCGCTCGCGGGAGCATCATGGGCAGTGCC
>CAYVFW010000040.1:0-19640 GCA_964450325.1 uncultured Phycisphaeraceae bacterium | reverse complement strand
AGTTGCATCAGTGCGGCCTTCCTAAGAAGATCGCGCTTGAACTCTACCAGCCGTTCATCATCCGCAAGCTCAAAGAGCACGGCCTGGCCGACACCATCAAGAGCGCCAAACGCATGCTCGAGCGGCGCGACGCGGCGGTGTGGGACATCCTCGAAGAAGTAATTTATCAGCACCCGGTGCTGCTCAACCGTGCCCCCACGCTCCATCGAATGGGCATCCAGGCTTTCGAGCCGGTGCTGGTCGAAGGTAATGCTATCCGTCTGCACCCGCTCGTCTGCACCGGCTTCAACGCCGACTTCGACGGCGATCAGATGGCCGTCCACTTGCCCCTCTCTATCGAGGCGCAGGCCGAGGCCCACGTGCTGATGTTAAGCACGCACAACATCTTCTCCCCCGCCAATGGCAAGCCGATTATCTCGGCCAGCCAGGATATCGTGATGGGTGTCTACTTCATCACCTACATGACGCCCGATGAAGTGCCCTTTGAGAAGTTGCCCAAGTTCAAGGACCGCAAAGAAGCGATCCTCGCGATGGACCGCCGCATCGTCGGACCACACGACCGCATCCTGCTGCGTGTGGATGGCTTTGACAAATACGTCGACAACCAGAGCGGCGCGATCAAGCCGCTCCCGGATAATCGCCGCATCGTAACAACCCCCGGCCGCGCGCTCTTCGCCGACGTACTCGCCGATGGGATGCCCTTCTACAACTGCGCTCTGGGCAAGAAGGGGTGCGCCCGCGTGATCGATGATGCTTATGTCATCAAGGGTCGTGCCGCGACCATCGATCTGCTGGACAGGCTCAAGGAAATGGGCTTCAAGCAGGCCACCCTCGCCGGTCTTTCGTTCGCGATCACCGATCTGCGCATTCCCCCCGAGAAACAAGCACTGCTCGATGAGGCGCAGAAGAAGGTCGATCGTATCGAGAAGAATTACGATCGCGGTATCATCACCGCTCGCGAGCGGTACAACCAGTTGCTCGATATCTGGTCGCACTGCCGCGAAGAAGTTCAGAAGAAGCTGGTTACGGTGCTGAAGAACGATCGTCGCGATGAGGCGGGCAAGGAAATGGCCCCCGATGCGAAGGACTCAAAGGCTTACCTTAATCCCGTGTACCTGATGGTTGACTCCGGTGCCCGTGGTAACATTAGTCAGATGCAACAGTTGGCGGGCATGCGTGGTCTGATGGCCAAGCCTAGCGGCGAGATCATCGAAACCCCCATCCGCGCCAACTTCCGTGAGGGTCTGAACATCCTCGAGTACTTCTCCTCTACGCATGGTGCGCGTAAGGGTCTGGCCGATACCGCGCTGAAAACCGCGGACTCAGGGTACCTCACACGTAAGTTATGTGATATCGCTCAGAGTGTAATCATTGGCGAAGTTGATTGCGGCTCACGCCGCGGTATAGTGAAGCGAGCCATCTACAAGGGTGAACAGGTTGATGTGCCGCTGCGTGATCAGGTGATCGGCCGCGTAAGCGTCAACACAATCACCAACCCCGTGACCGACGAAGTGATCGTCCGCGAAAATCAGGTGATCTCGCCCGCAATGGCCGCAAAGATTGAGGAGTTGGGCATCGACTCCGTCATGGTTCGCTCACCGCTCACCAGCGAGAGCAAGACCGGCTGTTCGGTGCTCGATTACGGTATGGATATGTCCACCGGTAAACTGGTGGAGCCGGGCATGGCCGTGGGGATCATCGCCGCGCAGTCCATCGGCGAGCCCGGAACTCAGCTTACGATGCGTACGTTCCACACGGGTGGTATCGGTCAGCGTACGGCAGAGAATACCAAGTACGACGCGGCCGCCGCGGGCTTCCTTGAACTGCGCGATTGTAACGCCGTGATCGGTAAGGACGACGACGGCCACGATGCATTTATCGTTCTTAAACGCAACGCCGAAATCGCGATCTTGGACGGCAAGGGCCGTGAGCTTGACAAGTTCAAGGTTCCCTACGGTGCTTATATTTACGTTCCCGACAAGAGCGAAGTGAAGAAGGGGCAGACGGTCCTCAAGTGGGATCCTCACCGCGTGCCCATCCTCGCCGAGAAGGAAGGTAAAGTCCAGTACGTCGATATCGTTGACAAAGAAACCTTCCGCTTCGAGGATGCTGGCGGCGGCAAGAAGGCACGCGTCATTGTCGAGCACAAGGGCGACCTGCATCCGGCAATTACAGTTGTCGATGCAGCCGGCGGCATCTTGGACCACCATTACCTGCCCGCCCGGGCACGTCTGGAAGTTGAAGATGGTCAGCAGATCAAGCCCGGGCACATGCTCGCCCGCCAGCCGCGTTCCGCGGCGGGCTCGCAGGACATCGTCGGCGGTCTCCCCCGCGTGACCGAGATTTTCGAGGCACGCAAGCCGCGTGACCCGGCCGTAATGGCCGAAATCTCGGGGCGTGTCGAGATCTTCTCCGACAAGCGCAAGGGCAAGATGACGATCCGCATCGTAAGCGAAGCGGGTATTGAGAAGGACCACCACGTAAGCACGGATAAGCAGCTGCTTGTCCACACCGGCGATAACATCACCGCCGGTGATGCGCTCACCGAAGGTCCGATGGTTCCGCACGATATTCTCCGCATCAAGGGCGAAGAATCGCTGTGGGCTTACATGCTCGATGAAGTGCAGAACGTGTACCGTGCCCAGGGTGTAGGTATCAATGATAAGCATATCGAGCTTATCTTGAGCCAGATGCTCCGCAAGGTAAAGGTCGAGTCACCCGGCGATACAGATCTGCTGCCTCAGGAAGTGGTTGATAAGTATAACTTCAAGGCGAAGAATCGCGAAGTTGAAAACTACGTCCGCGTCACCGAGGTGGGTGGCACCGACTTCAAGGTCGGTGAGATGGTCCACAAGGCCGCGATCAAGGAAGCCAACGCCAAGGCAGAGGCCGCAGGCAAGGAAGGGGCAAAGGCCAAGCGTTGCCGTCCGGCATCGGGCCGAACGCTTCTCTTGGGCATCACCAAGGCCGCACTTTCCAGCGATTCGTTCCTGTCAGGTGCATCGTTCCAGGAGAGCACGAAGGTGCTCACCGAAGCTTCGCTGCGTGGAGCAATGGATACGTTGGTTGGTCTGAAGGAGAACGTTCTGCTCGGCCACCTTATTCCTGCTGGTAGCGGTTTCCGCCCCTATCAGGAAATTAGGGTTAAGCCGTTGGTCGCTCTTCCCGAAGAAGAGGAAGCATTGGCCGAAGCCGAAATGGCCGACGATCCGGTGCCGATGGCCCTCCCCGCGGCGACGCCGCTCGCCGCTACCAACACGTTGCTTTAACGTAATCTGAACTCCCTCGGCCCAAAGCCGATTTGAACTTAAGCCCCGCATCTTCCGCGAAAAATCGCGAAGGATGCGGGGCTTTTTCGTGCCCCCCGCAACTGCGGTTAGTCATTTGGGAATTCCCGCTTCGGGCCAAAAAGGTATTAGGAATTCTTCTTAGTGATCAGCAAGAACTGCCCAACGCCACCGCATACGTCTGTGCAGGGCGGACGCGGCGGGCTGTTCCGGCAAGTCAAGAGACTTAAGAGAGCACCCGTCCGATCGCGTTTGATAGTGGGTCTGGCAACGCGCAACCGGGCGTCAGGGCTGCCGCTGAAATCGCCCTGTACGTCAGCATCTCCCGCGCACCGGTGAGCCACTCCGGGCTTCATTTATGTTTGAACGAAAGGAATACTTATGAATCATCCCTTGAGATCCGTGGTAACCGCCGCTTGTCTCGTCGCCGCGGCAACTTTCACAGCTACCGCACAGGTGGACCTTACCCCAGGTAGCTCGGTGGTGCCCCCCGCCGCGAACCTCCCCGCGGCGATTATTCTTGATGAGGTGATTCCGTTCGACATCCGCAGTGGCACGGGCGCGCTCCTTTACCGGGCCAACTTTCGCAACCGAGTAACCCGCGATGGCGCAGGCAAACTGATTTTCTATAGTTATGTTCGCGATACGCAACCCGGCCTCAACGGCATCATCAACAAGTTTGAAAGAATTAACTTTGCGGGTCGCAGCACCAAGCTCTTCTTTGATCCCACCGGCGGCGGCACGGTAGCACCCAGCCTTGCAAGCCGGTCCGGCGCACCGGGCGGATTAATCTCACTCCTATACAACCCCGGCATCTTCTCCAACGTTGTAAATCGCCCGGTTGGCATCTTAACCGATGCGACCTCGTTTAATAACAACGGTCTCACGGTGATTAGACTTACAAGCGGCGAATCAGTAGCGCTGGCCACCGCCCAGCCCGGCAACAGCATTCCCACAGCCATCATCACCGGACCCAGCCCCTTCAGTTGCGCCTGCAGCCCGATCAACATCACCGGCACCGCGACCGCAAGCGGTGGCTTTCTCGGCTACACCGTCGAATATAGCGCGAGCCCCGCAGGCCCGTGGAATACAATCGTAACAAGCCCCGCACCCGTCGTAAGTGGCACTTTGGCGGTGTGGGATACCTCAGCGATCGTAAGCGGTGATTATTTCGTGCGGCTGCGGGTCGCTAACTCCGACGGTTCAACCGACTCCTTTGTTACGATGATGCGCGTGGATTCCTCGGCACCCACCGCCGACCTCCGCGCCCCGGTTAATGGCGGCATCTACGGCGGCGTGGTCTGCTTCGACGGCACCGCGATCGACAACGCCTGCTTTGATAGCTACGCCCTGGGGTACCGCAAGGTCGGCCAGCCGTCTTTCATTACGTTCGCTACGAGCACTGTTCCCGTCATCAACGATCCTCTAGGCGCGGCGAATCTTGGCGCAGTTGCCGACGGACCTTACGAAGTTCGCTTCCGGGTGCTTGATTCCTGCGGCCGCGATTCCACCGTGACCCGCACCGTTCAAATAGACAACACCGCGCCAGTCGCCCGGATCACCGACCCCATCAACTGCCAGAGCAGTCCGCTCAATAGTCTGGTTCCGATCGTCGGCACCGCCTTTGATAATAATATTTCGTCATGGACTGTATCGATTGTCGGCGGACCATACAACTCCTTCGTTACTATCGCCTCGGGCACCGGCAACATCGTTAACTCGTTGCTCGCACAGTGGGACACCACCGGCCTCCCCGCGTGCTGCTACACCATCCGTTTGGCCGTCTCTGACAGAGCCTCGGTCAACTGCTCCACCGGTCACTACTCTGAGTTCTTAACCTCCATAGACCTAGGTGGCTACGACTGCCGCACCGATTTCAACGACGATGGCGGCATAGACGGCTCAGACGTCGATGCCTTCTTCGAAGCCTGGTCCGCCGCAGAGTGCGATTAGTTCACCCGTCCACAAGTTAATTTACGCCGACGCACACCACACGCGCCGCGTCACTCCACCGGGGGTGACGCGGCGTTTTCACCCTGACTCCGCAATGCCACCGCCGCATCGTGCTCAGCACAGATCCGGGCCGCCGCCGCCACAGAGAGCGGGGGGAAGGCTGTCTGCCCCGTTGCGATCATTTGTAATATATAAGGTTTGCACATCCCGCAGTTGGTAGAGCATCCGGTTAAGATTGAGAGCGCATGAAACTCAAGGCCGCACCGCTGGCTATGCTCCTTCAGTCTGGCGAACGTGATGTTGTGACAAATACAGCGATCGACGGCCATTGAATGCGTTCCTGCACAATGGTTCGCTCGCCGCGGCGGGAACGATGCTCTTCCCCCACAATCGCTTAGCCTTTGGCTACGCTCCCCCGCATGAACATCGGCGAAATCGCCAAAATTCTCGGACTCATCTCAGCAGTTGTCGCACTCGCTGAGATTGCGCGCCGCACCAAACTCCCTTACCCAACCCTGATGGTGGTGGCCGGCATCCTCATCGGCTTGGTTCCAGGGTTGCCCAAGGTCGAGCTCCAGCCCGAGCTAGTCTTCCTCGTCTTTTTGCCGCCCATCCTCTATTCCGCGGCGTGGAACACTTGGCTCCAAGATTTCCGCAGGCACCTCGCCCCCATTTCTTTACTTGCAGTTGGCCTCGTGCTCCTCACGTGCGTGGCCGTTGCCCAGGTGTGCGTGCTCATCATTCCGGGAATGAGCTGGTGGCACGGGTTTTTGCTGGGGGCGATCGTCTCCCCGCCCGACGCCGCAGCGGCCACCGCCATCTGTCAGCGATTGGGCGTTGGAAGAAAAATCGTAACTGTCCTCGAAGGTGAAAGTTTAGTAAATGATGCGTCGGGTCTGATGGCGTACCGGGTGGCGCTCGTCGCGATCCTGCAGGGCAGCTTTTCTCCCGTTGCAGCTGCGGGCCAGCTCGTCTTCGCAGCGGTGGGGGGCGTGTGTATCGGTCTGCTGGCCGGAGTGATTATCTCTCAGGTGCATAAGCGTGTACGAGATCCGATTGTTACAACGGCTATCTCCCTGCTGGCGCCTTATGTTGCATACCTGCCCGCCGAAGCCTTCCACGTTTCGGGCGTTCTGGCGGCGGTGGCGGCAGGGCTGTATGTCTCGAAGCAGAGCCCGATATTGTTCTCCCCGCAGGCGCGGCTCCAGGCCGTGCATGTCTGGGAACTATTAATCCTGCTTATCAACGGCGTGCTCTTCGTACTGATCGGGCTGCAGTTGGATTCTGTGCTTACAGCGCTGAGCAACGTCTACGCGCCTCTGCAACTGCTGTGGTACGCCGGTGCAGTCTGCACAGTTGTAATTGTCCTCCGGCTTGCTTGGGTCTACCCCATGTCTCGCGTCTCTCGATTGCTTACGCCCAGCCCGCTCCGATCGCCAGCCGCCTCGTGGCAGCAGCTTACAGTGGTTGGGTGGACGGGAATGCGCGGCATCGTTTCGCTCGCCGCGGCGATGGCACTGCCGCAGTTTGTAGTCGCTGGCGCAGACCCGCCGATCCCGTTCGCCTTCCGAGATCTAATTATATTTCTCACCGTGAGCGTGATCTTTGCAACCCTGGTCCTCCAGAGCCTGACGCTCGCCCCGCTGATTGCGCGTCTGGGCGAGAGCGTTAAAGATAGTGTGGCCCACGAAGAGCTCGTGGCGAGAATGATTACATCCAACGCGGCGTTATTCAGACTCGAAAAACACAGCACCGCAGGGCCCGACGCAGCTGTGATCACCCGTGTTCGCGCAGAGTATTTTGACCGAGTGGAGGCGGCGACGGCGCACGCCGCTGAGGGCGATGAGATGAAAAGCGATGGAAGTGGCGCGGGCATGACCTTTCGACGTGGACGGCTGCGGGCTGAAGATGCGATTCGCCGGGAGGCCATCGCGGCCGAGCGCGGCGCGCTCATCGCGCTCAGGGACGCGGGCGAAGTATCCGAGGATGTTTTCAGACGCATCGAGCACGACCTGGACTTGGATGAATCGCGGGTTTCAGAAATATAATTAAAAACCTGTTGAGCACGTGTGGCGGGGTACTTTATTAAGCTACGGCGAGCAAAGCGGCACTCGCCACAATCGTAATTACGGTCGGCGACCAGTCAGCATCGACATTAACTAATCAGCACCGGCTTCGCGCCCGCGACCAGGCCTACCTCCGCGACCGGGCTTACCCCCAGCACGTGGCGCTGGGTCGGAACCGAGTTGCCCCGCCGCCACAAGTCGTGTACCTCAAACTCGGCCTGAACTCCGGGCACATCTATGCGAGCGTGGCAGCCGCGAGATTCGCGCCGCCAGCGGGCACTTTTGGCGATAAGCCACCCCGCCAGGAGCATGTTCTGGGTCTCCCAGCCGCTTACATCGTCGAAGATTTTGTCCAGCGTGTACCGCGCCCAAAAATCAACCATATCGATGATACTGGCCAGACGAGTCTCGGTCCGTTCAACCCCGACGTTCCGCCACATCGCCGACCGCAGGCTCGAGCGCACGTCGGTGAGATCAAGGTCGCCCCGATCGCTGGGGCGTATATCACTTACGATCGCCAGCGGCCCACCGCTCGACCGTCCATTCGTGCCGTTTACACTCAGCTTTTGTTCTGCGCACACGCGGCCCGCCACTTCGCCGATCACCAGCCCCTCCAGAAGCGAGTTGCTCGCGAGCCGGTTCGCGCCGTGCAGCCCGCACGCGGCGACCTCGCCCACGGCGTACAAACCCGGCACATCGGTGCGGCCCGCGAGATCAGTCCGGACGCCCCCGACCATGTAGTGCATCGCCGGATGAACCGGAATTAAGTCTACCGCGGGGTTAAGATCAAAGCGCTTAAGCAACGCGGCGATGGTTGGGAACGCACCGCTGAAGTTCTCGACCTTGCGGCAGTCCAGCCACACGTGCTGCCCGCCCTGCTTCGCGAGCTGACGGATCATCGCTTGACTTACGATGTCGCGTGGCGCCAGCTCCGCCATCGGGTGGGCATCGAGCATGAACCGCTGTCCAGACATATCCAGCAGGTGGGCCCCGGCCCCACGGATTGCTTCAGTAATTAAACTTCGGCTCGCGCCCGCGAGATACAGCGTGGTAGGATGAAACTGCACGAACGCCATATCCGCCAGCGACGCGCCCGCGCGGTACGCCATCGAAAGTCCATCGCCCGTCGCGATCGGAGGATTGGTTGTTTCGCGAAAGACCACGCCGCAGCCGCCGCTCGCAAGAATAGTCGCCTTAGCCCAGATCATTTGCAATCCGTAGCGAGGATGATGAGTGATCGCGCCGAGCACGGGCGACCCCGGTTCATTGCTTGGTGTAATTAAATCCAGCGCGAAGCACTTCTCAAACAGGCGGATATTCGCCGTGCCCTTCATCCGCTCAATAAGTACACGCTGCAGCTCAGCACCCGTCGCATCGCCATTGCTATGCACAATCCGGCTTGAAGTGTGGCCCCCCTCTCGGCCCAACATAATCTCACCCTCGAAGTTGCGATCCAGCTTCATCCCCCAAGAGAGAAGCGTCGCCATCGCGGCTGGGCCCCCGCGCACCACCGCCTCCACCGCCGCGGCGTCGCACAGCCCCGCGCCCGCCACCAGCGTGTCCTCGATGTGCGACTCGACAGTGTCAGACGCGGCGGTGACAGATGCGATGCCCCCCTGTGCCCACGCCGTGTTGGAAGCTTTCAGGTCCCCTTTACTTAACACGATGCAATCGCCGTGCGACGCCGCCTGTACCGCAGCTCGCAGGCCCGCGACACCCGCGCCGATCACCAGCGTATCGGTAAATATCTGCGGAAGGAGCGAAGATCGGAACGGAATCAAATAGCGGCGTTGGTCAAACAAGCTGTCCATGAATTACTTATAGGCGAAGCAGGGAAGTCTTCTGCAAAGATCAAGTGTAAGCGAGAAAGCAGCTCAACGCCTGGGTTATTCTCCGGGGTTTGTGGGGGCTTTTCGCCACGAGTGGCCCCGGGCCAAGAGGCTTAAGCCGTGGTGATCACCAGATCCACCGCACCCGCCCAAAGTCAGGCAAAAGCAATTTACCGATGCGCACGGGCGAAGGAAGATACACGAAAAACGCACGGCCGATGAGCAGGTCGCGATGAACAACGCCCGCCTTGGGCGAAAACTCTGCCGCCCACGAGTGAGGCCGATCCCAAAGCCGACCGTCAAGACTTTGCGGGCTGTTGTCACCGCACGCGAAAAACTCATCAGGGCCCAACGTAAGCGTGCTCAGCGGGTGCGTGGCCAGTGCCGGGGCCCGCGCTTGACTGTGTACCCGTCCCTCGTCGCTGTGATACCGGTACAAATCCGCTTGATAATGCACGTCTCGCCATAGCCCCACCCGCGACAGTCGCAGCGGCTGGGAGTTGCCCGCCGGGATCACCTCGATGGAAACAGCCGGACGCTTATAGTTCGCATCATAAGTTAAGTATTCAGTACCCTTGGAAGCCGTTTCCAGCCCGTCGTACAGCGCGTTATCAATGCGCTCGCGAGGCCCCCAGTTATATTCACTCTCCACCAACGTCTTTCCGTTGCACACGATAGAGAGCGACTGATCGGCATGAATGAACTCCAGCCAGCAAGCATCCGAAGTCAAATCAAGCGGGCCTATTGAGCTCGCCAGCGTGGAGAAAGCAAGCTGTTTGCCGCTCCCCGGGGCCATCGAAACGGTCGCCGTGCCCGCAGCGTAATCAAGCTCAAGACGGAAAGTGTGCCCCCGGCACTCGAGGATCATGGCGATGCGTCCTAGCCCCGAGTTCTGCTTCGGCAGCCCTACACACACGCGCAGGTCGCTCACCGGAAACTCAAGGCTCGAGCGCCGGGGTGTTTCATTATAAGCATACGAATCGGTGATCGGCCGAGACTTACCATTCCACGCGAGGGTCGCGGCTACCTTCCCAGTGTAAGTATAAGTACCGACCCCATCCAGGGCCCACGCCTTGCCGTCCTCGCCCACATTTGTCGCGATCCAGGGAGACACAAACGGCACTGACATCGGTGCCCCCGGCCCCTCAGGCGAGGGCGCGTACTCGCTGCTGAAAAGCGGCTGCCAGAGGCTCCGCTGCGCATGAGGACTCTTTCGAGCGATTCTCCATCCCGGAAGTGTCCACGGGTTCACGACGCTTTCGTCGCCCGTCAAATCCGCAGTGCTCGCTCCCGCTTCTGATTCCCCGGGGCTCGCCGCTGATGTAGGGCGGACGAAGATGTCGCCATCGACCACGGCCACCATTTCGCCGGGTATCCCGATGAGCCGCTTAATATAGTTCACAGAAGGTTCACGCGGATTGCGAAACACGATTACGTCCCAGCGCGTGGGGTCAACCAGGTGATAAGGAAACTTCGCTACAAAGATGCGGTCACCCCACCGGATCGGCACGCCGCGGCCTCCCGCAGTCTCGCCGCTCATCGGGTCATGAACCACGATGCCCGGATCATTCTGACCAACCCCACTTCCTGAGGCATCACCGCCCTGAAAAGAGAGCGGTGTAAGTCCATCGTCACTTACATCCCAAGGCCCGACCGTCCAAGTGTAACCATTGCTGGGCGAGGTAAACTGCATGTGGGCCCCCAGCAGGGTTGGCGCCATTGATCCTGTGGGAATTAAGAACGGTTCCATCACAAACCCGCGGAACACAAACACCATCACAAACGAGATTAGAATGGATGTAAGTGTCTCCTTCACCACCTGGCCCGAAGTGGGCGCGGCCGATTGAGGCACGGCAGGTGCCCCACCAAAAGCAACTTCCCTTGGCGGTCGAGTCGCGTTATTACTCTGCGCCAGGCTGGGTTCGCTCTGCGCTGGGGCTGAAGGATCGACATTCATCGGGCGTTATAAGTTACGTTCACTCCGCGTGCAATCACCAAATCTCCACCGCACCACCTAACCGAGGAACGCTACCCCCCGCAAATCATGCCGCGCGCGCCGCTGCTTGATCGTCAATCGTCCAAGTTCCCGCCCAGCACCAACTTAAGAAAGCCGGAAAGGTAGACAGCCACTCGTAAGCGAGCCACTGATGCCATCAGGGATTGCGGGGTGGTTGTTGCCCGCCGCCTTGGTTGCCGTCATCCGAACCTGATCGACCTTCACCCGGCCCGCCTCGTCGCCGGCCGCCATCCGGTTTCCGGCGCGGGCCCCGGTTCGGAGGACCGCCTGGGCCACTCGATGGGTTATTATTCGGTCTACCGCCAGGGTCGGAGCCTCGGTCGTCGTCGCGGCCACCTCTGGGATCAGTCGGGTTACCACCGCCCGGGCTAGGGGATGAGGGTCCACCACCCGGGCCGCCGCGGCGGCGAAAAGGACCGGGCTGATTGGGGCCAAGAGGCCTGCGCGAAGCCCGGCCCGGAGCACTCCCCGCGCCACCACCGGGCGCCGCGCCCGGCGTAAACGTCGCTCCGGTTGCACCTCCGCCGTCGACCGCGCGAGGCCCCTGTCGTGAACTTATGTTATCTTGGGGCTGTGTTCCGGTCTCTTCCCCATCACTTACGTTTCGTTGGCGACGCTGATCATCGGTCTCACGGCGATGCGATCCAGGGTCACCATCTCGGGCTTGTTCTCCCGAGCTAGCGGGTGGGCGATCAGACGGGCGATCGGGCCGAGATTGTTTATTATTTACGCTCTCGCCGCCGCGACGAGGCCCAGCCCCGTCCGCAGGTTTCCCCGCCACATTGCCGCCCCGACCACTCGGTCCCCCGGTGCCAGCACTACCACCGCTACCACCTTGGTAGCCGGGAGGGGTCGGGTTAAATACCGGCGGGGGTGGCGGCGGAGGCGCGACCGCATTCTCCGCAGGGCTTAGATTCTCAACCGGAACAGCCACCTGCACGCTCTTTCCATCCGCACCCGGGCGATCCAAGAGCACAAGCACCAACTGCGTCAGAATCTGGCCGTCGATCACGATGCCATCGCCGTCGGGAGTACCTACCCGGCTGCGTTTGCGCGGAAGGTTTTTCTTGAGGTCTTCGTACGTCTGATCTTCGTAACGTAAGCAGCACATCAACCGGCCGCAGCGTCCGCTGATCTTAAGCGGGTCCAGCGTCGCCTTCTGCATCTTTGCGCTCTTCATTGAGACCGGCTTCAAAACCTTTAGGAAGTTCTTGCAGCAACAGTATTGTCCGCAGCGTTCGTAATCAGCGGTGATCCGCGCTTCGTCGCGCGCACCCACGTGCCGCAGCTCGACATGGCTCCGGAAATGCGACCGCAGTTCGCCGAGCAGATCATTGAGTTCGACGCGGTCTTCGGAGAGGTAGTAAAACGTAAGCGTTTCTCCGCCCAAAATCGGCTCGGCCTCCACGATCTTAATATTAATGCCGAGGCCCTCCGCCACTGCCTTGGCCTCAAGCCGGAGCGCGTGACGCGATTGCTCCACCTCCTGATGCCGAGTGATGTCCGGCACGTCCGCGATCCGCAGGATGCGCCCCTCGGTCGAGAACGGATATTCGCGCCCGCCGCTATTTTGAATATACTCGAGCATCTCTTTGCGGGAGACGCTCTTGGAGCAACCGCTGTTGGGGCAGGTGCTCGTCAGCATTTCTCCCAACTCAGTGCCGCGTAGCGTCTTGATGACAAGTTTACTTCCGCAACCGGGTTTGTCGGTGCCGTTGTACGGAAACTCACCGACCATCTTCATCACGCCGTACCGAGCCACAATCGTGCGAGGAGCCTTGAGAGCTTCATACACCTTACGGTCTTCTTCGATCAGTTGCGCCTTAAGGTCAGCCTCGAACTGCGGGAGTGGTAGGATGGGCATTTGTTGGTTTAAGAGTAGGGCCGCACGCGCCTCGTACTTGTCGAAGCGGACGTGGGCCGCCGCAAACCCGCCCCATCTCAAAATATCATCCAATATCCACCTAACAGCCGTCTAGAACATGGCGTTACCTCAGGTAATGCCTACACTTGCTGAAACTGGGTCTCAACGAGGAATCCAAAGAAGCCCGAAGAGCGTATCTAGATTTAGAAGCGCGTATCTAGTTTAAGGGAGGGCTGGTCCCGTCCAACCTCACCGACCGGGCTTCGCAGGACTAGACAGGCGTTTCGTGGGAGTTGGGGATGCGAGAAAGCCGTTGCAAACGCCGCTTGAGAATAGCACGCTTAAAGCCACAAGGTGTGACAGCGATATGCTAGAGAGATGGCTTGCGTGAAGGCACGTGAAGCGGCGGTGGTGCCGGTTTTTGAAAAGAAACGGCGGCACCGATCGTGGATCACGGGTTTAAGGTTTAGTTCCTCGGCTTAGTCGGCTTTCCCAGTGCCAGATCAAACGTTTAAGACGACCGCGCAGAGCGCAGCGAACAGGAAAAGTATGACAACCAAAACAGACACCAAAAACGAGCACCGTGTCATTTATCTCGACAACGCAGCGACCACACCCACCGATCCTCGCGTGGTCGAAGCCATGCTTCCCTACTTCACCACCAAGTTTGGCAACCCCGGCAGTCGTAACCATCAGTTTGGCTGGGATGCGGAGGAGGGCGTTGACTGGGCCCGCGACCGCGTCGCGGCGTTGCTAGGCGCCGATGAAAAAGAAGTGATCTTTACATCGGGTGCCACCGAATCCAACAATATCGCCATCAAGGGCGCGGCGTACATGTACGAGAAGGCTCCGGCCGGCTCCGGCTCGCGCGGCCACATTATCACCGGCGCGATCGAACATAAGGCCGTCCTTGATCCGTGCAAGCGTCTGATGAAAGAGGGCTTCGATGTAACTTTTCTAGAGCCGCCCGCCGACGGGGTTTTCACCGCAGAGATGGTGAAAGCCGCGATGCGTCCTGACACTATTCTCGTCTCCATCATGTGGGCGAACAACGAAATAGGTACGGTCAACGAAATTCCTCAGATCGGTGCCCTCTGTCACGAACGCGAAGTCGTGTTCCACACCGACGCTACCCAGTGGGCCGGAAAGATGCCGACCAATGTTGGCCGCGACAATATTGACTTGCTGTCTCTCTCCGGACATAAGCTGTACGGCCCCAAAGGCGTCGGCGTGCTCTTCGTACGTCGCCGCAAGCCACGAATCCGGTTGCAGGCCCTCATCGATGGTGGCGGCCAGGAACGCGGCTTTCGCCCCGGCACGCTCAATGTGCCGGGAATCGTGGGAATGGGTAAAGCAGCGGAAATCGCACTTGCAGAAATGGATCGAGATGGCGAGCGGCTGCTTAAGCTTCGTAAGAAGCTCGAAGATACTGTCTTGGCCCAGCTTGACCACTGCGCCGTCAACGGTCATCGCGAAAAACGTTTGCCCCACATTTCTAATATTTCGTTCGGCTTTGTCGAGGGCGAAAGCCTGATGATGGCCTGCAAAGAACTCGCCGTATCATCGGGTTCGGCGTGTACCTCGGCCAGCTTGGAGCCCAGCTACGTTCTCAAAGGCTTGGGTGTTGGCGATGAACTGGCGCACTCCTCCCTGCGTATGAGTTTTGGCAAGTTTACTACGGAAGAAGAAGTCGACTACGCCGCGAAGTCTGTCATCAGCGCGGTCAAGAAACTTCGGATTCTTTCACCGCTCTACGATATGCATAACGAAGGCATCGACTTAAGCAAGGTTGTGTGGGGCCATCATTAGAGTAAGGTGCTCTGCTGAAAATGGCGGCGAGGAGCTCGGTTTAGTACCGCAAAGTTCGGTTGAGTATTACGGAGCTCTGTGGAGTCACATAGAAGGCGGCTGAACGGCGGACAACGTCGCCAGATCACGGTTGTACGAGTGAAGATTAGAAGTTAACCAAAGCGTGCGGCCTCATTGCCACTCGCTCAGTTTAGAACATGTGGTTGAAGCACTGGAGTAACTAATATGGCTTACGGACCCAAAATCATTGATCATTACGAGAACCCTCGCAACGTCGGCAGCTTCGGCACCCAGGCGGACATCAAAAAGCGCGCCGATGTGGGCGTTGGTCTAGTCGGCGCACCCGAATGCGGCGATGTGATGCAGTTACAAATTAAGGTCGATCCCACCTCCGGCCGCATTCAAGATGCCAAGTTCAAGTGCTTCGGCTGCGGGTCGGCCATCGCCAGCAGCTCACTTGCTACGGAGTGGCTCAAGGGCAAGACCCTCGATGAGGGGATGAGCATCAAGAACACCCAAATCGTCGAGGAGCTCGCACTCCCCCCGGTCAAGATTCACTGCTCGGTACTCGCCGAAGATGCGATCCGGGCGGCCATCGCAGATTACAAGTCCAAAAACGGAATGGCTGTCGAGCACGCCGCCGCGGCTCACTGATCTCTCATGGTTAGATGCGGCCGGTAGGGTTGTTCGAGGAGCGCGCCAAACCGCCGTTAACCCTTGAATAAGGTTCGTGCGGCCGCTCTACAACGAACCGCAGGCTCATTCGGTTCGTACGGTATGTGGCAGTATGGTTGCTCCGCAACGTCATATACTTTGCGGTTGGGTGTTTCGAGAAGTTTAGTGGGCATGACGGCTGTGGGCACACGGGCAGGTAACCAAGGAAAATTGAACTATGTCAACCACGACAGAAGAAAAACAGATAGAGAGTTCCGGAGTAATCGTTAGCGAATCCGCCGCGAAAGAGATTAAGCGGATCATCACCGATCAGGAACTTGATGAGAGTAAGGTCTGCCTGCGCGTCGGCGTGAAGGGCGGGGGCTGCTCCGGCTTTTCATACCTCCTGGATCTGACCGAAACGCAGAAAGAGACCGACGAAGTCTCTGTGCAGCATGGTGTGCGCGTGATCTGCGACCCAAAGAGTCTACTCTACCTTAGCGGCGTTACAGTTAACTTCCGGGA
Organism: uncultured Phycisphaeraceae bacterium; assembly: GCA_964450325.1. Classification (GTDB taxonomy): domain Bacteria; phylum Planctomycetota; class Phycisphaerae; order Phycisphaerales; family UBA1924; genus UBA2402. Next base: position 3,636 of record CAYVFW010000040.1, on the reverse strand, counting down.
TGAGATCATGGGCCGCGGGTTCGTCTTTGATAACCCCAACGCAACCAGCTCCTGCGGCTGCGGGTCTAGCTTTACGGCGTAAGCGGCCGCTGATGGGGCCCGGTCAAACTGCCGGGCCTCGCGCGTACGCTTAGCAATGGCACCACGCGTTCAAGAATATAATATTAACCACTGCTCACCCTCGCGGCCGCAGACGGCAGCGAAACTCCCGAACACGCCCTTAAGGCACCCGCCCTCGCGGGTGCTTTACTTCGTACCGGCGTGGCTGCCCGTTCTGGCGTTACTTAACTTACTTATTGGGGCCTGCTCCGGCCCCCCGCGAGCGGGCGCAGGTGGTGCTGAAAAGTTAATCCAAGACCTAACTCCCCGCCTCACCGCGAGCCCCGCTCTGGCCCCGGTCTTGAGCAAAGCCGCCGAGTATCGGGTGCAGGTGCTTTTCTCAAGGGTTATCCGTGATCAACGTTCGGGCACCCGCCACCTGGAACGCTGGAGCTATCGCTTGGGCGCCGAGTACTTCTACCCCGCCAGCAGCATCAAGCTCGCCGCGGCGATCGCCCTCTTCCCCGCGCTTGAATCACTTAACAGCGGGCGGAGTGATTCACTGATTACGTTGGATTCTCCAGCGACCTTCGGGCAAGTTGCCAGCGGGGCGACCCCTTTTGTAAGGACCAACGCAAGCGCCACGAGGGTCGTAACGGCGGGGGTTGACGGTGTTCCGGGCGAGACAGTTACGTTGCGGCGTGAGCTTACAAAGCTTTTCGCCGTCTCAGATAACGAGGCTTTTAACCGGCTTTACGATGTGATCGGCCACGGCCCGCTGAACGCAAGCCTGCACGAAATGGGCTTCGGCAGCGTCGTGCTTAACCATCGGCTCTCGGATTCTACACCCAGGAGTGACCAGCGAGCGACGGTTGCGGTTACGTTCGCGGCGGAGGGTAAGGGGGACGCGAGAAAGATAGATTATGTTACGATTCCCCAGCGGTCCTCCGCGCTCACCCTCGTGAACAGCCCCCCGGGGCTAGCGGTGGGCAAAGATTATATGAAAAAGGGCGCGCTCGCCGGCGTGCCCATGGACTTTGGCTCCCGCAACGGCGTGAGCCTGACAGATCTCCAGGACATGCTGGTTATGCTCTTCGCCCCAGACATTAACATCGGTAAGCACCCGCCCCCCAGCGTGCTCGCCGCGGCTCCGCTGCTGGAGTATCTCTCCGGGCTTACGCCCCGCACCAGCGGCGTGGCGCAGTACGAACTCGCGGGCTACGGCGATGACTATTGTAAGTTATTTTTGCCCGGCCTGCCCAAAGCGGGTGGTGAACAGTGGCGGGTATTTAATAAAATAGGGCAGGCCTACGGATTTACGATCGACAACGCCTGGATCGTAAACCGAGAGAGCGGGGAGGAATACTTTCTTTCGGCCGTTATCTACACCAACGCCGACGGCGTGCTGAACGACGATAGGTACGAGTACGCGACCGTCGCGGAGCCCTTCATGGCGGCCCTCGCCCGTGAACTGTGCGTCCCCGCCCGCTGACCCCGCGGCTACACCTTGATAAACCAGCCCCGCTTGTAAAGCGCGGCGGCAATCAGCCAATAAAACATAATATAACAAATCACGAAGAGCCAGGTGCCTAGCTCCGGCGAGCCCAAGGCGTGCTGGGCCCACGCCTTAAGAGATGCCACCAAGATGGACTCGCCCCCTCCCGGCGTTACCATCTTCCACTTCATCATCGCGCACTTCCAGAGAAGCTCGGCCAGAATGTACATCGCCAGGGCGTTGGTGCCCAGCACCCGCAGGAACCGCATCGTTGTAATATTACGAATGTCGATGACGTACATCATCAGCCCCAGCACCAAGCCGCTGACTCCCGCCGCGCACAGGATGTAAGAGGATGTAAAGAAATCCTTGCTGTAGGGCAGCCCGCCCAGGCGGTGCCAGACGTAAGAAGCCGTCAGGGTAACGGCACCGACGATCAGCAGATGCTTGCATTGCTCGCGCCGCAGGCCGGTGGTGCTCCCGGTCAATAGCCGACCGCCCGCCAGCGAGCCCAGCTGCGCGGTCGCCGCGGCGGCCAGACCTTGGGTGATGAGCACGCCCCACCACCCCAGGCTAGAGTTAATATAACTTTGGTACGAGGCGGTCTGGGTCCATACCACCTTGCCCTCGGCGGGCAGTGGAACGGCGGTAAGTATGGCCCACTTGAAGATAAGCACCGCGGCGACAAACAGGGCCTGAACCCAGCGGGGGGCGAGCGAGAGAAGAACGCAAGTGAAGTAAGCAAAGCCGATGAGGGGAAGAATGTCCCAGTGTTTGAATACACTTAAATCAATCGGCGAGGTGTACGCGATGGTGGCGCACCAAACCAGCGTGCCTAGCAGGTAGATCTTCAGCCCCCGTACAAACGCCGCGGTGACGCGCCGGCCAACTGTAAGTGAACGTCCCCGGCCACCGGCCATCGAGAAGGGCACGCTTACACCTACGATGAAGAGGAAGCAGGGAAAGACCAGGTCGGCCAGGCCGTTGCCCATCTCGCCATTGGCCCAGCCGCGGTGGGGGAACCAAGCGGGCATCGCGGGGTCGGTGCCGCCCACGTTCACCAAGAACATAACTATAATTACCAAACCGCGGAACGCATCCAGCGAGAGCAAGCGATTGGCCGCCACCGGGCTGCCTACCAAACGCAGTTCGCTGGAACGATCAACTGTAAGTTTTGGCCTTGCCTGATTCGGAGCGGGCCCGGGCTCACTGGCGGCGGAACCCGAGTGAGTACCCGTAAACTTAAATGGGCCTTGCGGAATGGTCTTTTCGTCCGGTGTCACGGCTTCACCGTCGGCTTCCAGAAGACATAAGCAGTGCCCTTCCCATTGACGAGCCAAACCTGGGTCATATCTTCGTACTTGTAGGTCCTTTCGCCGCTCTGCGCATCGCCCGCGGCGGGATCACTTACGAGAAAGTCTCCTCTCTCCGTGTAACCACGCAACAGAATGAGGTGGCCGTCGGTCGAGTCGTAGGGCGCATCGGCGAGTTGGCCTTTGCTGACTTTAATACTGGCAACAATTATGTTGCCCGCGGCCAGGGATGCGTATACGTCCTTTAAGGAACCGAATCTGCGGATATACCCCGGAAGCCCGTGCTCCCACGCGGCCTGCACGTTTCGTGGCCAGTTTCCATATATATCATATTTCTGATCGTAAGCGGCTTGGGCGATGTCGGCGACTGATGCCGGATCGTCGGGCACCCCCCAGCCGATCGCCATGGCAACGCAAGTGGGGCTGCACAGGCGTCCAGAGAGTTCAGGCCGGGGCGTCTTCTGGCTCTTAAATGTAACTGATTGTTGGTGAGAGGGCGGTAAGTTCCAGTTGTCCCAAGGCATCGTTGTGCGGCTGGCATTCTTACGAAACTCCACCGCGGCGTTTGAGAATGCCAGCGAACGAGTTAAGTCCAGTCGCGTGATCCGCACCGGCTCTGCGAGCGTCTGACTCGTGCTCGCAACGCACCGGATCTGCGCTTCACGAAACCAGGTCTTGCATCGTAATATATCAACATCAACCTCGTAGCCGCCGGGTGCGGTTACCTTTGCTGGAGTAGGCTGGGTTGAAACATTATGTTCAGTCTGCGGCGCAGCTGCGGTAGGGTCG
>CAYVFW010000039.1:0-19673 GCA_964450325.1 uncultured Phycisphaeraceae bacterium | reverse complement strand
ACGGCACCGATGTAGCCGTCTTCTTCGAAGCCTGGAGTGCGGGCGGGTGCTGAGCGTGCCCAGGGGTCTTGGGGTGATGAACCCGAAAACTGCGGCACGCGTCACTGTGTGCATACCCGGCCCCATAACTAAATCGTATTATCTTGGAAATTCTCCTCGTTCTGGTGCGTTAACCCTCGTATGAACCTCGCCCGCCATAGTCTCGTTCTAGCTTGCGTTTTATCTGTCGCGTCGTGCGCACATGCTCAAGTTCCATATAATTTTTCAGAGGTTACAGCCCACTGCCAAGATGCCGTGGCTGGCCTCAACGTTGAAGTACCTGTTCGCGGCTTTGAGCTGATCCTGCTCAAGAACGGCGAAGTCGTGTATCACCGCGCCTTCGGGCAGTGGACAATCGGGCGGGCAGCCAACGCCGACTCGGCGACGAAAACGCTCTCGGGGGCGTTGATTATGTCGCTCACCGAGCAGAGTTCGTTACCGTTCTCGCTCGATAGCCAGCTCTCCCAGTTCATCCCCGCGTTCAACGGATCAAAACAAAATATTACGATTCGTCAGTGCTTCTCCCACACGGCCGGATTCGCTGAATCTCAAGTAGTCGGTAGCCGAATGCTTACACTTCAACAGACGGCGGCCTGGATAGCTGCCTCAACGCTCGCCTTTGCTCCGGGAAGCACCTTCGCATATGGGGGCACTTCGATGCACGCGGCAGGAGCCGCGGCGGAGCTCGCGGCGGGGATTCCCTGGAACACCGCTTTCTCACAGCGGATCACCGGCCCCCTCGGATTAACAGTCACACGCTTCGTACTGACATCGCCAGCGAACCCGCGTATCGCGGGCGGGTGTGAAAGCGTCGGCACCGAGTTCGCCCGGTTTATGGAGATGCTGCGGCGCGGAGGAGAGATCGACGGTACCCGAGTGCTTACATCCGCCTCGGTACAGGCCATGTTTACCCGGCAATCACCCGTCGGCGTGCCGATCGCCAGCAGCCCGCTGGAAGGCAGCAGCGACTATGGCGTAGGTGTTTGGCTTGATCAGCGCGATGAGTCAGGGAACTTAACCGGCGCTATCGCCGCAGGCGCACGCGGCTTCGCATCCTGGATCGACTTTGACGATGAGATGGTCGGCTGCTTCGCGACCGATCTGGCCACGCCGGGCAACTGCTTGCCACTTTATTACCTGCTTCGTGACTCAGCGCAGGATGCCGTCCGTGCTGCTTGCATTGGTGACTTCAATAAAGATGGCGGCGTTGACGGAGAGGATGTCGGAGCATTCTTTGCAGGTTGGGAAAATGCAGTCCCCGCGGCGGATGTAAACCGCGACGGCGGCATTGATGGTGCGGATGTAAGTGCCTTTTTTGTCTTCTGGTCCGCGGGTGCGACCTGTTGATGAAAAGCTGAGGCTGGAAACGCCCCTAAAAGATGGGTCACCAGTTCAGCCTTCTGTGAAAAGCGCGCGAAGATCGCGCCGCAGCCAGCATCCGCGGTGCTAATACGCTGGAGATAAACTCGGGTGAAAGCTGGCGATCGGGCTCGTACTCATCGACTGTAAGTAATATATAAGTGTGATTCCGCGCGTGGCTCCCTCGCCGCTAGCCGCACTATGGCACAGCCGTTGCCCTCCCCACGCAGGGTGGATATAGTTACGTGTGCGAGTTGTTAAGTTAACTTATCTCTACTGCATCGCCGCGCCTTGGCAACTCTTGCGCCTTGGGGTGATCTCACGGTTTCGGTTTCGGGGGCCCTACTGGAAGTGGCGGATGCACACCGCGTTCGGTGCAGGAGTCCCCAAAAGTCGATGGGAGCTGGTCAAATCAGTGATGGATTATGGCGCGTGGGTTCACCGGATGCGAAGCCGCTGACCCAGACGCGGGCTGTGAAGGCCACCCGCCGCGATTCTCCTACACGCCCAACGAAAAAAAACCCCCGCGTACGCGAGGGTGGTGGGAGAGGCAATTTGTATCGGGAAGGGTTCCAGCAGAACCGCCCGAAGGAGGCGGACCATAAAAGTGCCCGCAACCGCGGCACATAACCGCAGTCCTTGCTTAACGCTTGCTGAACTGGAAGCGGCGACGAGCACCGGCCTGGCCGTACTTCTTACGTTCGACCTTACGGCTGTCGCGTGTCAGGAAGCCCGCATCGCGCAAAGCGGTCTCAGTAGTAGGGTCGTAATCGCGAAGGGCGCGGGCGATAGCCAGACGCAGGGCCTGAGCCTGTCCCATGAATCCGCCGCCGCTCATCTTAGCGACCACGTGCATCTTATCGAACATGTTGCACAGCTTGAGGGGCGAGGTCGCATCAACTTGGTCGCGTTCTTCGCAGAAGTAGACTTCAACCGCCTTGACCTTACCGGCCTTGGTTTCGATCGTCAGCCCCGCGGCTTTGTCGCCCGATGCGGGCTTAAGGCGGATGCGGGCAACGGCGGCCTTGCGGCGGCCTGTTCCCCACCACCAGCCACGCTTATCAGCGGGCTTAGCGGCACGAAGAGGACGAGGTGCGGGGGCGGCCGGAGCCGACGGGGCAGCAACGAAGCCGACATCGCTGAGACTTAAGTTGGTCAGATCTGCGGGGATGTTCATCTGAGACATTGTGATTCCTGGGTCTGTTATCTGCCGTCGCGGGGTGTGTTACACTCGCCAGCGATCGGATTATCTTGTTACGTTTACGGGGGGAGATTGATTGTGCGAGCGACTCGCGAGGTTTTCCTTTGGCCTTGTCATTGGCTCCGCATCCCACGCTTGCGAGCGGGTTGCGGTAAACCGCTGGTCAGGGGAGCGGAACTTCCAGCTTTTGAGGATTGTGAGCGGCGAAAGAGTGTTCGGCTCCTTCGACGATGTGAAGCTTCTTCAACATCACGCGGGCGATGCGGTTCTTGGGCATCATTCGACGCACCGCGTCTTCAATCAGCAGTTGGGGCTTATGTTCACGCACCTGGCCGTAGGTCTGGGTCTTTAAGCCACCGGGGTAGCTCGTGTACCGCATCTTCAGGCGCTGCTCAGCTTTACGACCGGTCATCCCAACCTGCGAGGCGTTGAGAATGATTACGTTCTCGCCGGTATCTACGTGCGGAGTGTACGTGGGACGGTGCTTACCCATCAGCACGTTAGCGACTTCAACGGCGAGGCGGCCCAGCGGGATACCCGCGGCGTCCACAATATACCACCCACGCTTAACCTCGCCTGCCTTCGCGAGATATGTACAACGACGAGGACTTACTATACCCATCTGGTGGAACTCCAATCGCGGCGTCTAACCTGTCCACTCCCCGCTGATCGAAACGATCAGCCGAGAAGGCAACAAGCGGGAAGTCCGCTTCGTACGCCGCCTACCGGGCGGGGCGGGCCAGAACTGCTTATCCAAGGCAGACCGGCAAGATTGTGGAAAGTGTGTCTGGCAATGCCAGTTGGACGCCCAATGATAGGCAATCGACCGCAACCCAGAGTCTTAAGAACAGTTCCTCTAAGAAAGGTGAGCGTCGGTAGGGTGGGCGTACTTCGGCCTGAATACCGTCCCCCCATATGCTCAAGCTCGATTATTCAAACTGCCTCGCGGAACGCATCGGACCCTCTCACGGGCTTGACGCGGCGTTTTTAGACAGCCGCGGGGAAGCCGCGAAGGCGATTTTGGCCCTCACGGGAAAGCTGCAGGCATCCCGCGGCAAGGGTTGGGAACGCTGGCGTGAACTGGCCTTTGAACCAATGCGATCCGCCCATCTCGGCGCGGTAAATGATGCAGTCGCGGCGTGTACTGGGAAGTTCGACACCATGGTGGTGCTCGGAATCGGCGGGTCAGCACTCGGCAACATCGCGCTGCACCATGCTTTAAACCATCCACTCCATAACTATCTTCCAGCCCGAGAGCGGCCCGGTCCGCGGGTATTCATTGTGGACAACGTGGACCCGGTTCTGTTCGGGAGCGTTCTGGACATGTGCGAGCGGCAAGAGGGCGGGCTGGGCCGGACGCTATTTAATGTCGTCAGTAAAAGCGGTGAAACCGCGGAGACCGCAGCACAGTTCATGGTGATTCGCGATAAATTACGATCGCTCTTCGGCGATGCACATCGCGACCGCGTGGTTGCAGTGACGGACCCGGCACGCGGCACGATGCGCGAGATCTGTGAGAGAGAAGGTTATATTACGATGCCTGTCCCCGACGGCGTGGGCGGGCGGTTCTCGGTCCTGAGCCCGGTGGGGCTGTTCTCGGCGGCGATGACGGGGATCGATATCGACGGCTTGTTGCGTGGCGCAGCGGACATGGATGTCGTATGCACCGGTTCGGATTTATCTCAAAACCCCGCCGCGATGCTGGCCATCCTTTTGGTGGAGTTGGGGCAGTCCAAGGGAAAGACCAACCATGTGATAATGCCCTATTCCAACAGCTTATATTCGCTGGCCGATTGGTTCCGTCAACTGTGGGCGGAGAGTTTGGGCAAACAAAAGGATCTTCAAGGGAACACCGTGTTCGCGGGCTTTACGCCCATTAAAGCGCTGGGCACCACTGATCAGCATAGCCAGGTTCAGTTGTACCGCGAGGGACCCAATGACAAGGTTATCGGGATGCTTGAAGTTGAGACCTTTGATCGTGATGTGAAGATACCGGCCGGCCTGGGCGTTCCTGCGCTAAGTTACCTGGAAGGAAAATCGTTTGCTGGTCTGATAAACGCCGAAAAGCGCGCGACCGAATACGCCCTGGTGGAAAGCGAGCGACCCAACTTTACGTTACGCTTCCCGTCGATTGATGCTTATCATGTAGGGCAGTTTCTGAACTTGTGGCAGATAACAACCGCCTACGCGGGCTTGCTACTTAACATCGATGCGTACGACCAACCGGCGGTGGAGTTGGGAAAGCAGGCGACGTTCGGGCTGATGGGTCGAGAAGGCTACGGCGAGTTCCTGGCGAGCGTCTCTGCGGCGCTAGCACCCACCGACCGCCATATTCCATAATATAGAGTTTTCAGGGGAAACCCCTTGGCCGTGGCGAATCGAGCGAACTTGAAAAGGTTTTCACGTCGCGTAAGTCTCGCTCTACAAAGAGGTTGCGTTTGTAAGTCGGAGGAGTTGGCCGCACTTGTGGGTTCAATGATCGCCCTTTGATTAGGATTTTTAGTTGAAGTCCGTTGAAGAGGGGTGGCTATACTCGTAGTGCGCAGCGTTCGTAAGCGAGCGGCGTTGGGACTCAAAGGTATGGCAGCGTCCAACGAAACTTATGAATCTCCGCTGACTTGGGCGCGCCGGTGGAGGGAAGTAACTGATCGTGGCGACTGGCTGACCGCCGCGGTATGGGCGGCCGCATGCGGCCTGTTGATAGTTGCTTTTCACGCTGGCGTCAGGGCGCTGTCGGTTCCGCCGCTTTACCTCACACCGTTTTTTCTACCTGCGGGTGTCGCGTGCGCGTTTGCATGTGCGTGCCGAAATCGCGCGTGCGGTGTTGGAACTCTCGCGGGGATAATTATTGCCACAAGCGGTTATCTGCTGGTGCGACCGGCCGAGTGGGATCGATCCGCCGCGCACATCAGCAAAATGCTGCTGGAGGCAGGCATCGTTGCGGGGGTGTTCTCGTGGCTGTCGGGGCAGGATCGCTACATACGCACTGTCCGGGGAATGGTGATCTTCCTGACGTGTGCGGTGCCCGCGGCATGTATCGCGGGAGTGGCAATTACTTTCATCATCATTATGGCGATGCACGAACCTGCCGTCTCGCTGGGCGGGGCGATGCAGGCTTCGCTCGACATTGTCCGCGCCGACTTTGTGGGTATTCTCGTCGTAGTGCCCTGGCTGCTCTGGTTACTTGCGGGGGCACCTACGACGCCCAACCATGGGCGGCGTCGGGCGGAAGCGGCACTACTTCTGTTCCTGGTAGCAATTACCTCTATCTTCCTATTCAGCCGCCAGTGGAGCGGCACTGGTCTCGCCTTACTCGTGGCATTCTCACCCGTCCCAATCCTGCTGATCAGCGCCGGGCGCATCGGTCCGGCCAACGCCGCAGCCAACCTCACCATCATCAGCATTTGTTTAACTTTTGCTTCCTTGCGTAACCACGGGCCGTTGGTGACGTTATTGAACGACCGCACGCAACTGATGATCGGCCTCCAGGCTTATATCGCCATCCTTGCGATATCGAGCCTCTCTTTGGGCGCTGTATCGATCGCTAGTCGCCGGACTACTCAACTTCTCGTGAAGAGCGAGGTACGATACCGGGAGTACCTGCGGCTCGCCTCCGAGGGTGTGTGGCGGGCTGAGCTGCGCAAAGCTGTTCCGACAGGGCTCCCCCCAGATGTGCAAGTCGCGATGATTCTGGAGCACGGATATCTGGCTGAGTGTAACGACTCGATGGCGCAAATGTACGGCGCTCAGAAGGGCGCGGAGCTCGTCGGAATGCCAGTCCGCCAACTGCTCGTACCCTCGGACCCGCGAAATGTAGCTTATCTTCGTGCTCTCATTGAAAATAACTACACTTTGGTGGATGTTGAATCTTTCGAGAAGGACCTGAACGGGAACGATGTCTGCTTTTCCAACTCGTTGGTGGGGATCGTTGAGAACGGGTTTCTGATCCGCGCCTGGGGCACTCAGAGGGATATTAGTGCCAGGCGGGCTGCGCAGCGAAGCCTGGAAGTAAGCGAACAACGCCTCAGAACGCTGATCGAAAGTGCCCCTCATGTGGCGGTCGAGTGCTATGCCCGCGACGGCACGATCTTGTTTTGGAGCAAAGGCGCGGAGAAACTCTTCGAGCTCTCCGCAGCTCAGGCGCTGGGTAGCCCAATATCCATAATCGGAATGTCGGAGCAGAGCACCGCTTCGTTTTTTAACACGCTGCAACGAATCGACCAGTCCGGAGAGGTAGTCGGCCCCGTTGAATGGGAGTTCGTAACCGCCGCTGGCGAAGCAAAGACATGCTTGGGATCTTTGTTTGCAATGAGCGGACCCGACGGTTCCCGCCAGTATGTCTGCGTTGACTGCGATGTAACTTCACGAGTACGTGCCGAGCACCATCGACAACGGGCTGAAGAGCAGTTGTTTAACGCCCAGAAACTCGAAAGTTTGGGGGTGATGGCGGGCGGGGTCGCCCACGATTTCAATAACTTACTTGTGGGCATCCTCGGGAAAGCCGCGTTGGCCGCCTCCCAGCTCCCCGCCGATCACGCCGCGGCGATCCCACTTCGGCAAGTGCAGGCAACAGCTCAGCGCGCTGCGGAGCTCACGAAGCAACTGCTCGCTTACTCGGGCAAGTCGCGCGTAGAGATACAGCAGTTGGATATCCCTCTGCTCATCAGCGGAATCGCGGCCCTGCTTCCAACCATCGCTCGTGAGGCGGTTGTGCCCGCGCTCGAGTTTGAAGCCGGTTTGCCCCGTATCGAGGCAGATAAGATCCAAATTGAGCAGGTGCTGCTTAACCTTATGATCAACGCTGCGGAGGCGTGCGAGGGGTCCGGGAAGACCGCCGTTCACGTCGCCGCACGCTCGCTCAAGGTGCTGCCAGAAGCTCCTCCGAGCGGATTCATCCCCGGACCGCCGCCCCCCGGAGCCTACGTTGCCATTATCGTAAGTGATAGCGGCGGGGGTATCGACCCTGCAAGCATCGAGCGACTATTTGAGCCATTCTTCACCACCAAGTTTACCGGCCGAGGTTTAGGATTAGCCGTTGTTCTGGGCGTGGTACGTGCCCACAACGGGTTTATCCGGGTTCAGTCGACCGTGAATAGAGGAACAACTTTTACGGTTCTACTCCCTGCTTTAGCTGGAACAACTTCACGCAGCGGACTGGCTCCCGTAGGCACAGATTTGCTTGGAGCAGGAACAAAAGAAACCAGATTAGATACTGGTTTTGCCCACAGCGGCCTCATCGCGCCAACCGCCTCCGCGACCATCGAAGGGAAGAACGTCAACACCATGGCGTTCCAGAAGGGGCAGCAAGGCAAGGTCCTTGTCGTTGACGACGAGCCGCTCGTGCTCGATGTACTCCGCAGAACACTGGAGGCTCTGGGCTGGGAGACACTCGGTGCTCCAGGCGGCGAGGAGGCCTTGGAGGTTCTCAGGACTGACCCCGCCGTCTCGATGGTGGTGATAGATGTCACGATGCCCCGAATCCGTGGTTCAGATTTGGCCAAGCAGGTGCGTGGTCTCTGGCCCAGCATGACCATCCTTCTCAGCAGCGGTTACGCAAGCGAGTCGCTAGGAAACCTCGCGGCGATGGGGGTGGACGGCTTCGTGACCAAGCCGTTTACTCCTGAATCTCTTTTAGATTCGCTTTTGGCCGCGCTCTCAGGCCGCGAGGTTCAGAGTAAAACGCATTAAGTGTTGGCCATCGGCTGGGCGACGCGGAAGATTGCTGGCGTCACCTGCCTCAGGAGCGATTTCCGACTTGGCATGCGACTTTAAATGTACACGCCCCCAACCAGCGTCCTACCCTACAACTAGGTTCTTATCGGCCTGCAGCGGCTCACGCCAGCCGTTGAAGGCGTTCTCGTGTAAACACTGGGTCTTATTGTGGCCCATATCGTGGTGAGATTTTCTCTGGCAAGGAGTGCCTGACCCCGTGATCTTTGAGCGACTGGTCGGATTATTCAGCGTGGATATGGGTATTGACCTTGGAACGTGCAACACGCTGGTAGCGGTGCGCGGTCAAGGAATCGTTCTCAACGAGCCCAGTGTGGTTGCGGTTAAGAAAGGCACCAATCAAGTCTTAAATAATGGCGAGGCTGTCGGATGGGTCGCGAAAGAAATGCTCGGGCGCACCCCGGGGAACATCACGGCAATCAGGCCTCTTAAGAACGGCGTAATCTCCGACTTTGAGATTACCGAGGCGATGTTGTCCTACTTCATCCGCAAGGTCAACGGCCGCAACAAAATTATCGGCCCTCGGGTAGTTGTAAGCGTGCCCAGCGGCATCACCGCGGTCGAGAAACGGGCTGTCTTTGATTCGTGCGAGCGCGCGGGAGCCCGGCGCACTTATCTCATTGAGGAACCTGTCGCCGCGGCGATCGGGGCCGGATTGCCATTCTCAGAGGCCACGGCGAGCATGATCGTGGATATCGGCGGGGGCACCACCGAAGTTGCGATTATGTCCTTGGCCGGCATCGCCACGTGCGAGTCGGTGCGGATTGCGGGCGATGACATGGACGAGGCGATCATCAACCACATGAAGCGCACGTACAACATGATGATCGGCGAACAGACCGCCGAGAAAATTAAGATTGAGGTCGGCAGCGCAGCCGTCATGGTCGGCGATATTAAAATGATCGTCCGCGGTCGCGACATGATCTCCGGCCTGCCCCGCGCCGTGGAGATCACCGGCGATGAAATTCGCGACGCACTGCAGGAGCCGGTGCAGGGGATTGTCGAAACCGTGCTCCGTACCCTGGAGCACGCAGAGCCCGAACTCGCGGCGGACCTTGTGGAAAACGGAATTACGATGGCGGGTGGCGGCTCGCTTCTGCGGGGGCTCACCCAGGTGATCCAGAAAGCCACCGGCCTTCCCACCAAGCTCGCCGACGATCCGCTCACGTGCGTCGCGCGCGGTACGTGCATCTATCTGGAGCACCTTGAAGAGTGGAAGAACACGCTCGAGAACGACTCCAATAGCTGACTCCTCCGCCGGGCCCTTTGTAGGTGCTTTCATGATTCGGCAAGAGGGTAGTTTAGTTGTGTTACATTGCCCGGTGTGATCAGCCCAACCTTTACATCCCGGCTGCTGCCCACGGTAATCGCTGTTTGCGCGCTGCTCGCGCTCGCCACCCCGGTGCGGTGGCAGTCCTGGGCGCGACCCCTGGGCCAGCTAGCCACCGCCGTGATCGCTCCGGTCAGTCACCCCTTCGCGGCATTATCGCGCTGGATCGCCCCCGCCGACGACTCGCCCGCGCAGACCGAGCGAGTCCGCGAGCTCGAGTCGCGGCTCGAAGAGGCGCAGCGCGAGCTTGAGCGTGTCCGGTTTGAGAACCGGCGATTAGTATTAAGCCTTGAAGAACTCAACGTGATGGCGGTTGTTAATACTTCGCCCGTGCGGCAGGTGTATGCGCCCATCTTCGCGTCATCCAGCGACTTAAGTTCACGAATCGTCCGAGCTAGGGCCGGCCGATCGCAAGGCGTGGAAGTGAACTCGATCGCGACCGCTGCGGGGCTTCAGTTGCTCGGTCGGGTAGTCGCCGTTGATGCGTTCACATGCGACATTCTTCCATTTAACGCCAAGAGCGCAGAATCAATTAATGCAATCATAATTATTAAGGGCTCCGATGGCGGCCTCTCCTGCCGGTTGACTCCGGTGGGGAACGGATCATTAAAGGGGCCGGTGCACGACCGGCGCGACCCCACCAATGCGCTGGCGCTCGTGCCCGAGGTGGGCCAACTGGTCCGCCTCTCCGACGGCCGCTGGCCCAGCGTTGCGCAGATGATGCTGGTTGGCCGGGTGGTGGCCGTAGAGAGTTCGCCCGATGGACCGCTGCGGCAGATTGTAACAGTCAGCCCCACAGTCGAACGCATCGAGCGCGTGGCGGAGGTTGTAATTCGAACCAACGCGACCTCGCCCGATGTAAGCGAGAAAGATAGCCCAAAGGCGGGCCCAGGGGTGGGGGGGCCGCGCTAGCGTGAGCACCGCCGCCTTTATCATCACCGCTTGGGTCTGCATTGGCCTGGAGCTGGGGTTAAAAGATGCCATTGCGCTTGGCCCAAACTCCATCGCGCCGAGCTTTGTCTATTGTTTGCTTACGTTTCTGGCGATGTTCTCAGGCGCACCCCGCCCTACCTGGATTGCCGTCGCTTTGGGTTTACTGATGGACCTCACCGCCCGTGTTCCGCTGCAAGATGGCCTGGGTACCGCCACGCTCATCGGCCCGCACGTGCTGGCTTACGTTCTTTCCGTGCAGCTGATTACATCGCTGCGGGGCGTGGTCATTAAACGTAACCCTCTTACGGTGGGGTTCCTGGCCATGCTCGGCTCGCTCGTCGCGCAGGTTATGCTTGTCGCGATCTATTCCTTCCGGCTCTGGTGGGGCGATGCAATCATGGCGGGCGGCGGGTCACCCTCGGGCGAACTGGTGGCCCGAATTACATCAGCGCCCTACACGGGTTTGCTAGGTGTTGCGCTCGCCTTCGCCTTCTTCCCGTTATCAGGCTGGCTGGGTCTTGCTGCACAATCTCGTAAGCGCTAGATTACCCTGCTTTCCTCGGGCGGGTGGCTGGGAGGTCGGGCCATCGGTGATCAAACTCCCTACCCTTGCATCATGCAACTTCGCGCCATCGGAACCACGGGAATTCGTGTCTCGCCAATCGGCTTTGGCTGCTGGACTATGGGCGGTCCCAACTGGTCACCGGCCAACGGTCAGGCTATCGGCTGGGCAGATGTAAACGATGACGATATCGTCGAGGGCATCCGCGTGGGGCTAGCCGCCGGCGTCAACCACTGGGACAACGCGGATATCTACGGCAACGGAAGAGCCGAACGCTCCCTCGCACAGTCGTTCGCGAAGCTTAACGTCGCACGATCAACGCAAGTAATCGCTACCAAGGTCGGCCACTTTAAGGGGACCGCCCCTCACGGTTACGACGCTGATCACATCCGAAATCAGTGCGAGCAGTCGCTCCGCAACCTGCGCACAGATTACATCGATATATATTATTTCCACCACGGCACTTACACCGGCCCTGGTTACGACGGTGCCGAGCACGATTATCTGCCAGAGGCCGCCGCGGTCATGCACGCGCTGGTGAAGGAAGGCAAGGTACGAGCGATCGGTCAGTCAGCCTACAGCGACGATGATTTCGAGCGCGCCGTGCCGGTGCTCCGCCCCCACGTACTTCAAAACAAAGCAAACCTGCGCTTTGATGAATCCATCCGCGCGAGCGGTCGCGTCCAGAAACTCATGGAGAAGTACGGATGTACTTTCGTTGCTTTCGGCCCGCTTGATCAGGGAATCCTGCTGGATAAGTTTGACCCCGACAATCCGCCAGCTTTCAACGAAGGCGATTATCGCTCCGGCCGCAAGGACTTTAACCCGGGCACGCTCCGTGGGGTGCGCGACAAGCTGCAAAGTGCGCGCCACCACTTTCAATCCGCCGCAAAGCCCGGATCCGCCGAGGATGTCGCGTTTCTTTCATCGCTCGCAAGCCGATGGGTCCTCTCGCACGCGAATGTAGCAGGCGCAATACCCGGCTTTCGCAACGCCAGGCAGGCTCAATGTAATATTACGCCAATGACGCAGGCGCCGATGAGCCAGGCCGACGCCGCCTGGCTCCGTAATCTCTTCGCTGCCTGACACTCGGTCGCCCGGTTCACGGTCCATCCACCTCCATCCGAGCAGTCCGTTCGTATTATGTGTGATCGCCCCACACCGCTGGCCGTGCCCCTCGTCCGCAACACCTGTTTGGTTTAACTCCCGCGGCTTAAGAAGTAATATCGCATGTCCACGCTGCTCTGCGTTCCCATTACCGTGCAAGACGTGGACGCGGCGATCGCTGATGCCGTTGCCGCTCGCGATGGCGGAGCCGACTTGGTCGAGTTTCGTGTCGATGAACTGGTAACCGGGCAACTGCACGATATACAGGCGCTGCGACGCCTGATTAATCACTCGCCCCTCTCCTGTATTATGACGTGTCGCATCGCCCAAGAGGGCGGGGCTTACACGGGCAATGAGGAATTCCGACTTGCCCTCTTCGCGGCCCTCATGGATCCTCAACGCGACCATCGACCCCGATTCGTTGACCTCGAACTGTCGGCGATGGCAGCCGCAGGTCCTGCGGGCGCGGCGATACGCAACGCCCCGCTCGCGGCATCAGCTCCGCCCCCAGCGATGGATCAAATCGCCCCGATCGACGCCGTCTCGCTTCTGAGTCACGCCATCGACGACGCGGATCGCCCCTCGGTGATCCTCTCTATTCACGACTTTAGCGGCAGGCCCGCAGATCTCTCGCGCAGATTGGTTGACGCATGCAAGTTTAATCCAGCGGTAGTTAAGATCGCCTTCCGGGCACGCTCGGTTCGAGACAGCCTGGAACTTCTTGATCTGCCCACGCAACTCCAAAGACCGACAATCGCCTTAGGAATGGGCGAGTTCGGATTGCTCTCCCGCGTCCTGGCGCCCAAGTTCGGCGGTTTTCTTACGTTCGCCGCGCTGCGAGCAAGCAGCGCCACAGCCCCAGGGCAGCCGACACTCTCGCAGTTGTTAAGCACGTACCGCTTTCGTTCGATCTCTCCCTCAACAAAAGTCTACGGAGTGGTCGGCTGGCCCGTATCGCACTCTCTCTCGCCGTTGATACACAACGCGGGCTTTGAGGCGGTGGGGCACAACGGAGTCTATCTCCCGATGCCGATCCCCGCCGATCAGGGGCCGGGCTCACGGTCGGCAAGCAGCGACATCTCACTAAGGGCCACCCTTGTCGACCTGATCGAGCATCCGCGGTTATGTTTGAGCGGAGTGAGTGTAACATTACCTCACAAGCAGTCACTTATCACGCTCGCCCGCGAGCAGGGGTGGCGCATTGGAGAGTTAGCCTCACACATCGGCGCGGCCAATACACTTGTAATTGATCGCCCCCTCACCGGCCCGCCCGCCGCGATATCCGTGGAAAACACCGACGCTCCCGCGATTGTCGCCGCCATGACCGATCACTACAAACTACCGCGAGGGGTGCCGCTTGATAAACGCGTGCTGGTGGTGGGCGCGGGCGGCGTCGCGCGCGCCGGTGCGTTCGCCTGCTGCGCTGCGGGCGCGGCGGTCTGGATCGTCAACCGCGATGCGGATAAAGCCCGTCGCCTTGCCGCGGACATCCGTGACTCCTTGCCCGGTGCAATTGTTGAAGCAGTCGCCTCCGAAACCGTCGGCTCCAATCCCGCGACGTGGGCCGGGGCTTTAGCCTCGGCAGAAACCTACGACATTATATTACAATGCACACCCCTGGGGATGGTCGGCGGCCCTGACCCCGCGGGCGTGCCCCTTGACTTAAGACCCCTGGCCGTGAGAAATCCCGACCTTGTTGTCTTCGAAACCGTCTACACGCCGCGAGTAACACCCCTGCTCAGTATGGCGAATGATTTGGGCTTAAAGACCATCGACGGGCTAGCCCTGTTTGTGCGCCAGGCAGCACTCCAGTTTTCGATGTGGACGGGCAAACCCGCTCCCACGGCACTCTTTGAGCAAGTGCTGCGCGAAACCGAAGCGTAAACATAACCGATAGACGATTCTTCCAGCGACGGCACTAAGTCAAGCTCCTTAAGACTCTCCGTGGTTGGGCCCTGCTCCATCACCGCACTAAAACAAAGCAACTCTCAGAGATTCTACAGGTATTTAAGTAATATCCTTGCGCATCGAAGCCATCGGTGGTAAAACGCCGTCCTTCCAAGCGCTAAACGTCTCTCGCCACGCCGCGACCTCCCCCGGTTCCAACTTCACCGATTCAACCCCGGCAGCTTCGCCCATTTCGCACAGGACGTCGCCACGCGGCCCAACCACCATCGATGCACCGGGGTAGGACGTAAACGGATCGCGCCCTACGCGATTTACCCCGATAACGTAAGCCTGGTTCTCGATGGCCCGCGCCACCAGAAGCGCCCTCCAGTGGTGTATCCGCACCCCTGGCCAGCACGCGCCGATCGCGAACACATCTGCCCCTTTGCCCAGCCCCGCGCGAAACAACTCGGGGAAACGTAAGTCGTAACAGATAGCGGGGCAGACGGTAAACCCCCCGCCCCCGGGGGCAGGCAGCGAATAAGTAATAACCGTAGCACCACGGTCGATTCGGTCATCCTCCCGCTGAAAGAGATGAATCTTAGTATACTCGGCGATCCGCGAACCCCCCGACATCACCGTTGTAACATTACACCCACGCATCGCCACTTCGCCGCCGCGCTCGCCGTCGGGCCTCTCCGCGGCGATTGTTCTTCCCCCCTGCACCACCGCCCGATACCTTAACGATAGCTCTCCAAGAAACGTAAGAGTCCGTCCGCTTACGTCGGCGGTGCGCTCGATGTTAAATGAAAAACCCGTGTCGCACATCTCCGGCAACACGATGAAGTCCCCGGGTTCAACACCCGCACCGGCGAGGAGTTCCTCGATCCGCCGGTAGTTCTCATGAGGGTCTTCCCAGGCGATGTCGGTCTGAACCAGGTGCGCGCGCATATGGCAAGGGTAGAGAACAACTCCGCATGGCAAGTTCAGAGCCGGATAGCCGCGTGCTACTCCCCCTTCGCTGATCACCCATAATCCCCTTCGCCGCGTACCATTACCTGTACCGGGTTCTTCGCTCCATCCGCCACCAGCCACCTCATTATAAGCAAGCCCGCGACTTTATTAACGTTGGTTGACCTCCCCACCCTATCACCCCATATCGCCCAAAAACTGCCGCGCGTTTTGTTGGCCAGCCGCTCGCCACGACGCACCTGGCTGCTTGATGCCGCTGGAGTCCGCCACTCCGCAGAGCATCCGGGTTTTGAAGATTCTCAGCTCGCGCCAGCCGCAGGCCTTACCGACGCCGCGTGGGTCTGCTCCCTTGCATATCTGAAAGCATGGGTGATAACCCGAGCCCTACTGGCAAGAGACCGTTTGACGGCCCCAGATAGCGAGATCGGATTCGTAATTGGTGCAGATACCGCCTGCTCAATGGATGGCAAGCTGATTGGTACGCCACAAACCGCGCAGGAAGCCGAGGCCATGATCCGGGCCTTCATGGGCCGGCGGCATGAAGTAATAACAGGCGTCGCGATAATTGAAGTTCACGCTGGTGCCGCTACGCGCCGGCATCTCTTCGCCGATAGGGCATCAGTTAAGATGGGCCACCTCGATGATAAAGCTATCAGCAGATATATCGCCACGAATGATTGGCGGGGCAAAGCCGGGGCCTACAACCTTCTAGACCGTATGGAGGCGGGTTGGCCACTCACCTATCAGGGCGATGCCACCACCGTCATGGGACTACCGATGACGAAGCTGTTAGGCCGATTAGCTGACCTTGTGGCACTCCCTCCATTTGTGCCGGGAACCTCTCAGGCCGCACCGTCGTAATGAATAACGTACCCGTTCCCCCTGATTTCCCCCGCCCACTCCGATTTACCAATGCTATCTTTAAATAACTCCTCCTTGGCGGCACTGTCGAATGACCCCTTCGCGCCAGCATGGTTCGTCGTGCCGGTCGGGGTCTTTACCCTCATCGTCCTCGTCGGCCACTTGTTAAGCCTACGCGGCGTACAAATGCCCGCGAGCCGCCGTCGGATTCGCCTCGCAACCGGCTTCCTGATGGTGCTCAGCGCACCGTTATTGATATACGGTCTCGCATATGTTCCTCCCAGCCGGGGTCGCATATTTATCTTATGTTGGATGGCGATCGCCGCACTAGTCCTCGTCGTGCTCGCCTTGGCCTGGATCGATGTGATGAATAATCTGCGGTTAGCAAGGCTTGAGCGCGCAGCACTCCTCCGCGACCGGGCCATACTCCTTCGCAACCAGCCATTTCTCCAACTCGCGGCCCGCCCTGTCGAGCGCGAGCCCAGCGGCGCAGCTTCATAACCGCCATTCCTACGCGAGAACTGCTCGCACGGCGCTCGCCAACTCACCCTCAGCCCAGCTTACTAGAGGCAGCTCCGAACCCTTAGCTCGGCGTTGCTTTTTCCTTGCGCTGGTGCGGCGAAGGTGCGAATGATACTGCTTGATACTACTTGGCACCGCTGAAATTTCAGACGGTGTCAATGTACTCGCTCGCATGGATCAACCCTTCAATCACCCTCACCCCGACCGCCCAACTTCGCCCCTCCCGCGCCTGCTAAAAGGGCTGGGTGCAATAGGCGAGTGGATCTACCGGCAAGAGTTGGCCAGACGTAATCGAGCCTTTGACCGCGGCCGCGGCGTTGTTACCTTTGATCTCCCGGTGATCAGCATCGGAAACTTATCGGTGGGAGGAACCGGCAAGACCCCCATGGTGCGTTGGGTAGTCGAGCAGATCATAAGTAGTGGGAGCCTTCCAGCAACCGCGATGCGCGGCTATGGCGGCGGAATCGACGCCGATGAGGCTAAGTTATATCTGCGTCAGTTTCCTGGGTTGCCGCTGGTAGCGCAGGCTAACCGAACCGAGGGCTTGATTGATTTGCTCGCCCAACGCTCCGACATTACCCACATCGTTCTCGACGATGGTTTCCAGCACCGCCGCATCGCACGCGGGCGCGACATCGTGCTTATCGATGCAACCCGCAGCGCGTGGGAAGATCGCCTCTTGCCCGCAGGATGGCTCCGAGAGCCGCCCGCTGCGCTCGCGAGAGCGCACGCGCTGGTGGTCACCCACATTGAGCAGGCCACGCCCCAGCAAGTTGAGACGATAGTTAAACTGGCACGCGCCGTCAATGATAAATTAATCATAACCTGCACGTCCCATCGCTGGGCCTCACTCGCGCTACCCGTGAGCGCCCCTCGCATAGCCGACGATAGCGCAGCGTCCGGTGGCGTCGCCCCCGCCTGGTTGGCCGGAAAAGAGTATTATGTCTGCTGCGCCATCGGTAACCCCGCACCCTTCATCGCCGCGGCGATGGAGCACGCGGGCCGCCCCGCCTCTGGATCTCTAATCTTGCCCGATCACGATCCCTATTCCCCCCGCACGGTCTCTAGGATGTTGGAACAACTGCGCTCCAGCGGAGCCGCGGTTCTGGTTACATCCGCAAAAGACTGGGCCAAACTAGCACGCATTCCCGCCGCGGCGTGGCCGTGCCAAGTAGCCGTCCCCGACCTTCAATTAACATTCGCATCCGCGGCACAATCCCCCCAGAGCACCCTCGACGAATCCTCTTTCTCGCGCTGGCTCTTAAGCCCGATGAAAGCGTAATAGTTAACTCTGACCTTGCCGCCCAACATCTCGGCTTCGCGCCAATGGCCTCGCTCAGGTTTCCATCCGGGCAAGCTAGTCCTCAAATCGCAGTCCACCTTAAGACAGCCCACCCTTGTGGCGTTTCTTATCCGGCAACATATCAAATCGAATCGCCGACCGCTCATGCGGAAGAATCGGCGGCGACGCCGCGGTAATCTGCGCGGGTTGTCCCCCCGCCTTCTTCGCCGGTGTAACTGGTGCCGCGGGCAGTACTTTTGTCGCCGGTGGCGGCTTGGCCACGGGCACTCCCCCCGCCGGTAGCCGCGCGGGCGCAGAAGCCGCAGCCCTCTGCGCAGCATCGCTCACCGGCACACCCAGCCGTCGGCGCAGCACCGCCAGAAGTGTGTCCGGCTCGAAAGACCCCTCGGGAGGACGAAAGTAAACTTCGCTTAACTTCGTCCCCGTCTCCTCGTTGGGAGGCAACGTTCGGATGATCGCGGTGGTGTGCGCGCCCGGCTGCGTCCCGTGCAACTGCCCGGCGATCGCCACCGGATCCGTGGCAAAGAAGATAATGTCACGATCCCGGATCGTGCAGGTGCGCACACCCAAGTTCGCCAGCGCGATCCGTATCTGCGCCAGCTCAAAAAGCCGCTGCGTCTGCCGCGGCGTGCCCCCGTACGCATCGATCATATCGATATGTAACTGATCAAGCTGCGCATAGTTGGCCGCGCCCGACAGCCTCCGATACGCCTCCAGCCGCCGCGGCTCGCTTGGAATATAAGCCTTGGGAATAAGCCCGGCAATCCCAATCTCCAGCGCTGTGGCGCTCGGCGGCTCAGGCCGCTTATCGTTCTTAAGGTCATTCACCGATTTCTCGAGTAGGTGGCAGTACATCTCGTACCCAACCGCCGCGATATGCCCCGACTGTTCAGGACCAAGAATATTGCCCGCCCCGCGTATTTCAAGGTCCCGCATCGCGATCTTAAACCCAGCACCAAGCATCGAAAACTGCTCGATGGCCTTCAGCCGCTTCTGCGCAACCTCCTTCACCGCCTTCTCCGGGTCCAGCAGAAGATAACAATACGCCCGGTGCTTGCTCCGCCCCACCCGCCCACGAAGCTGGTGCAAGTCGGCCAGCCCAAACCGGTCGGCGTCATTAATTAGCATCGTATTAGCCGAGGGGATGTCAATCCCCGCCTCGATGATCGTGGTCGCTACGAGCACATCCGCACCCCGCCGCATGAACTTAAGCATTACGGCCTCGAGGTCGTGCGGAGGCATCTGGCCGTGCCCGTAAACCACCCGGGTTCCCTCGGGGCATAACTTGCGGATGTTATCAGTCACCGAGATAATGTCATGCACGCGGTTATGAACAAAGTACACTTGTCCCTCTCGCGCCAGCTCCCTCGCGATGGCCTGCTGAATCCGCCGCTCGTTGTACGGAAAGACCTCAGTTACAATCGCCCTTCGATCAAGCGGCGCCGTCGTAAGCGAAGAGATATCCCGAATCCCCAGCATCGCCATATGCAATGTTCGCGGGATCGGCGTCGCCGATAACGTAAGCACATCCACCGTCAACCGCAGCCGCAGCAACGCCTCCTTGTGCTCAACGCCAAACCTCTGTTCCTCATCAATAACTACAAGCCCCAAGTCAGAAAAGTGAACGTCCTGGCTGAAAAGCCGGTGCGTGCCGATCACCAGATCAACGCCCCCGTGTCGCAGTGAGTGTAATATTGCTTTCACTTCCTTGTCGGTCTTGAAGCGCGATAAGCTCTCAACCTTAAAGGGGTAGCCCGCGAACCGATCGCGAAAGGTTCTCTCGTGCTGCTCGGCCAGCACCGTCGTCGGCACCACCACCGCCACCTGCTTTCCATATTCGCAAGCCTTGAATGCCGCCCGGATCGCA
>CAYVFW010000038.1:1408-19874 GCA_964450325.1 uncultured Phycisphaeraceae bacterium | reverse complement strand
GGGGGGGGGGGGGGGGCGGAAGAGTGGAGACTGCGGTAGCGCGTTGGGTTTCGACCTGACTCTTACGTTTCTGGGCGCGCTGCAGGCCGTAACCGATGGCGGCGAGGGCGAGCGCGGTTGCGAGGAGCGGGATTTTGGGGAGAGGTGTAAAGACGAGGAGGGCGAGGAATGCGGCAGTGATAAAGAGACCCTTGGGCTTGCCAGCGACCTGGTCGGTGAGTTCATCGCCCAGCTGGGCCTTGCTGCCCGAGCGGGTGACGATGAGCGCCGAGGAGATGGCGATGACGAAGGAGGGAATCTGGGAGGCGATACCATCGCCGATTGTAAGTTTTGTGAAGACCTCGGCGGTTTTACCCGCGTCCCAACCGCGTTGAATGATGCCAACAGCGAAGCCACCGACGACGTTAATGGCGGTGACGATGAGGCCAGCGACGGCGTCGCCGCGTACAAACTTGGAGGCACCATCCATCGCACCGAAGAAGTCGGCTTCTTGCGAGATGCGTTCGCGGCGGGTGCGGGCCTCAGCTTCGGTGATGTTACCGGCGGAGAGATCGGCATCGATGGCCATCTGCTTACCTGGCATGGCATCAAGGGTGAATCGGGCGGCGACTTCACTGATGCGAGTTGCACCCTTGGTGATGACCATGAACTGGACGATCACCAAGATGAGAAATATTACGATACCGACGAAGAGGGAGTTACCCGCGACGAACTCTCCGAAGGCCATAATTACATGACCGGCTACGGCGGCAGCCTCTTCGGGGGTGGCGGCGTCGGCGGTTAGGATGAGGCGAGTGGAGGCGATGTTCACGACGAGGCGGAAGAGAGTGGTAGCGAGGAGTAGCGATGGGAAGACGGAAAACTCAAGGGGATGCTCCATGTAGAGCGTGGTCATCATAATAACCAGGGCGAGCGCGATGTTAATCGCGATCAGGGCATCCAAGACGAACGGGGGGAGCGGAACCAGCAGCACCATCATCATGGCGATGAAGCCGATGGGCACGACGTAGCCCCGGTATTGGTGCATGTTCATGAGCCATGCGGGGAGGACGCGAGGGGCGGCGTTGAGTGAGGAGGCTTGGGTTGGCTGATTAGTCGCCATAGAGTGGAGCCGAGGTTATGGTGCGGGGCGAGGCGGAGGGAAGGTGGAGAGGGAGAAGTAGTTTTGTTCAGGCCGCCGCGGCGACGGGGAGGGGCTGGGCGGGGTGAGGGCCTGGATGGGAGGCGCGGTCTTTAGCGCTGGCTTCGATTCGGTAGACGTAAGCGAGGACTTCGGCGACGGCTTCGTAGAACTGGGGCTGGATTTCATCACCGACTTGAACGTGGCGGTAGAGGGCGCGGGCTAAGGGGGGGCGTTGGATGAGGGGGATGCCGTGGGCACGCGCGATGATGCGGATGGACATAGCCAGCTCGTCGGCGCCTTTAGCGATGACGCGGGGGGCGTTCATCTTTTCCTGGTCGTACTTAATGGCGACTGAGAAGTGGGTTGGGTTGGTTAAGATTACATCGGCCTGGGGTACGGAGCTGCCGATGCGCTGGCGGACGAGTTCTCGCGCCATTTTGAGGCGTCGCCCCTTGATCTGAGGGTCGCCTTCCATGCTGCGACGTTCGTCTTTGACGTCGTGCTTGGTCATTTTGAGGTCTTGGGTGTGCTGCCACCGCTGGAAGAGGAAGTCGGTAACGCCCAGAACAATCAGGACGGCGATAAGCCAGGCCGCGAGCTCGGCGACGAGCTGCATGATGATGCTCCACGCCGCAGCGGCGGTGAGCACGGGGAGGGCGACGACTTGGTGAGCGCAGGAACTCGCGTAGAGCCAGGCGACGGAGCCGACGACGATGAGCTTGCCAAAATTAATTAAACTTTTGACGGCGTTGCGGCGATTGCAAAGCTTTGAAAGTCCGGCGACGGGGTTGAGCCGCTCAAACTTGGGCTGGAGCGAGCCCATGTTCCAGAGCAAGCCGAACTGGCCGGCGTGGGCGAGGGTGGCGATGGCGACCATAAACAGAAAGAGGGGGGCGAGCGCGATGGCGAGATTGATAAGCGGGGTGCGGACACCTTCCCAGGCTGATTCGAGGCTCAGAGCACCTACGAGAGAAGAGGTGCCCATCGTAAGTGAGTCGCGCAGCACGAGGGCGCAGGCGCGGGTGATGCTGGCACCGAAGATAAGAAGCATGATGAGACCGCCCAGGAGATCGAGGGCGGAAGCGAGGTCGTGGCTGCGGGCGACGCGGCCTTCGCCGCGGGCATCGCTGAGGCGTTTGCCGGTTGGGGCCTCGGTTTTGTCTCCGATATCTTCAGCCACCGTTCACCTGGCCTGACTGCGTCGCGAGGGGTGAGGGGGAAGGGAGAGGCTGCTGGACCCAGTTTTCGATACTTATGAAGGTGGACTGCATGACATCGCCGCAGGTTGCGGCGATAGCGGCGAGGCTGGCGATGAGGGCGAGCAGACCGATCACGATCTTGAAGGTAAATCCGACCGTCATAATATTAAGTTGTGGCATCGTCTTGCCGACCGCGCCCAGGGTGATAGTCATGAGGAGCACGCCGGCGGAGACGGGCGTGGTGATACGGATGGCGAGCTCAAAGCCGGCGGAGATGGTTTGGACAAGAAGGTCAAGGGGTGCGACGGTCGCGGTCAGCGCACCGGGCTGGATGGTGGAAAAGGAGTGGATGACGCACCCGAGCAGCCGATCAACGCCACCGCCTACGACCAGACCTGCGAGGGCGACGAAATATAACATTTGGCCGAGGACATCGACCTCGCTATCGGATTCGGGGTTATAGATACGGGCGAGGCCGAGGCCCATCTGCTGGCCCGCGATGACGCCCGACATCTCGAGGCTGAGAATGGGGATGGCAGCGACCACGCCGACAACATAACCAACCATTGCTTCCGCGACGATCAAACCAATCAGCGAGAAGACGTCTGGGGTAAGAGCACCGAAACCGGGGGGCAGGAGTGGGTAGACGCACGTGGCGAGGAGGATGACGGTGATTGCCTTAATCCGCGCGGGGATCATGAGGCTTGAGAGGAGGGGTGAAAAGAGGAAAAGACCGGCCAATCGCCCGGCGACGGTGAAGAAGGCGGGTGCTTGCGCGAGGATGAGGGCGATGGCCGGGGAGGTCTCTTCCATGACGGTGGCTCAGACGACTCGCAGCAGTTCCGCGGAGTAGTCGATCAGGCGTTGAACAATCCACGGGAGAACGAGCACCGCGGCGGCGACCATGACTGTAATTTTTGGGACCGTGGAAATGGTCTGGTCCTGAATTGATGTAATCGATTGAAGGAGGCTTATGACCAGGCCGACCACGGTGCCCGCGATGAGGATGGGTGCGCCGATTTTGACGCTCATAATGAGCGCGGTGCGGACGAGATCAACGGTGCTTTCATCAACGTACATAGTAAGTTATTCTTGGGTTACGAGGGGGAGAGTAAATGCGCTAGACTAACATGGTGAAGAGCGCGGTTGCTTGGGCTCCGAAGCTCTCTAGCACGCCCGTGAGGTGATGGAGCGGGGCGGAGGAAGCGATCGGTTCGAGGCCTTGGGAGGCGACGCTGCGCATCAGGCCCCCCACTACCAGCGTCCATCCGTCGACCAGAACGAACAGAAGGACTTTGAAGGGGAGGCTCACCATGACGGGGGGGAGCATCATCATGCCCATCGAGATCAGGACGGTGCCGACCACCATATCAATTACAAGGAAGGGCAGATATACCTTAAACCCAAGGAGAAAGGCTACTTTGAGTTCGCTGAGCATGTACGCGGGGACGAGCGTGACCATGTCAACATCGGCGCGGGTGAGGCGCTCGGGCTCGCTTACATCGATGCCGCGGCGTTCAAGGATCATGTAGACGCTGGACCAGTTGCCGGAGACTTCGATCTGGTCGAACATGAAGTCGCGGACGGGCTGCTGGGCCTTCTCCCAAAGTTCGTCGTAGTTGCGTATCTCGCCGGCGCGGTAGGGGGCGATGGCTTCGTTGTTGATACGGTCGATTGTGGGGGCCATCACCATCAATGTAATAAAGAGGGTGAGGGCGGTGATCACCTGCGGGGGGGGAATCGTTGAGGTGCCCAGGGCCTGCTTCAGCATACCGAGCACTATTAGTATTCGGGTGAAGCAGGTGGTCATCAGCAGGATCGAAGGGGCCAGAGTCATCACCGTGAGCACCAGCATGATGTTCAGTGCGGTGGAAAGGCCTTGGCCTTCCTTGCGGTCGGCGGAGCCTGCCTTGCCCTGGCCGTTCATCGCGGAGCCCGCGACATCGAGCATGCGCAGGGGGTTGAGATTATCAATTACATTGTGCTCATCGCCCGAGCCGGTCCATCCGTCGGAGGTTGGAAGGAGGTCCGGGGCGGTGAAGGCGGCTGAAGATTGGGTAGCCTCCTCGATAGAGGGGCCGATGTTAGAGGGGAGAGGGGCGGCAAGGAGAGGGGCGGAAAGGAGAGTTATTATGAGGGTGAGGAGGAAGTTTTTCATGCGGCAAGCCCTGGGGGGAGCACGGATACCTGGATGGTGCGGACAACTTCGGGCTGCTCGACACGGGCGGGGGAGGACGTACGAGATTGGAGAGCGGCGAGGCGAGCGCGGAGTGACCGTGCGGCGGATGCGCCGTCGATGTTGGCGGGAAGGAGATCGCGAGCGGGGCTATTTGCGGAGTGTTTGGCCACAGTGGCGGAGGGGGCCAGGGGGGTAACAATTACGTCGGAGACTTGCCGCGTTATGTTGGCACCCAGCTTTGAGGCGAACGTGGAACGGCTTTCCGCGGCCGAAATGGTCGAGGATTCCGGGGCTAAAGCGCTGGATTTGGTCTCTCCGCGTACTTTAGCAAGGATGGCGGCGACTTCGCTTACATCTGTGAGTTCGCTTAAGGTCTGCATGGTGGTGCCGCCGCGGCTGCGGCTCTGATTGATGAGGAGCACCCTGCGATCAAACTTAAGAACGATGAGCATGCTGCCCCGGCAGAGGGGGTAGCGGCCGAGCACTTCGAGGAGTCCGCTGGGAGCCGTGCCGCGGGCACCCAGGGCGATTCCTAGTGCGCTGCTGGAGCCGGAGAACCGGGCAAGCCAGCGAACGCCTAGACCAAGTAGAAGGATGAGCACGATGACTCCGCTCAGCGCGAGGAGCGTGCGGATGAGTGACGCAGAGGCGGTGGCTGAACCAGTTTTGTTAGCTGCCGGGGCTTGAGGGTCAGAAGAGGCGACGGTAAGTTTTGTTGGGGAAGCCGTTCCGAGGGGTTTGTTTGCGTCGCTGCTGCGCGGACGGGCGGGCGTGGACATTGCGGTCCTGCGGGGCGCGGCGTCGATGGCGGCGGGAGGTAGGGCAGTGCTCGCGGCGGGATTTGTTACAATAGCCGCTGTGGTAGAGTCGCTGGCCTGCTGGGCAGTAGTAGTGGCGGACGGATTAGACGCGACCTTAGAAATCACTGCGGGTAAGGTGGGTGGCTCTACCTCTGCTGGCTCAGAAGGGACCGCGTGTGGGTAGTTTAGGTTTTGTTCTTCGCCGGGCGTAAGTGGCGCCGAGGCTGGAGGATTGCTCGGTGAGGCCTCTTGCGGGGCGTCGTCATGTGGCCCGATGTGGCGGGCTGCCATTACTCGGGCTGGCAATGGCGGTAGGGCCACGTCGGTGGAGGATTGTGCCGCGAAGCACGGAGTACTGAGCGTTGCGGGCAGGGCGAGTAGGGTGAGAACTGGGATCAGGACGAGGAGCCAATGCGATGCGTGCGTTGCGGTTGGGGCGAGTTGCACGCAGCGGCTAAGGCGGGCAACGACCAGATTATATTTACTTATGCTCATATGCCATCCTGGCTTGGGTGCGATGATCTGCAAGTCCCTTGCGATCGTTATTTACACGCTGCGATGTGGGTTCTAGCGTCCGGGGTGCGTCGGCTTGCCGGGGTGGCTTGCCGGGGTGGCCGCTTACGTTATGGGCGCGGGCAGCGGAGCAAGAATTTCGTTGATGCGGACGCAGAAGTTATCGTTGAGCACGAGCACTTCGCCGCGTGCAACGTAACGGTCGTTGACGTAGACATCGACGGGATCACCCGCGAGTTTATCGAGTTCCACGACCGCACCTTCGGAGAGTTTAAGAACATTCTCGACGGAGAGGCGGGTGCGGCCCAGTTCGATCTTTACATGCAGATTAACATCCGAGAGCAGGTCAATGGCCTTGGCCTGCTTTTGAATCTGAATCTTGTCGAAGGCGGGGAGCACGAAGGGGGTTGGCCCGCCGGCCTTGGTCGCGCTCGCGGCGTCGGCCGCGAGGGACGCGGCGTCATTGGCGGCGGCTTCCAAGGCTGCCTGCGATTCGTCGAATGCGTTGCTACCACCGGGAATGCTGGGGCCGCCAGGGGTACCGGATGAATTCTGTTCTGGACTAGTGCTCATATCGCTCCGCAAAGATGAGGTGACACCCTTAGAGGGGTGCGTCGTTGGCGGTGGTGCCAACAGGTTCATCTTCGGGCGTTGAGCCGGTGGGCGCGTGCGTTTTGAGGTCTGGTTTTGCGCCTTTGTTTGCGCGGTGGGGAATCGAGAGCGCAGTTTTAGCGCGGGCACCCCGGGCGGGGGAGACGGGGACAGGCGATTACGTTTTGTGGGGGCGTGAGGCGGTCTTCGTGTGCGAGCGGCGCGGAACGATGGGCATTAATCAGCCGGGAAACCCTTGCACTTAGGAATTACTATTCGCTCGATGCGGTCTTTGGCATTGGCATCCTTGCCGATGGTCTGATTGATAAACACGGAGATCTGCCGATTGATCGTTTCAAGGTTGGGCTCTTTGAGTTGGCTGTGCTGAGCGCGGCGGAAGATCTGCGAGATACCTTCTTTGATTTCGCCGGCACGCTCTTCGAGTTGTTTACTTACATACGGCTCGTTTTTGGCCTTGACCTTCAGTACGATCTCGGCATCCCAGACCCAGACCCGCCCGGTCTGCAGGTTCTGGAATTTTTCTTCGATCAGCGCCAGCTCCATTGTGGCCTCGTGATTTTCCTCGTCTTTACCTTGAATCTCGGCGGCCGCAGCGGCCTGCGGGCCGGTTTTGGCGACGAAGAAGTAGACCCCCACCGCCTCGGCGGCCATCAGCACGCCGACGATGCCAACGACTTTCATCGGCGATTTCTTCTTCGGTACCGCGGCGGCTGATTCACTTTTGTTATCGGAAGGTTTGTCGGCCATTGGCGTGATCGCTCCTCGCGGGGTGCCGGTGTGCAGCGGGGGTGCTGTGCCGGGTGCGTGTGAGGGCGTCATCGGGTTTTGGCGGAGCGATATCTAATCAGCCGGGATCCGGGAATCAGCGGCAAGCCATGAGCGGTCGGCCTAGCGAGCATAAACGTAACAGAGCGCACGCGATTCAGGCAGCTCGCTTGAGCCGCTCGCGACGTTCGAGCGTTTGCACATCGTGAAAGGCTACAGCCTGTGAAACCACCCCAATCCGGGGAGAGACGGCGGAGACAAAAGCAACGACGCCCGCGCTCCACGCGGCGATGAGAATCGCGCCCGCCGCGCCCGAGAGGAGCCAAGAACCGGGCAGAATTCCCAAGACTACTAAAAACGCAATAAGCAGAAAGCACCCAGCGATTACGCCGCGACTGGTGGAGGCTGACGCGGCGGTCTCGGTCGTTCTTTTGCTTTGGGTCGACGAGTGAATGATGGTCGCTTGCGCGGGGAACTTATGTGGCATGGGGTTTCCTTACCGATATGATCGCCGGATGCGGAGTAGCGTGCTGAAGACAAACGCGGACACGATTACCTTTGCGGGTGGCGGAGCGCGGCTTATTACGAGTGCTCTGGTGCATCATCGGGCCGGGTCGCGGAAACCTTGAAAAAATAAGGCCGGTGGAAGTGCGCCGTTCTTGGGGAGGGCACGGCGGCGAGGGGTGTTGGTATGTTCCGATGGGAGGCCGCGGGTCCGGAGAGAAGCGGCACGCGAGTGGTGAGCAGTGAGCAGGCGAGCGAGCGAGGCCAGTCGCTTTGCGGCACGCGCAAGGTATAGCCCACAAAAGACGACCTGCCTTTACTGTGGGCGTGATAATCGGTCGGGCGCGAGGATGTACGGCTCGCCGCGGAAGGTGGCGCGACTCGCAATCACTTTGCGGGCGTGGAGGCCGCCGGGATGCTGAACGAAAGCGAACTCCAGACGCTTTGGTAGTCGGCTTGAACACCGGACGGCGCGGCACCGATGAAAGTGGTATCGATTACCCACATGCCGGGGGCATCAAGCGTGAAGGTAACCTCACCGGCATCGCTTGGTTTCTGGGACTGCCGCAGAGCCCCTTCGCGGTTAGCAAAGATGTTGGAGCCGGTGAAGGGCTTGCCCTCGTGCAGAACACGGAAGGTCATCGGCTGGCCGGGCTTGACCGTGGAGGGATCAGTGAGGGGAATAACTTCCACCGTAAGCCCGACGGCGCGGTCGAAGCCTGCGCTGCTGCCTTCGCCCACTGTTACGAGTGACTTGGCGCAACGAGAATAGGCCTCTTTGACAGGGCGTTTGTCCTCCGCTTCGGGCTTCAGCGTTGCGCGTGCGCTGACTATTGAGGTCATACCGTGGTCGCTTACATAGGTGTCAAACTTTTCGGTTGCGAGGGTGACGGTTGCATTATTACTGCGGTAGGAGAAGATATAAGTTCCGGGCGTTGCGAGGCGATCAAGGCCGAATGGAGCATGGCCATCGCGGCCAACGACGTCGTGCTTGGTGCCATCGGGCGCGGTGCACTCGAACTTCTCGATGCGGCCGTTGTCTCGCTTCTTTTTTTCGCCGGGGATTGTGTCACCCACATACACCTCGATCTTCACCATCTCATCGGATTTGGGGGTGAAGGTTGAGGGCTCGAGCCAGAAGACGTGGGCGAGGGCAGTTGCGGCAAGGCAGGCCAGGGCCAAGGGTGCCGCGAATAGCTGGACCGCCGGGGGCCGAACCCGTAGCCGAACCCAAAAGCGGTGAAGGAATATGCGGGCGGTTGTGAAGGTGGGTATGGTCATGAGTGTTTCGTAGGAAAAGCGTGCAGAGCTTAGGGCGATCACCGGGTTTCATCGTAATGATTCGGTTTTGGCGTGAGAGCAATCGCAGTATAGGGCACGCGGTACACTTGGAAGGCTTACTTAAGGTTGGCTCGTACTGCTCACGTGCTTATAATTTCCAACTCAGGCAACTCACGCAGCTCTATTAGATAGGGCCAACCGTTCGGTGGATTTACAAATCGGGGTCTAGAGCGAAGCGGGGTCGAGAGCTTTTAAAAAACCGAACTACCTCGGGAGAGCGGGGGCGGGTGGGCCGGTTAGACCAGATCATCCTTCATGATTCAACATGATCATGTGTTTACCCTAAATGGCTACGAGCATAATCATAACATGATGGAAAGCCCGGCATGGAAGGAGTATTAACGCGTCGGTTGAGGGATCCATGCGGCGGAGTTATCCGGGGGCCGGAACGGTGTTGGGTGAGGAAGTGATGGGCGCGCGGAGGTAAGGGAAGACCGCATCGAAGGCTTGGTCGTCGATAAACGCACCATCGGTGAGCGGCAGGCTTCCTGAAGGGGCATTTCCATTAACCTGACCGGCATCGGGGTAGAGAGCGCCCATGACGGCCCTTAATGAAATATCTACCACGTCGTCGCCGGGGCGACGGCCGTTGGGGAAACCGGCGAGATCGCCTCCGAGCACGCCCAGTCGATTCTGGGTGCCCTTGGCCTTGAGGCCGGTCGCGGCGGTATTGGTGTTGAGACGTAACATTTCACCGGGGGAAACGTTCGCTGGCTTGTTCAGCCCTTCAACGCCGGTGAGATAGACGCTGACGAGGTCGTTGCGAGGGAGCGTGGGGGGCGTAACACCGAAAATAATCTTAAGTAGCTCGGGGAGCGTGGGGTTGGTCACGTAACTGAGGAACTGGGGATCGTTGCGAGGAATGCTAGCGTTGAACCGATTCTTGTCGCGGATGCCTACAACCAGCTCGTTCACCAGTGGCATCCCCAATCGGGAGACTTGGACAAATGCCCCGCCCTCGAAACTGGGCGCGAGGAAAGTGGGAAAGTTACGCAGCGAACGGTTCTGGGGCAGGCTCGCTGTTGTCCAGCCACCCACAATGTTGTCGGCCGCTCCGCGTAGGAAGGCGACGGGCACTTCGATTACGATGGATGTTACGTTTGAATCGGCGAGCGAATCCGACTTTCCGTTGGGCGCGCCCACAGGGTCGAGGTTCACGAGGTCGAAAATTTCGCCCAGGTTGGCGACGAATGAATCCTTACGTTGACCCACGAAGACCCTCCCTGTCAGGTTGGTACGAGGAATCGAGAAGGTATGAATATGATTACGGGCGTACGTTTCGTAATCGCCCAAGGACTTCGCACCCACCGCATCCGCAGGCTTGATAAAGCTCCTGCCCCCCGCGCTGACGTTGGCGGATTGATCGGACTTGCGGCTGCGGCCCACTTTCTGGGTAACGCCCACGGTAAAACTCTCTTTAATATTCAGGGCACCTGTGTCGGTGGGTGCGGGGCCGACGCCACCGATATTGTAGAGAGGAACTGACTGCGAAAGGCCGCCGACGGGGATGCGAAGATCCGAGAGGGAGTTGGTAAATCGGAAGGTGAACGTAATATCTGGCTTCGCGTCGCCGTCGTTGTCGATATTAATCTGATAGAGCGCTTCAGGGTCCATCTGAAAGAAGTTGGGACCGCCGTAGGGGGTCTGGAACGGCTGGTAGTTGGCAATGATGGTAACAAAGCCCTCGCGGCCAGCTTCGTAACTATTGAACATATAGAAATCGGTAGCATCAACCTTCGGGGTGCCGCTGATTCCGGGTGCTTCACGGTGGCTGGATGGGGAAGGAGTAGGCGTTGGTGCGGCAGAGGCCACAGAAGCCAGCCACCCTGCGCCTGCCACGAAGCACGTAGCAAGGCGCGGCGAACCGGGGGTAACGCGGGTAGACGAGCTAAAAATAATTGGGTTGAAACCGGTCATTGTTTGAACTCCTGAGGACTCGCGGCTGGGGTCCAATGTTTTGACCTTCTGGGCTGAGCTGGGAACGTTTATTAAAGGGTCAAAGCCTGGGAACCCACGGTGTAGACTAAAGGTGGCGTGGTGTGATCGGAAGATGAAAGCCAACTTCAAACTTGCCCTGAACGTCGGGTGGCCTTGGCAAGCTCGCCGTCGGGTGTGTGCATGAAGAATAAAGCCCTTAGTGCAAAGGTTTGCAGCGGGGGCTCGCTCCAGCAAAGTCAAGGATTAAGAAAGCAATCAAGCCGAATACTGCGTGAACTACCCGCTAGTCGTTCGCAGCGGCAGAGCTACGGATTTTGCGCGAGCAAAATCTCCGCGCGGTTTGCCCCTGCTCCTTCGCGCGGCCGGGGGGCCGTTCGCACTCGAGAATTCGCAGTCGGTAAGGTCAGGCTTTAGCGTTTGGGACGCTCTTGACCAAAGCGGGTTTCGGTCTCACGTTGTTTGTTCGCAGCATACTTCTGCAAGGCTCCCATGATGCCACCGCTGGGAGGAGCTTCCCCGGTCTTTGATCTCGCGGCGTTGCGGGCGATCCGTTCGGCGCGCATCTTGTCGACATTGAGCATGTCGTGCTTGTTCATGTGTGCGCGAATCCACGCGCTCTCCGCGATGGCGAGTGTTGTATTCACGAAGAAGTAGAGGCTGAGTCCCGCGGGCGCGTTGTACATCATAAGCGGGAAGACGAAGATGGTCATATACTTCATGATCTTCATCTGCATTTCCTGCTCGGGCGTTTGCGGCGCACTGGGCGGTGGAGCGAACTTGGTCTGCTGGATGTAGAACATAACTCCGAGCAGGAGCGGCAGCAAGTTAAGCGAGTTAATCGGCCCGAGCAGCCAGGCGGTGAAGAGGGTCTTGCCGAAGAAGATAAATCGATCTGGTTCTGCCAAGTCTCCCAAGAAGTGCCAGAAGGGCGAACCTGCACCCTGGATTTTCTGAAAGACGCCGAAGAAGGCACCTTGATGCCGTAATTCTACCGCGAAGAAGAGGATTGCGCTGAGAGCGATCCAAACAGGCGTTTGCGCGAAACTTGGTAAGCAACCGAGGAAGCCAGCGGGGCTGATACCTTCTTCGCGCCACAACTTGGCGGTCTCCTGTTGAAGCTTGGTTGGGTCGGAGGCGTACTTTTCCTGAAGGATCTTTTGTTTTGGCCCCATCGCGGCCATCTGCTTGCCGAACCTGCCCATTTTGATCTGGGTCATGCGCGTGAGCGGGTGAAGGGCGGTGCGGACGATGACCACCAACAACATGATTGCGATGGCCCAGTCAAAGACGACGTAATCGTGGAGCCCGTTGAGCACCCAGAGCAGGAAATCAGTGACGGCAGGAAACGTACACCAACCACAGGGCCCGCCGAAGTTATAAATTACTAAGCGGTCGAGCAACATGGACCGCAGAAGCGGCTCTGCCTTGATCTCGTTGCGCGAGAGCGGCCCGGCGAAGATGCCGTGTGAAAAATCTGCCACGGCGGCCGGGGGAACGCTCATGGCGAGGCTGGTCATGCGGGTTCCGATGACCTGCGCACCATCGCCTCCGTCGAGGACCACCCGGTCCAGCGCGGCCATCCAAGAGAGGGGTACCACTCCGCCCATTGGTTTGGTTACGCCAGGAGGCGTTGAATACAGAGAGTGAACAGCCACCCCAAAGTAACGATTATTCATCGCAAACCAGGCGAGTTCGTACTGGCTTTGAAGGCCCTTTGTCGTGGGCCACTTTTGCGCATCGAGATAGCGGGCAGCGGGTTCGCCGGGCATGACGTAACGCTGACCCAAGAGTGAGGAGTGCCCCTCATCGAACTCCCCGAGCGTGATCGGAGTTCGTGATGGATCGCGCGATGCGGGGTAGAGATATCCAAACCGCAGATGGCGACGGTCGCCACCGTAACTGGCAGAGTCGGAGACGAGGTCGACCGGTCCGTTCTGAAACCAGCGGACGATAAGGGGTGCTGAACTTACGTTCTCAACCCGCTGCGTGAGGCGGATGTCGTTTGACTTATTCGGTATTATGTACCGGCGTTCGATGCGGAGCACTGGCTGGCCGGATTGATCCTCGATGATCGCCTCCAACGCGCCTGGGCCAGCGCCGTCGAGCGGCCGCCAAACTGGGGAGCCATTGACCAGGTCAAAAAGCGGTATGAACTGCGGGAGTTGGGTTGAGCCGGGGACCGAGACTTCAATACCCAAAGCTGAGAAGGGGCGCAGCGTGATCTCGCCCCCTCCCGCGGTTGCGAGCGCGTGCTCTGACTGGACCTTTAGGTGGTCTTTTTCCGCGATTGTTACGAAGTGCTCGCTGAGCTCGAGCGTGCGAATTCCTGCGCCTTCGAGCGAGAGGGTGACTCGGGAACGCTGGTCGCTGCCGCGGGTTACATCGCCCACTACGAGATCGCCGCCGGAGGGGAAGGGCCGAGGTCGAAGCTGGCCGAGGACAGCGGTGGGTGCTGGGTTTGCGGGCGGTCCTGCCGGAGGCTGGGATAAATCCGCTCCGACACTCGCGCTCACCGGCGGGGTTCCCGAGACTGCGCTAGAGGCGGAGGATGTTGAAACCGGGATAGTTTCAGAGGCTATCGCGGGGGTCGTGGGGGTGTTCTGAGCGGTCGGGAGGACTTGCGGAGTCGGGGTGATGCTCTGCGGGTTCGGGACCGGAGAAGTGATCGCGGCGGACGAAGCGGGCGCGGCGGAGGGCTTGGAAGTCTTGAAACTGCCAACGACGACGAGTGCCGCGACGCCCAAAGCGATGATTGGAATCAGAATGCGCAGAGTCGTGTTCTTAGGCTGTGGCATGGGTGCAGACAGGGGCTCGGAGGGGCGCAGTAGCGCGGGACACAATCACGGCTTCCGCCGTTTACCCGCAGCAAAATGGGAAAAACGCCGGAATCAAAACGGGAGAGCGATGGTAGGCGGGGACTGCCCCGATAATTTCATTCATCCTCAAAGTATTAGAACGCAATCCGTACAAAATTCGATACCGCAGAGGCTCGGTAATTCCGAAAAGTGGTGCTATCCTACCACCATGACCACTATGCAGTCCGGCGGATTTGGTTCTTACCCGAACGACCAGTATGTTGTTGAGCAACGCACCAGCGTTATGGCCATTTTGTCGCTGGTCTTGGGGATCATCTGCATTCCCGGGTTTGGGATAATCGGGGCTATCCTGGGCATTGCGGCGTTGTTTAGTATTAGCGGTTCGGGGGGCCGGGTTGGCGGCAGGGGCCTCGCAATCGGCGGGATAATTTTGGGCGTGCTTGCTTCAGTTTTGTGGCTCGCGGCTGGGGTGGGCGTTAATCAGGTGGCGGGTATGGCGAACAAGGGCATGGTGGCCCCGATGGATACAACGATGAAAGCGATTGAATCGGGGGATTTCGCGACGGCGAAAAAACTGCTTGTCAGCCCGACGCTTGAGAATATTAAGGATTCGGACTTTGAGGCGTTTCGCGCGGCGTACCGTGCGGAGCTGGGCGAGTATCAGGCGGTTCCCACGGGCCTCTGGGAGTATTTATCTGATATGGGCCAGATGGGCCCGGTGACGAATCAGATGCAGCAAGCAGGGAACTTGATTCCGCTTCCGCTTACGTTTGCGAAGGAGAAGGGGATAGCGGGTATTCAGGTTGCAACGGGTAAGACCTCAGCCCCGAGCGGCAGCATCATCCCGATTGTAAATATCCAGGTTTTCACGAGGAGTGGCAAGGTTATAACGTTGTATGATCCTAGCAATCGCCCGCTGCCTTCAGCAGTTCCGGGCGAGGTGGCGACTCCGGTGTCGACGCCGACCGGTACCCGGGCTACCCCGGTGGACCCGGTTAACCCGCCGGCCCCGCCGGTGCCGCCAACTGATGCGCCAAAGAAGTAACTAAAGTGTGCGGGCTTCGTGGGACGGCTATTTGCGTCTCTAGTTATTTACGTCTCAGCGGGAGATCAGCCTGGCGTGGCGAACGAAAACGGAAATAGGCCAGCAACCAAGGCTCCCGGGAATACGCCGGCGGGTGATGATGACATTGTAATTAAAATCCGCGACCTGAAGAAGAGCTTTGATGGCCGGACCGTGCTGGACGGCGTGAACCTGGATGTGCGGCGGGGCGAGACGATGGTGATCATGGGCGGGAGCGGGTCGGGTAAATCGACACTGCTTCGGCTCATCATCGGTAGTTTCAAGCCGGACACCGGGAGTATCGAGCTTTTTGGTGGCGAGGTCACCACGCTGAAGCGGCCGGGGCTGGATGCGATCCGGCGGAGGTTCGGAATTCTATTCCAAAGCGGGGCGTTGTTTAACTCCATGACGCTGGCAGAGAATGTGGCTCTGCCCATCCAGGAGCACACCGACTTCGATCGAAACATAATTGATATTCAGGTTAAGATTAAACTCGAGCAGGTGGGCCTGCTGGAGGCGGCGGATAAGTATCCTGCGCAAATCTCGGGGGGGATGAAGAAGCGGGCGGGGCTGGCGCGAGCTCTCGCGCTTGACCCCGAGATATTATTTTACGATGAGCCCAGCGCGGGGCTTGACCCGGTGACGAGCGCGCAGATTGATCGGTTGATCATGGATCTGACGAAGATTCTGCGGGTCACCAGCGTGGTGGTCACTCACGAGATGGACTCCGCGTTTACGATCGCGGATCGGATGGCGATGTTTGATCGGGGGCGGATGGTGGCGGTGGAGGATCGGGCGTGGTTTGCCGCGATCAGGGACGCTCCGGCAGCGGATCACCTCTCGGAGGATGAGCAGATGATTCGGCAGTTTCTGAGGGGCGATGCGGAGGGGCCGATTACGGATCGTAAGGATAGCGGCGCGCTCGAAAAGGCATTGTTTGGTGAGTTAGCGGCGTTGCACACGCCGAGTATCGTCCCTACGCGAGCGGGGCGGTAGAGCGAGAGGGGCGCCCGCGCGCTCGCCCACAACTCTCGCCCATAGCATCGAGCGCTCTGGCCCGAGGGAAGGGAGGGGATCACTTAAGTTAAGAGCGACGGGGCGGGCGAGTCGTAGAGGGGATGGACATGGACGCCGCGGTCGCGAAGGGGCTGGGTCGCGTGCCACATTCGTTGATGGTGGGCGCGGCTGGAGAGGACGAGGTGATCGCCGCGTGCGAGCGATTCGTCATCGCGAACAACATAATTAAATCGCGAGAGACCCGCCGCGGCGTTATCGATGATGCCTTGGACTGCGAGGCCCCCGGCGGTGAATATCGGCAGGGCCTGGGCGGTGTGCGCGCCCGCGCCGTAGAGATAGACCTCATCAACACCCTGTGATTTAAGTAACTCGGTGACGATTGCGGCACGATCGCGGAGCAGCCGTCCGCAGGTAGCGGGCTGGGCAGGAAGCAGGGCCTTGGCGGACATGTAAGCCAACAGACTTTGGACGGTGGGCCCGGAGCGGGTCATGCGGTTCGCAATTACGTTGATGGCGTCGGTGGTTGTGCCCGCGTCGGCGGGGTTTAAATTTCCGGCCATCGCCGCGGCGAGGGCGTTGGTGATGAGCGGACAATCACGGAAGGGGAGCGTGGACCAGGCGCGAGTCTTAATCTGAGCTGCGCACAGGGCCTGCAAGGGGGAAGCACTATAACCGGTGGTCGCGGGAACGCGGTAGCTATAGAGGAGCTGCGGGACGGAGGCCATGCCCCAGCGGCATCGTAACCAAAGGTCGTAATCCTGAGCACGGGGTAGCGTTTCATCGTAACCATTGACAGCAAGGATAACATCGCGGCGGAGCATCATGGAGCCGTGGGCGTAAGTGTTTTCAAGCAGCAGCATCCAAGATGCATGCTGCGGGGTGAGCGGGGGCGTTTGGATCGCGATGGTGCGGCCGGAATCATCGGCCAGTGTGAAAGCACAGCCGACCGCGGCGAGGAGGGGGTTCGCGGTGAGCTTTGCGGCTTGGAGAGCGAAGCGGTCGGGTGAGCAGGTATCGTCGTCATCCATCCGGGCCACAAGGGGCGTGGTTGCGAGAAGTAAGCCGCGGTTAAGGGCAGCGGAAAGGTTGGCATTTTCGAGTTTGACGAACCGGATGCGCGGGAAGCCGGGGAGGCGGGGATTTGAGTTGTGCTGCGACCCCCCACTGCCGCCGCGGAGCATCTCCACCCGCCGCGAGAGCGCGGAGGCGGGGTCGGCGGCGACTCCGTTAAGCAGGATAAGGACTTCGCTCGCAGGCACTGACTGATTCAGGACCGATGTAAGTGCGTGAGCAAATAGATCGAGCCGAGAGGCACTCTGGGCGATTGCAGGTCCGACGGGGAGGAGGACGGTGATCGCTTCGGTGGCTGGCACCGGAAGTTATCGACGCAATGTATCGCGGATAACGAGTGGGCAGGTGGCGTGCGAACATAAGCCAATCCCTTGATCCGGGGGAAGGGGGCAGGCTGCGGAGTGCTCGATATAACGAGCTTGCAGCCGCAGTATGGATTGTCTCGAATTCTGGGGATTCGTATGCTAATCGCCACAAACTGCCGATAAAGCAGAATGGATCTCGCGAGCCCCTGGTTAATGTTGTCGAGCCTTTTTATCAGCCTTGCCGGATCGGCGATTTTTCTCTACGGGAAGAAGCAACAGTCGCTGCGATACCTGGGGACGGGGCTTGTTATGTGCGTCTTCCCCTACTTTGTGACATCGATGCCTGGTTTGTGGGGTACCGAAGCCCTGATTGTGGGCGGGCTTTACGGGTGGGGACGGCTGTGGCCGGAATAAACCTAGCGGAGCTTGCGGGAGTGAAGTTTACTTACTATCGACCAAACGCGAGAAAGTAATTTTTGTTGTGACGCTTGGCGTGACGATGGTAATTTTATGCAGTGGTAGGGCTTTGAGCGGCAGACCACGGCTCGTGCGACCGGCGAGGTAAGTCTCGCCTCTTCGTGGCATCAATGCCTGCCCCCTCCGGTTAAGAATTTCCGAGAAGAACGCGGGTACTCGCTTTGATTCCGCGAAGTCCGACGTGGCTGAAATGAGTGCCAGCAACTGACGTTGGGCGGTCAGTTTCAATGATCTTTCTCGTGACGTAGGGACTTTGATAGGTCTCCTGATCGCGACATGCGGAGAACATCACCTGCGTGATTTAGATATTCCGAGCGAATTGCCAAATAACGCTTTGCGGTTATGGGGCGATGCGTTACTCTGATAGCTCGGGAAATCTCGGTTGACGTTCAACCGGGATTCGCCCGCTGGCTTTGCTACATGGAGATATAACATGAAGAAGTTTGCTCAACGTTTGACGATGGCTGGATTTGTTGTTGCGGTTGGTGCGGTCATGATGACAGCCAGCATGTCCGCGGCGGGCCGCAATGGCGACCAAGTTGGTAAGCCCCCTTGCGGCTCTCGTTACTGCCTTGATGTGTGGCGTCCGGTGATTTGCAGCAATGGTGGGGTGTATAGCAACGACTGTTACGCGGCGAGAGAGTGCGCGACCGGTTGCGTTCCTTGGGGCGGCGAGACGGAGTAAATATTTGGCTCGCCCGGATCGCAAATGAGGCGAGCGTATCGTTGGAATATAACTTAAT
>CAYVFW010000038.1:0-1308 GCA_964450325.1 uncultured Phycisphaeraceae bacterium | reverse complement strand
GGTATTTGTAATTGAGTATTCGTAATTGGGTGTTAGTTTTTGGGTGTTTGTTGCTGGGTGGTGGCTCAGTTCCAGCCGCGTTTGGCTTGGGCGATCAGTTCGTTGAGTTCCCCTTGCTGGAGCGCGGAGAGGGCGCCAAACCAAGTCTGGCGGACTGCTCCTTGGGAATCGATGACGATGACGGCGGGCACAAGCGGGATTCGGCGAAGCCACGTTGAGGGGGCATCGTTGACCATCACGATTGGGAGGCTGGGGGGCGCGGGCTTGAGTTCGCTTAGCTTCATCGCATCTATCTGGATGGCGGTGACGACAATGCCTTGGTCGGCGTGAGTGCGAGCGAGAAGATCAAAGGCCGGGAGAGATGCTTCACAAGTCTGGCAACCGCCACTGGTGGCGAGGATGATTGTGGCGAGCCTGCCATCGCGGAAGTGAAGCAGAGTGCTGAGGTCAGAGGGGGTGGTGGAGGTGGTGCTGGGTAGCGTGTTTAGCGGCGTGAGAGCGGCTAAGTCTGGGACAAACTCACCGACGGCGAGTGCGCTCGATCCGGCGCTGGTCGCGGCTTGGGAGGCGGCGGGCTCCGCAGCGAGCAGGCGGAGCCGCGTGTTCTCACGTGTGAGCCGGACGACCTGCACGGAGAGAACGATGCACGCGAGGACGGTAAAGGAGGTGAAGAGTTTATTTATCGTAGAGGCGGCTTGGTCTGCGCGTGGGGCGACTCTGGTGTCGGGCATGGGCTGCGACGCGGCGGGTTCAGGGGAGCTTGGTTGGGCTGGGTGGGTGCCCTCGGTACGTTCCAAAGTTAGGTCTCGCTCTTCCAAATACTGGCGGCACACAATGCTAACTCTACTCCGGACGGGCTCTGCGAATTATTGACGAAAGCTGCGCTGGTTAGTCGCGCCTTTTGATGTAACTTACATCTTGAGGTCGAAGCTGCCGATGCTCTTCACTCCCTTGTTATCTTCGATCTCGACCCAGAGTTTGCTGGTTGGGGGAAGTGGGCTGGGGATCTCGACGTGGACGTGCCAGACATCGATTTTCTTAGGATCTTCGTGTTCAGCTTTGGCTTTCACGGATCCCTTGGCATCCTCCGTGCCGATCCAGAAGCGGACGGCGGAAGGTTGCGACGCGGCTACAGCGGTGGAGGCGAGCGTTACGTCGATCGGAGCGTCTTTGCCTGCAACGATCTGGCCCGCATCTCGGCTCGCTTTAGCCGTGAATGCTCCGATAGGTTGCTCACCGAGTTCAACCACAGGACCGCCATGGCCGTGCTCATCGTTGTGATGAGTATCGTGGGCGTGATCGTGCCCG
>CAYVFW010000037.1:9787-19920 GCA_964450325.1 uncultured Phycisphaeraceae bacterium | reverse complement strand
CCTAAATGGGGCGACGCTTCCCACCGGCTTCTTCGCAGATTACTGGCTCTTTGTAAATTATTACGCCGACACGAACGGCTTATATCTTGACGTGCGGGATCTTCAGGCGGGGGTTCAGGATTATGTTGGGGTCGGACCCGCGTTCTCACCGTTTACACTGATGCCCGATGGAGCAAACGATGTCCTCCAATCGCCCGTCACCCTCGGATTTGACAATAGTAATATTGGTGGCGTGACTGCTATTGCTTCGGGCGATCAATCCGCCTTGGCCGCCACCGTAAACACCGGCGTTGAACTACGTTTGACACTAAGCGACTTGGGCCTAGCACCCGGCTCCCGCCTTCGGATGTTCGCCTTTGCATCGTCGCTCAGTCAATATGCAAGTAATCAGTTTCTGGGTTCGCCCGGCGGAGACTTTGAGAATCCGGGATTCGCAACCAGCCTTGCCTTTGCTCAGCCCGTGGGTTACACGGTTGTGCCCAACGCCAGCGTGGTGATGACCTTGATCTCAGGCATCGGACTTTCGTCAACCCGTCGGCGTCGCTGCCGATGAGTGGTGTGGTGCGAAGATAAACCGCGGTCGTGAAGCTGAATTGGCGCGGGGGGCAGCCGTGCCAACCAAGTGCTGAGAATCCGACTAGCCAGAAACAACCTCGTATCATTTGCGGTATGTCTACTCCTGTCCTTAGCCACAACCAAGTGCTGATCAACGCCGATTCCATCAGCAAGCGCTTTGGCATCACCCAGGCCCTTGACAGCGTCTCCGTAGACTTTTACCGGGGCGAAGTGCACGCCTTGATGGGAGAAAACGGGGCGGGGAAAAGCACGTTAGGGAAGACCATCGCCGGGCTACATAAACAAGACTCCGGCCGGGTGCAGGTAAATGGCCGGGAGTTGCGTCCGGGCGACATTGACGATGCGTTCGCGGCAGGGATTCGGCTGGTTCATCAGGAGCTGGCCCAATGCCCTAACTTAAGCGTCGCAGAAAACTTATGTTTGCACGCGATACCCACCACACGGCTGGGCCTGGTAGATCGGAAGGCAATGAACGAGCGTGCGGCGAGGCTTGTGCACGCGCTGGACAAAGGCATTGATGTAACATTACCGCTCGGTGGCCTCTCGCCGGGTCGTCGTCAGATCTGCCAGATCGCCGCGGCATTGGACACGCAGGCGGCCCATGCCCCGACGTGTATCGTACTCGATGAACCGACGAGTTCGCTGAGCGTTGCGGAGGCCGACCGATTACTGGAGATCACACGTGAACTGGCCCGCCAGGGAATGACTATAATTTATGTTAGCCACCGGATGGGCGAAATTTTCCAGGTGTGCGACCGAGTAACCGTGCTGCGCGATGGAAAGTTTGTAGCGACAAGTGTCGTCAAGGACATTGACGAACCGACGTTGGTCGAGCAGATGATCGGTCGGCGGATTCAGACGGCCAACGCGGGCGAGTTTTCAACCAACCGAGGGGCGATGGAGTCGCCAATTTTGCTCACGGTTCAATCCGTCTCAAGCCCCGGCAAGCTGCGTGACA
Organism: uncultured Phycisphaeraceae bacterium; assembly: GCA_964450325.1. GTDB lineage: Bacteria > Planctomycetota > Phycisphaerae > Phycisphaerales > UBA1924 > UBA2402. The sequence continues at coordinate 18,386 of CAYVFW010000037.1, read as the reverse complement.
TAAGTCTGGAAGTACGAGCCGGTGAGGTGGTTGGGATCGGCGGGCTGGTGGGTTCGGGTCGATCTGAACTACTGGATGCGATCTTCGGGCTTGATCCAAAGTCGGGCGGAAGCGTTGCAGTCGGGGCTCGCGTCATCGACCGATCAACCCCTCGCGACGCGATTGCGTCCGGGATTGGTTATGTTCCCGAGGATCGCCGTAATCAGGGACTCTTCTTTCAGTTGGGCGTGGACGAAAACATTCTGATGCCGGTCATGCAGCGGCTCGCCCTATTTTTAGGGCTGCGATCCGCCGGAGCGGAAAGGTCGCTAGTAACTAATCGCATCGGGGAGTTTCAGGTCAAAACCCCTGGGCCTGGTGCCCTTCCCGGGTCGCTCTCAGGTGGCAACCAGCAGAAACTCTTGATCGCGAGATGGATGAGCCGGGAAACAAAAGTTTTGCTCTTGGATGAGCCAACCCGTGGCATCGACGTGGGCACGAAAAATGAAGTGTACCGGCTAGTTCGCGAAGCTGCGTCGCGTGGTGCTGCCGTGTTGCTGGTTTCATCAGAGATGCCCGAGCTACTGGCGATGTCCGATCGTATTCTGGTGATGTGTGCTGGCAGGCTGACCGGCCAGCTCTCCTCCACCGACATACGCAAGGACGCTAAGGCGGCTCAGGAAGAAATATTACGATTAGCCACGAGCGACGATGCACGCAAGTTGAAGTTGGCTTAACGGGGAACTGCTTCAGTTTACTACTGCCGGAATCGCCGGGTTTCGGTACCTCGCGGCCGCTCTTGCCTGAAAAAAATCACCGTGTCACTGTTTCGAGGCAAGTACACCGGGTACACCAGGGTGATATCTGGTGCCGGGGCCGGGTCCCAAGCATCGGCCTGAGCGAGCGACTGCACGCCGCGCCAGGAGAGCAACTCATCTCTTCGACCGTAAAGCCGCGCATCATCGGCTGGCGGCTGCGCTAGGTCCATCGCAACAATCACGCCCCCGCGGTCGCTCTCCTCGGTGAGCTGCGCCTGAATCAGGTCGTTTGATCCACCGGTTGATTCGTAATTACGTTGAATTGAAACTTTGCGCTGGCACGCGCCAACGCACAGCAAGAGCGCGGTTACGCCCAATAACCCCGGCTTGAAGTTGCAAATGGCCATCGTGACGATCTCTCCAGTTCTTTTACTTTTAAGCTACCCTCCAACTATTGCAAACGGTACGCCACTCCCACGGACAGGTGCGACACCTCGCCCTAGCGTTGCCGGGCCGTGCGGGAGAGTCGAAGCGGACGGGTTAATGTTTACATAACGCAGCGCTGTTGCGGCCCAGCACCATTCACGGGTGAGGCCTCGCAACGCCCAACTGGCTGAAAGCGTTCAATCTCGCATCGTTTTAGATTTTGGCAGTCTGTCAGGCCGGAGCGATCGGTTGACCTTGGCCAAGCCCGATATCCTTGAACTTGAAGGAATGGCCCCAACTCCGAGCCGCGTTGCGCGCTGATGCCACCGTCAGCCGCGTGATCGCGGCGTGGAGACGATTGACCGGGGGCCGCGCAGTGCGTGACTCGGAACGCTCGACGCTTCTCGCGTGTTCGGGTGGGCCCGACTCTGCGGCTCTGGTACTCTCGATCGCCGCGGCGGTCGTGCCCGAGCGCGATCACCGAGCCGAGCAGCAGCGGAGCGGTCCATTGCATATTGCTTATGTTTTGCATGACATGCGAAGCCCCGAGGCTGGCGCTCGCGATTGTGGCATTGCTCAGAAGCTCGCCGAAGACTTAGGAGTTCAGTTTCACGCGGGCCGGGCGTTAGCGGGCGAGGCTGGCGAGATAAAAAGCGAAGCTACTTATCGTCGACTTCGGTACCGCGCATTGGCAGAGCTAGCGGGTACTTTCGACTGTAAGTATGTTGCGACCGGGCACCACGCCAACGATCAGCTCGAAACGGTGCTCGCTCGATTCATTCGAGGTGCTGGCCCCGCGGCACTCGCTGGCATGCGAGAGTCTCGCCGACTTGAATCGGTGGGTGGCCCATTGCTCATCCGGCCGATGCTGACCGTCACGCGCGACGAAGCTCGACAAATCTGCGGCCTTGCTGGCCTCATCGTAGCCGAAGATGAAACTAACTTGGATCAAACCCACTTGCGATCCGCGCTGCGGCATCGCGTGGTTCCACCGCTCATCGAACTCGCCCCGCACATGACCGGGCGGATCGAGACAACGCTTACGTTACTGCGGGCTTCGGGCGAGCTGCTTAATGAGGCGGGTACGCAACTATTAAATCTTGCAACGATTACCGCCGACGGCAGCGCGCAGTGGCAGCGTTCCGCACTCGCCAGCAGCAACCCCGCGATCATCGCTCAAGCTTTCCTCACGCTTCGCCGCCTCCTCCTTGGGGCTGCCTGCGAGTCGCCAGTACGCTCCCGCGCCTTCCTGCGCGCAGCGAGTCTGTGCGTAGATGATGAGCGAAAGCCTAGGCAAACGACCATCGCCGGCCTTAGAGTTATAATTTCATCCCGGAGCGTGGTGGTCCAGCGGGCTAAAAATTAATTTATGCTCGGGCAGCGGTCCGAGGGAAAATCCGAGGGCCATCTGCTCAACTTCCTCTGTTTTAGAAGAAGGTTCTGACCGCCGCTTCACCAACCATCACCATCAAGATCAACGGTAGATGGATAATTGAGGCGAAGAAGACCACGCGGGCATCTGACCGGCCGCGGTTCTTCACCAGGCGCGCGGCGAGTGCTAAAAATGCTAAGGCACTGACGCACGCCACTGTTAAGTAGGGAATTCCCAGCAGGGCTGGCATGACGACGGCGGGTAGCAGGGTCGCGGGCACGAGCGCCACCGTCCAAAGGAGGATGGTCGTCGCCGTCCACGATCCCTTGGGATCAATAACAGGCAGCACAACATACCCGCCCTTGGCATAATCATCCCGGTACATCCACGCGATCGCGAGAAAGTGTGGAATCTGCCAAACAAACATAAGAATAAATAACGAAAGCCCGCCCCAGTCAGTAAGCGTGGCAAACCCATTCTCCGACGACCCCGCTGACCACCCGATCAACGGGGGGAGTGCGCCGGGGATGGCGCCGACAAATGTCGAGAGTGCACTGCGGGTTTTCATCGGCGTGTACATCGCCACGTACGAAACCACGCAGGCTACCGCCACGAGCGCCGGGACATAACCATTGATCGCCCAAAGCAAACCACAGCCAAGGAAACAGAGCGCACTCCCAACCCCGAGCACCAAACCGGCCGAAACGCGGCCTTGCGGCAGAGGCCGCCTCACGGTTCGGGGCATCACAGCGTCGCGATCTCGCTCCATCCATTGATTAAGTGCGTTAGCACCGGCGGCCGCGAGAGCCGTTCCAACGATACATCCGGCCGCGCTGAGAACAAGCTGCCATTCGAACCATCGCCCAGGGGCGCCGTCGCCAAAGCGCCAACCCGCTGCGGCCATAACATAACCAACAAACGAGGTTATCGTCACCAAGCGAGTAATCCCAGGTTTGGTTGTCTCGATGAGGCTAGCGATCACACCCGCGCGAGGAGCCGCCGCGTCGACCACATCGGGCGATCCTGCCCGGGAAAAGACCGGCCCCGTGACTACAGACGTCGAAACCGATGGCCCCGCTAACGATGATTGGACCGTACTACTCAAACAAAGTCCTTGGTTCAGATACTGTGAAGCTGCAATCGTTCTTGCCTGACAGGAGTGTAGGTCGCTCCCGCACAGGATTGTCCAATCTCGGCAACCCTACATCTACACCTGAACTTCCCCCGGGGCACCCCTAGGTCCGAATTACGGAGCAGATCCCTCTGGCTTCAATAGCGTTATCGGTGCGGCTGGGCACGAAAAACGATGAAGATAGTCGAGCATCTCTGCGGCAAAATCACCCACCAGTAAAGTGTGGCCATAGTCAGCCTTGCTGACGAATGTTATGCTATCTCGTTTCGCCTTCTTAACCATCGCCTCTAACCCAGCGACAGCCACAATAGGGTCGATCGCTCCGGCGATGACCAACACTGGGCAGGTTGGCTTATCTTCGCGAAACTGCCCTCCGGCGAAGCAGACCGCCGCTGCGATGCCCGGCCTCTGCGCGATCGAGGAGGCCGCCATCGCGCCCATTGAGTGACCCGCCACATAGATTCGTACCGGATCAATGTTGAATAGGCCCCGGGCAAACGTTACGACTTCATCGAAAGCCTCCTTCGAGGCCATCATCTGCGTTGTCGCGACCGAGCAGACAACCATGCCCCTCGCCACGGCCTGCTTGACTACGGTTCCGCCCCCGTAGCCGAACATAAACATGCTCTCATCTCCCCCGGCACCGTGAAGTAAAACCAGGAGCGGTAACGCAGATGATTTGTCACGCTCGGCCCGCGCAGGCGAATCGATCCAGCAACCGATCGTGCCGCCCGATGTTTTCACCCCGGTCCACCATCGACCTTCTAAAGGATATGGACTCTTTCCCGCAGTAACTTGGCGAAGTTCTAATTCAAGCTGCCCGGGCAGCGAGCCCCAGTTGGCAAGAAACTGCGCCGAGTTGTTACGATTGGGAGCATCGGTAAGCAGCGTGTTGCGAGAGAGAAAGATCGATCTCGCCAGCTTAACTGCGGCCGCTTCCTCAACCGGCTTGCCGGGATCTATTTCTGGAAGTGCCTTGATTGCGGCAACGTTCTCGGCTCGCCGGCTGTTAAGTGAGAACGCGGCCGTCGCCAGCCGCTCCGATGCCCACACCGTTCGATCCTCCGACAGTAGACTGAACTCCCAAAGTGCGGGCTCTCCTGCTGCGGTTCGATGAAGCGTTTCCACGAGTCCGGCCATCGGAACATTGACGACGGCAGGGACCTCGCCAGCCTTCAAATTGATATCTACCTTAACCGCGGGAATCGTCGTCGAAGGCATGCTCGTCAACGTAAGCCAATAGGACCCACGCAGATCCTTTTCAGGAGCACGCAGAAATGAAATTGCGAAACTCGGTTGCGGCGTTGCATCCGCACTCAGATCGCCCCGGCACACGCGAGGCATAATCGTAAGTACCGCTGGAGGAAGCCTCGCTTTATCGGAACTCTGGCTAGCTTGGGCTGGGCCGAAGCTCTCCCGCAACTCTGTTAAAGTGGAAATTGCATTGCCCACATCGAGTCGGAAGAACGAAAGCGTGGCGTTATCAAACGTACGGTTAGCGGCTGCGGTGATCTCACGTGTAACGGGGCCAGCCTCGCGACGCTTGGCCCATGCGGTATCTGCTTGCAGATACCACCACGCCAACAGCTCGCGATTGGTCGTGTTCACCGCCGCGGCTTGCGCGGCCGCTGAGTTTGTTGCAGGCACAACCGCCTTAGACTCTTGGGCTGTTTCTTGCGAAAGTTCGCGTGCATCAACTTGCATCGCGATACCCGCGAGGCACATAACCAATGAGGCGAGGCGGCGATGGAGCATGAAGGAGAGTAGGGGTGTAAACCCCAGCCACCAAACGGCTTGTGTGCCATCACGTCGCGGGATACGTTGCGCTGGTCCGGTCAGTCTCCCACACTGTTACGCTGACAAGTGTCGCTCCCCCCACTCTCGCAGCGAATTCCTCGGCGAGATAAGCGTGAAAGACTCTTGCTATGTTCTCTACCGTAGGAATCAGCCCCCCCCGGGTGATGTCGAACTCGGCAGTATCTTCGTTGAGGTGCTTATGATCAAAGCGGTCGATGATCGTGCGCTCAGCGATTGCCTCAAGGTGCTGTAATGTAAACGGGGTGGAGGCGGAGCTGTCCAAGCCCGCGGCGATCTCAAACTGATAGTTGTGCCCGTGGCCACGAGGATTATTACATTTGCCGTATCGCTGCGCATTTTCTTCCGCGCTGAGCGCAGGGTTGTGCAGCCGATGAGACGCGGCGAAATCAAAGCGTTGGCGGATAACCACGCGCGGATCGGCGTTGAGCGTTAACGTTATATTCATGGTGTGGGTCGGTGTAAAGTAGAAAGTAACTCGGAGGACCATCCCGCTTAAGAGTTCATTGAGCGCGAGACACGCGGGAATGAGCACCCCGGCGGCGTCGGGCGGGTGTTCACGCGAGAGGCCAGCGGCCGCTGGCCCGCAGGCGTCGCAGACAGCCGCGATCACCGTCTCGCGCACGGCGCGGTCAATATTTTTAATATCAACTACATACTGAAGGCGGGGATCAAGCGTGCCAACACACGCAACCACAACCTCGTAATGCCGGCCAAAGCCAACAATCGATGGACGACCGGCAAATCCGTTGGAGGACGTTTCAACTGCATCTGCGAGTTGACCGCGGGGAACCACGGCAAAACGCACTTTGCGCTCGAGCCGTACAACGTCGATTGGGTTCATCGACGCGAAAAATTTCACTTGACTCACGACATAAGTGTAGGACCGCTTACGCGACGCACCGCTATTGCTACGGTCAATCCTGGAGATCCGACAATGAGGTGAGGGGGCAAACCCGAATTCTGAATCCAAGGGGCAGGCGCCAGCGAAATTTCTCTTGATAAGAGGTATTCGTGCCTGCTTACGCAAGCGGATCGCCGCTGATTTACGGGGGCGGTTACTCAGATGCAAACGGGCGACATCTTCGCAAAACAGAGCGGCAAGTTACAGCCGTAACGTCATTGCTCGCTTCCTGCGGGCAGTTTTTCCGGTCAGTAGTGGTTCTACAGTTATGGATAATGCGTATGAAGACTGCAATCCGTTCGACCATACTTTTCCTCGGCTTCGGCGTTGTCATCGCAACTGCATCGGCACTGCGCCCGCAAGATCAGCCCGTTGATTCCGCGCCTTCCAAAGATCCAATGGATACCCGTAAGCCTGCGCAAAGTGTCCCTCCGGTTCAGCCTCCTGCTTCGCAAACGCCTCCCGCACCTGGTGAGAGCAAGTCTTCCCAGCCCCCCGCTGCTGTTGCCAAGGCAGACCCATATGTGCTTGCCCATAAGGTGCTGGACATCGACGGCAAAGAGGTGAAGCTAGAAGATTACAAGGGAAAAGTTATTCTGATCGTAAATGTTGCGAGCCAGTGCGGGTTCACCCGCCAATACGTAGGGCTTGAGGCGATGTATCTTAAGTATAAGGAGCGTGGGTTTGAAGTGCTAGGATTTCCTTCCAACGACTTCGGCAATCAAGAGCCCGGCACCGACGCGGAGATTAAGGCATTCTGCTCCGCCAAATATAAAGTTACTTTCCCGATGTTCGGCAAAGTGCCCGTGCTCGGCGCGAACGCGCATCCTCTCTTTAAGCAGCTCGCGGGCCAGCCCGGTTCCGCTGGCGGCGAGCCGAAGTGGAACTTCAACAAGTACCTAGTGGGGCGCGACGGCAAGGTGATCGAACACTTTGAGAGCGGAGCCAAGCCTGATGGCGATCTGCTTACGAAGAAAGTCGAAGCCGCGTTATCAGTACCGAAGCCCTAGTGCAGTAGCTATTGCGTTCGTCCTTACAGCCTGTTTTACCGACCCATCGGGTGCGATTTGAATTAACCCTTTCGCCCCATGTGATTGCTCGCCCACCGTCAGGAAGTGCGTCTCACGGGGGAACGTCTCTCACAGTAGCCATAGATGAATTGCTTCTGACCAAACAGGCTACTTTGACACGCCTCTTTGACACGCCTCGCGCCGCCTCCTCAAGGCGTACCCTGCTCCCCATGTCACTCGTTGTAACCGGAACCATCGGCATCGACACCATCCACACCCCTGCGGGAAATGCCGAGAAAATTCTTGGCGGCAGCGGGACCTATTTCGCCGCGGCGGCGTCGTTATACGGACCGGTTCGGTTGGTAGCAGCCGTCGGGGGCGACTTTCCGTCGGAGCATCGGGTGCTTCTTGAGTCATTTACCGGCATCGATCTTGCCGGTCTGGAGACTCGCCCGGCAAGTAAGACGTTCGCCTGGGGCGGCAAGTATCTGGCCAATATGAATAGCCGCGAGACGCTCTTCACGGATCTGGGCGTGCTTGCCGAAGCACCCCCCAAGGTTCCCGCAGCTTTCGCGGACAGCCGTTGCGTTTTTCTAGCGAACACGCATCCCGCCGTGCAACTGGGATTCATCGACAGCTTTCCCAACCGCTCACTGATCGTTGCGGACACTATGGACTTGTGGATTAATATCGCCCGGCCCGAGCTTATCGCGCTGCTCGCCAGGGTTGATGGTTTGGTGCTTAACTTTGACGAGGCGGAGCTTTTCACTGGCAAAGCCAACCCCGTCACCGCTGGCAAGCATTTGCTTACGCTAGGGCCGCGATTCGTGGTTATTAAAAAGGGGGAGCACGGGGCGATTCTCGTCCACCGTGATGGAATCGCTGCGTTGCCCGCCTTCCCGACCGAGAATGTTGTCGACCCCACTGGATGTGGCGATACCTTCGCTGGCGGCCTCATGGCATCAGTCGCGAACTTGACAGGCTGGCATCGAACCGGACTTACGTCAGCTCACACCGCGGACTTAGGATCATTCGACAGCATTCGCCGTGCATTGGTACACGGCACGATCGTCGCGAGTTTCAACATCGAAGCCTTCAGCCTAGACCGCCTTAAGACCGTGACGGTTGAGGAGCTTTCCAATCGTTATCAAAAGTATGTCGCGATGACGCACATCTAATGTTACGATGCAAGCCTGACTTACG
>CAYVFW010000037.1:0-9687 GCA_964450325.1 uncultured Phycisphaeraceae bacterium | reverse complement strand
ATTTACCCTACGGGCTCGCTTCGAAACACCGCAACGCAAGCCGTCTGATTATGCGTGTAGCTCTTAGGCCCGATCGGAGCGACTTCCGCCGCAGAGAAAAAACCAGCGAGCGGCACGGGCGGCGATGCGGTGGGCAAGTAGTACGGCGTGCCAGGGCGCGACAGTTCCTCGCCTCCTGAAGGCTGCGAGAAGGCGCGTACAACCGATGAGGCGTCGTTGGGTCGGTCCTTGAAAAAGCGCCGCCCGCGTGTGTTCGCAGATATTAGCAATGCGCCCTTTGGGCGTTCGTACAGCCGCTGAGCATCCAGCAGCATGGCCATATCTTCACGCGCGATATCCGCATCGCGGGTGTGAAGGCGCACGGTCTGGCCCGGCTTGACCAGCTCGGCAACAGCGATTGCCCCCTCGTCGGGCCTTACTCCGATGATCTTGCGAATCATGAAGTCATCGCGGCCAAGTCGCGCCCGGTGCTCAGAGATTGCCAAGCCCATGAAAAGCCCGCCGGAGAGAAGTTTGTGGCGAGATTCGCCCTGCTGGTTCAGCACGTCCTGCACGGCCTCGATGGCCTTCACGCCGCCCAGTTCTAATATTAAATTATTTCGCGCTTTGGTGACTATCATCTGCGGGCCGAACGGGCGGCAACCTTGCGAAACGATTGTGTCTACACGCAGCGGTCCTCCCAGCGTCACCCCGACACCCCCGTATTTAACCACCCGATCGTTGAGCAGCAGCGCGTTTCCGCCCGCGTGCATCGTGGCGGACGCCAAACCGCCGAACAACAGGCTCGCGCGGTTGCCCTCGCCGCCGATCCTCGCGTTATTAAGATCCGGCACCGACTTAATTAATGGAAGGCTGAACGGATCTGCGAGTAATAAAGTAAACTTGGCATCTTCGCCCGCCCCTATGCAATCTCGCAGCGCAAAGAGAGCCTCAGCCGATCCGTCGCTGATCGGGAAGTCCTCAGTAGTAAACGCCTTGATGCGCACCCCCGGCAGATTGGCCGCAAGAATCGACACTCCGGGACTTCTTTCTACCTCTTGAGTGCCGCCAATCACGGCCTCGCACGACACACCGATGAGATTCTTGGGCGATAGCCGCCGCCGAATGGCCGAAGAAAGTAAACCAACAGTGGTAAGGTGGTGCGGTGAGAAAAAGATCACGGCCAAGTCCGTGCTGGCCTGCGGACCTAACCCCTCAAGGCACTGGTCGCTCGCCTGCATGGCCGCGGCAAGGGTATCGGACGCACCTGAAATGCCCGCGGCCATCTTGATTTCCAGGCCGGGCTGTGCGGATGGTTGGGCATGGGTGGTGATCATCGTCGGCTTAAAAACCCTCGTCTGCAAGAATGTACATTTGGCCCGTTTGCGGCCTCGATCAGAAGCTTACTTGCTGCCCGCAGCCGAAGCCGTTTCGCGATTCTCGGCTTCTCCAGGGGCAACGGCGGCAGGCGGCGACGCCGGAGCCAGCGGTGTCGCCACTTCGTTCTTTGGCTTGAGCACATCGATCCGAACGGGGGTTATGATGTTCAACATAAGCGAACGGTCAAGCTGCGCTTCGCCGATGACTCCGATCAGCGCCCCCACTTTTCCGATGAGCGCAAACTCGGGAGAATCTTTCAGATACCCCAGCGTCCGGGGCGACCCGCCACCAATGCTTACCACCCGAAACATGAGTGGCAACTTCTGACCGTCGTACACCGTGCTCGCCTGCAACTGCCCCGCGATCGTGTAGACTCTGGCCGCCTCCGCGAGCGAAAGCTGTTGAGTTACGTTACCTCGACCTGCCTCCACGCGCGCCCGGTCTGCCTCCTGAGTACGTATGGTTTCGCGGAACGATACCCGCAAAACAAGGGCATCGCGTCGGCGAGTAAGTTGCTGCTTGAGCCGGGCTGACTCGGGACCCAGCGCGTCAATCGCGCGGTTGTATTGAGCCAACAGCTCGTCAACTTCGGACGAAAGAACCGGTTCTTTCCAAACCCGTTGGAAGGTTGATTCCAGATCATAAACGATCTCGGCAGGCCGATTCAAGGCCCGCGAGTTCTCTTCTGGAGCCGTTTCGACAACTTCGTCAACGGTTGGCTCGGGTGTTGTCGCCTGAGTGATGGTGGTGATTCCAGAATCTGCCTGCGCTGCACCGTCCGGGGGAATTGTAACAGGATTTGCAACCACGCCTGCGGGGGCTACTACCGCTCCGGTCGCGGCTGGCGGAGCAATAGTCGGTGCCGCTAGGGGAGTCGAGGGAGCGCCAACGGGAATCGTTAGATCTTGGTTCGTTGGAACTGGCGGCGTTGACCCGGAGGATGAAGCCACCGTTGCAGCGGGCGGGGGAGTGGTCACAGATGCGGCGGCGGCAGTTGCTGGCTTCGCTGCGGGCACGGATGCCGCTGCGGCCGGGGCAGGGACTATCGCTGCGGGGGTTGGCGCCGTTCCCTTATTCTTAAACGCTGCCAACTCCGCGTCGGACGCTTTGCGCAGCACGCGGCTCTCGACATAGCCCCGCGCCTGCTCGGGGGCAAGGACGCGATAGCCAAGAATCGGGCCGGTGTCACCGTCTTTAATGCCCTCAATTACTTTTAATGGTGAACCCACAGGTAGCGGATTCTCGAGCACCGCTTTCCAACTTCCAGTCCAGCCCGTTGCTTGATTCGCGGCTTTAAGTTTGGTGGGCTGCGTCGTCTTAATAGATGTACCCAAAACCTCAACATCCTCAGCGCGGACGAAGACGCCCAATCCGGTAGGATAAGTTACCCGCGACCAGAGATTATTCTCCGCATCACGCAGAAGCACAGTGCCGACCGCGAGTTCGCCGGTTTTATAAAAAAGGTCGCCATCACCGCTGCGCATTGACGCTTTTTCAGTTACGATAACATAATGCGCTTGAACCTGGGCGAGTTGCGCGAAAGTAGACTCGCAAACCGCCGCGGAGACTAGAAAAACGGAAGTTGTAAAAGCGAACTGGAATAGGCGGGCAGACATAATCGAAGCGGCTCCAACTGTGATAGTGCTACAACTCGCCGTTGGTCACGGCCTTCCCGTGGAGTCTATCGCCTCGCTGCGTTACGCACAGCACGCGAAACGGGTCGCTCGGCACGGTCCGCTGGCCAGCGTATCGCGGGCCAGAGGGTCATATCTTATGGATCATCCTCGCCACCGGCATAGTTCGTCTCGACAATTCGCCAGCTGTAGCATCCGAGGGTCTCGTAGGTCAGCGAGGCGGCTTAACGTCAACTGGGTTTTGCAAGCAAAGATGGCGCGAGCGTCGATCGCGGCGAAATTTTTCGGGCGATCGTCGCTGGAACGGGGCGATCGGCCCTCCACGAATGCGCGAATGGTGGCTTTCTCCGGACTTGTACGCCTACCTTCCCCCTCACATGAAGGCAGGATCGACAGCAAGCCATCGGAATTCTGGCCACGCCGCCCAAACGTGCATCGCGGCCGGGGTCGTCTGTGCGTTTCTCGCGGCGTGTTCTGGCACGAAGTCGCCCTTTGCGCAAGAAACCGAGCGGGATATTCGCCGCGCCGTGGTTGACACCACCAGGCGAGAGATCGAAGATGCCGAGCGGTTCCCGACGCCGATTGTGGTGCATCGCGATGAGGTGGGAAACGAACTTACAATCAAGCCCGAGGTAATGCCCGAATTGCTCGCGATGGCGGGACTGGCCTCATATGAAGGCGTGGCGGTGGTACTTGGACGCGACTTCTATGGCAAGCCAGCCCGCACCTCCAAGGTGAGCCTTGAGCGGTCGGTGCGAACAGCAGTAGAAAACAACATCGCCGTCCAGTTCGCCCGATTTGGTCCAGCAATTTCCGAGGCGCAGGTCATTGCCGCAGAGGCGGCCTTTGACTGGACGCTTTTCAATAACTTTAACTACACGGATCAGGACTCGCCGCGGGTGGGCACCAGTTTCGGCGGGTCGACCTTTTCCCCGGGCTTTGATAACTTTCAATCAGTGACCAACACCACCGGGCTTCGCCGCGTGCTCGCGGGGGGCGGACGGCTCACCGTTCAGCAAGATGCGGGGTACACCGATAACCAGACACTGGGCCAGAATAACAATCCCAACCCCGCTCAGCAGACTTCATTTACTGTGCAGTGGGATCAGCCACTGCTTCGCGGAGCAGGCAGCGAAGTAACGCAAGCAGAAATCCGCGTTGCCCGCAATGCCGAACGAAGCTCGGTGCAGACCCTCCGTCGCGACCTGATCCGGGTAGTGACTGACACTGAAAAGACGTATTGGGATTTGGTTGCGGCGTACTCAGATGTGTTAATATTACAACGTCTGCAGGAACGCGGCGAGAAGACCCGTGACCAGCTTAAAACTCGCGCTCGCCTTGACACCAATCAAGCGCAGATCGCCGACGCGGTGTCGCGGGTTGAGCGGCGGAAGCTTGACGTGCTTCAGGCCCAGTCCAATGTGCGCCAGTTGAGCGATCGCCTCAAAGGTCTAATGAACGACCCGGGTCTGCCGGTCGGGAGCGAGATCGTTCTGCTTCCCTCGGACCGGCCCGTCGATGCACCGATCCGATTCAGCACGATCGATTCGTTGAGGCAGGCAATTCAGAATCGGCCGGAGGTGCAACAGGCGATCATCGCGATCGACGACGCTTCGATTCGGCAACTAGTCGCGCGCAACCAGCGGCTCCCTGATCTTAATATTCGTCTACAGTCGCGCTGGGCGAGTTTGGATGATAATATTGGCGAGTCGATCGGCTCGCAGTTTAACGGGAACTTTGTTGATTATCTTTTAGGCGGCTCGCTTGAGATTCCCATTGGTAACCGCCGCGCAGAGGCGGAGTACCGTCGGCGTCGGCTGGAGCGGATGCAGACAATCCTCGCCTATAAAAACACTGTTCAGACGTCGGTCAACGAAACCAAGACATCGCTCAACAGCGTGATCACTCGTTATAAAGAAATCGCGCAGGCTGGCGATGCACGTCTGGCACAGGCCGAAGTGCTCCGCGTGCTGCTTCTGGAGAAGCAGTTCGATCAGGGAATTACGGTTGAGCGGCTCGACTTGGAGCTCAATAAACAAGAGAGCCTTGCCTCCGCCGAACGGGCGGAGGTGCAGGCACGCACGCAATATCAGGCTTCGCTCGCCGACCTTTTCGCGGCGATGGGCACGACCCTGGAACGTAATAAAATACAGATGGCCGTTCCGACTACCGCAGACGTCATATGGGATCAAGGCGGTAATTAGCGGTTTGATCAACTGGGCACCAGCCCCTGCCCAGATCAAGGCGTTATGCAACTTCCAGTTGCTGGGTTTAGTTTGTTCAGGCCGCTTGGTGGTTTTCTGTTCCGGACGCGATGACAGCTTCCTTTTCCAACCCCGATGCCCGCTATCCGTCTCATCGGGTGAGCGATATCGTTGCCGCTGCGGCGAAACACCTCGCTGGCGGCGGATTAGTCGCCTTTCCCACTGAAACCGTGTATGGATTGGGGGCCGACGCGACCAGCCAGGCAGCGGTTGAACGCGTATTTAAGCTCAAGGGGAGGCCCGCTAACAATCCTCTTATCGTGCATGTAAGCGATACATCGATGGCGCAAGCCGTGGTGGCGAGTTGGCCCACGGAAGCCGAGCGATTAGCCGCAGCATTTTGGCCGGGGCCGCTTACGTTGGTGCTCGAAAAACAATCGGCACTTCCGCAGAACGTAACCGGGGGTGGCACGGGGGTGGCCGTGCGCTGCCCGGACCATCCAATTGCGCTCGAATTATTACGATGCTTTGGCAAACCTTTGGTCGGGCCAAGTGCGAATCCATCCGGACGCGTATCCCCCACCGCCGCAGCGCACGTGCGAAGTTACTTTGCAGATCAAGAAGTTCATGTGCTCGATGGCGGGGCCTGCCGCGCGGGCATCGAGTCCACGGTGCTTTCGTTGATTGACAACGACGGACCAAAGATCTTGCGGCCAGGTGTAGTGACGCCCCGTGAAATCGCCGCGGCCCTCGGCTGCGATCCCGCAGTTCTTGCCGCCCCCTCTCCGCAAAGTCCCAAACAGCGGATTACAGCGCATGGCACTTCGGGCGCGCTTCCCGCGCCCGGGATGCTCGCCGTGCATTATGCCCCCGCCACCCGAGCCATCCTCATCCACGCTGCCGCGATCCGTGAAGCGCTAGCCGACCAGACGCCCCGAATCGCCGCGTTGACAATCTCGCCAATGCCCGCCAGCGGTGATCACCTCATCATCCCAATGTTGGCCGATGCACGCGGGTACGCCGCTAACCTGTACGCAGGCCTGATGCGTGCGGACGCGGTGAAGCCTGATTTAATTATGATCGAGCGGCCCGGGATAAGCAGCGACGACGCGTTGTGGGCAGCAATTCTTGACCGCCTTGAGCGGGCCACCTCGGCCTGATCACCTCACGCATCCGCATGACCGGCTTCAGGGTCACACGGGCAAGCCACAGGCGTAGATGGCCGATAGAGGTGTTTTTAGTTGGCGTACCATCGGCACTCTCCGCAGCAGCCTCGATTCTCCTGCCGGGGTCGGCCCTTGGTCGGCCTTGGAGAATGTGCCGTATAGATGGGGCCGAGTGGCGGCATGCGGGCGAGCGAGGCGTAAGTTCAGAGCGGTGTGGCCTTTTTAACTGTAAACTTCCTATGAAACTTCGACGCATTCTTGTAACCGGCGGTGCAGGTTTTCTTGGCTCACATCTGTGCGATCGGCTCGTCAACGAAGGGCACGATGTTGTCTGCATGGATAACTTTTTCACGAGCCAGAAGTCCAATGTAGCCCACCTGCTGGGCAAACGTAACTTCGAGTTTATCCGTGGCGATGTCACCGACCCCATCAAGCTGGAAGTGGACGAAATTTATAATGCGGCCTGCCCCGCCGCGCCCGGCCACTACCAATATAACCCCATCAAGACGATGAAGACCAGTTTCATCGGGGCCATGAATATGCTCGGAATGGCCAAGCGCTGCCGGGCAAAGGTGCTCCAGTTTTCAACCAGCGAAGTCTACGGCGATCCCACCGAGCACCCCCAGCGTGAGTCTTACCGCGGGAATGTGAACCCCATCGGCCCCCGGGCGTGCTATGACGAAGGCAAGCGGGCGGCCGAGACGCTCTTCTTTGATTACCACCGAACTAATAATGTAAACATTCGCGTGGTGCGCATCTTCAATACGTTCGGCCCCAGGATGCACCCATTCGATGGGCGCGTGGTGAGCAACTTCATCCGGCAGGCCATCGCCGGCGAAGATATTACGTTATACGGCGACGGTCTCCAGAGCCGCTCATTTTGTTACGTGGACGACCTGCTCGAGGCAATCGTCCGAATGATGAACGGCCCCGACAGTTTCATCGGCCCGGTGAACATCGGCAATCCTACCGAGTTTTCGATGAAACAGCTGGCCGATATGGTGATCGAACTCACCGCCAGCAAGAGCAAAATCGTCTACCGGCCCATGCCCCCCGACGACCCCAAGCAGCGCCAGCCCGATATTACGTTGGCGAAGAAGCACCTTGGCGGTTGGGAACCAGTCGTTCCGCTCCGCGAAGGCCTCACGCGGACCATCGCTTACTTCAAGGGAATCAACATGGACCACTTCCGGCCGCCCACTCCCAACTACTAGTTGGAACCAGAAGCTAATCGGAACCAAGAGCCGTGAGATCAGTGGATGATCCGCAATGACAGTGACCGCGTGTCCGCGCTTGAGCCGCGAATCCGTGACGCAAGAGGTTTACCCCGCCCTCAGCGAGTGTTTCATCCGGGGACGGTTTCAGCGCGACGAAAAACACGGCGATTCCCATGCCGCCGCGCCGCATGCTCAAGTTATAACGCCGATCGGGTACCCCAACGCCATCGAGGGTATCAGAAGCCTCTCGCCAGTTTACGACCCGAAGGCTTTCTTATAGTCTTCGACAAACTTTTTCAGCCCGATGTCCGTCAGCGGATGGTTCATGCTCTGCTTGATCACTGACAGCGGACATGTCGCGACGTCCGCACCCGCCAGCGCGCACTGTAATAAATGATTTGAGTGCCGCACCGACGCAGCGAGAATCTTCGTACGCATCCCGTAGTTGTCGTACACGGTGCGGATATCCCGGATCAGGTTCATCCCATCTTCGCCGATATCGTCCAGACGCCCGATAAAAGGGCTCACCAGGTACGCACCAGCCTTCGCGACCATCAGCGCCTGAAGCGTCTGGAAACATAACGTTAAGTTGGTCTTGGTGCCTCCATCACTGAAGTGCTTGCACGCCTTCAATCCGTCCAGCGTGCACGGTAGCTTCACCACAATCTGTGGCGCGATCTTCGCGTGCTCCGTCCCCTCTTTCACCATCCCCGCGTATTCAGTCGCAATAACTTCCGCAGAGACCGGTCCGCTCACCAACTTGCAAATCTCTTCAAGCCGCTTGGAATAGGCCACCCCTTCCTTCGCGATGAGGGAAGGGTTGGTCGTGACTCCATCGAGCATGCCCAAATCGTTCGCTTGTTTGATCTCGTCGATGTTTGCAGTATCAATATAGATGTCCATGATTGAGATCCTTCGTTTCGGTCTGAGCGTTGGGGGAACTGAGCAGAGCGTACGCGCGAGGCCGCGTTTGTGGCTGAGCTTAACCCTCAAATAGATGGGTCAACGCTGATTGACGCTCCATGCAACACCGCAATTTACCCATCTTCACTAAAAAAATCCCAAAATGAAATATTCTTGCAATAATCTCTTTTATCCGGTGTTTGCCTGAGGCACATTAGAGGTGGTCGTGAGTTGTCCGGTCTGTTTGCGGCGAAGGTGTTTTTCGTTTCCCTTGTCTTAGGGGGAGTCTGAAAATTCGGGAATCAGCAAGCGTCGTTCAATCAGTCGATTCAACACAAGGCCGCACCGCGGTGGCAACGAAGTTACAAGTTGGTCCCATATCCGAAGAGTGGTTTTTTTAGGAGCACAGAAAAATGGTTCGTTCCTTCCTCGTAAGAGCACTTTGTACAGCCGCCGCCGCGTTTACGGCTGTGGCTTTTGCACCGTCGCTCGCGTCGGCCCAAGAAACCGGGGCATGCTGCGTGCGTAATAGCACCGGAACTGCATCGTGCGTCATTCTCTCCCAGCGCGAGTGCGCAGCTCGAAACGGCCTATTCCGCGGCGTCGGAACCGAGTGCGGCGAACGCGCTTGCGCACCGCCGCCCCCACCCACTGGCGCGTGCTGCATCCGCAGTGCGACCGGTTCGGTCGAATGCATCGCCGTCAGCGAGGCCAGCTGCCGCGAGCGTCGCGGCACTTTTAAAGGCAACGGAACAACTTGCACCGCTGCAAGCTGCGAGGCTCCGACCGGCGCTTGCTGCATTCGCTCCAGCTCTGGAACCGTTGAGTGCGTAGTTCTCTCCGGCGCGGCTTGCGCTGAGCGTCAGGGCATTTGGCGCGGTCCTAACTCAGCCTGCTCGGCAACTGCTTGCCCCCAGCCCGCACCTACGGGTGCCTGCTGCGTCCGCAGCCCCAACGGTGTGACGTGCATCATCGCAACCGCAGAAGCCTGCCGTCGCGCTGAAGGTTCTTTCCGCGGCAACAACACTGTTTGCAGCACCGATATCTGCCCCAACCCCACTCCCTTCACGGGGGCGTGCTGCATTCGCTCCGCCACCGGCGCGGTTGAATGCGTGGTTCTGACCGCCGCCCGTTGTCGCGAGCGTCGGGGCGTTTACCGTGGAAACGACAGCGTTTGCGGCGACGACACCTGCCCCACCCCGCT
>CAYVFW010000036.1:19403-20119 GCA_964450325.1 uncultured Phycisphaeraceae bacterium | reverse complement strand
GGCCGGGGGCCGACTCGCGGTGAGCGGGCTGAGGGGGGGGAGCGGTGCGTGAGGCGATTTAGGGAGAAGATCGGCGAGATTATTCGCCGGTGTCTAGCACTGCCATAAACGCGGCCTGGGGGATGTTAACATTGCCCACGCTCTTCATGCGCTTCTTACCTTCTTTTTGCTTTTCCAGCAGCTTACGTTTACGGCTTATGTCACCACCGTAACACTTGGAGAGAACGTCCTTACGGAAGGCTTTGATTGTTTCACGGGCGATGATCTTGCCGCCGATAGCGGCCTGCAGGGGAATCTCGAACTGGTGCCTGGGGATCTGTTCTTTTAACTTTGAGAGCAGGAGGCGTGCCCGCTGTTCGGCACGCTCGCGGTGGACGATGATCGCCAGGGCCTCGACCGGCTCGCCGTTGACCAGGATATCCATCTTGGCGAGATTATCGTTTTGAAAGCGGATGACTTCGTAATCCATCGTGCCGTAGCCGCTGGTCATGCCCTTCATCTTGTCGAAGAAGTCGTAGATGATCTCGGCCAAGGGGACCTCGAACTGTAAGAGATCTCGGGTGGGCGAGACAAAGGACTGGCTTTTGTACATCCCGCGCCGGTCCATGCAGAGTTTCATCATGTCCCCGATGTTATGTTTGGGGACGATGAGATCAACGCGGCAGATAGGCTCGCGGACTTCGGCCACCACGCTGCCGTTGGGCAGTTCGGCGGGG
>CAYVFW010000036.1:16644-19393 GCA_964450325.1 uncultured Phycisphaeraceae bacterium | reverse complement strand
ACTCGACCAACGTATGGGCGTCGGGGACATTGAATTTCTTCGCGGCTTCGGCCATTTCTTTGATGACATCGCCGCGGACTGTGCCGTCGTGGCGCATTCCTGATCGGGCGATGACCTTGAGCACCTGACCGCTGGGGGAGACGACGTCTTCCACGCCGCGGCAGAGCACTTGGTACGACACTGTTGGAGCCGTCTGGACAATATGCACGCCGCCCTCGCGTTCCAAGCGTTCCTGGATAATGTCCATGTGCAAAAGGCCTAGAAATCCGCAGCGAAAGCCGAAGCCCAGGGCCTCAGAGTGTACCGGCATAAAAGTAAAACTTGAATCGTTTAAGCTTAACTTTTCGACCGCGTCGCGGAGGTCTTCAAAGTCGGTGCTTTCGCCGTCCTCGCGGGTGGCGGGGTAGAAGTCGCAGAAGACCATCTGGCGCGGGGGCTGGTAGCCTTCCAGGGCCTCGGGCGCGGGCTGATTCTCTAATGTAATTGTATCGCCGATGCGGACATCTTTGAGAGAGCGGATGGCGGCGACGATGTAACCAGTTTCGCCGGGGCCCAGCTCCTTGACGCGGACGGGCTTGGGCGTCATTTTGCCCATATCGGTGATCAGGAAGGTGCGTTCGGTGCCCATCATCCTAATTTTATCACCGAGCTTTAATCGACCGTCGAATACGCGGGCGTAGACCACCACGCCGCGGTAATCGTCGTAGACTGCATCGAAGATCAGGGCGCGGGTCTGGGTCATGACCGGGGCGCGCGGGGCGGGGAGGCGCTCGCAGATCGCGGCGAGCAGTTCTTTAATGCCCTCGCCGGTCTTTGCGGAGACGAGAATGCAGTCTTCGCCTTTGAATCCTAGTGTTTGCTCGATTTCTTCCGCTACGAGTGTCGGCTGCGCGCTGGGCAAGTCGATCTTATTAATTACGGGGATGATCGTGAGATTTTCATTGACGGCGAGGTAGGCGTTCACGAGCGTCTGGGCCTGCACGCCTTGGGTTGAATCCACCACCAGCACCGCACCTTCGCAGGCTTTGAGCGCTCGACTGACTTCGTAATTAAAATCGACATGGCCCGGCGTGTCGATGAAGTTCATCATGAACAGCTCGCCGTGGTCTTCCGCTTTCCCGGCTTGGTTAGTATGCTCTCCGCCCTCGCCCATAGGTGCTTCAAAGTCCGTCTCTAGCTCGTCTACTTTGCTGCCTGGCTTGTGGCGGTGCATGACGGTGACGGCAGAGGCCTTGATCGTAATTCCACGTTCGCGCTCTAGGTCCATCGAATCCAGAATCTGCTCGCGCGCTTCGCGCGATGAAACGGCGTTGGTCGCCTGCAGGAGACGATCCGCGAGAGTGCTCTTTCCGTGGTCGATGTGCGCGATGATGCTGAAGTTACGGATACGCGGCGTGTTTGGAGACTGGTCGGACATTGCTACACAATCGTAGTGTGACTTTGAAAGCCACGCGGTGACCTTTTCAACTCACCAGCCCATTGTTTCCTCTGAGAAACGGTCAGCGGCCCGTCTCTGCGGGCCCGCGGCGACCGGCACGGCGTGGTCACCGTTGACCTCGCCGCGTATCCTTGGCGCCTTCCCCCCTTGCCCCTTACTTCTCCCTCACTTACTCTCATGCCCCACTCCATCCCCTCCACTCTCGCCATCATCGGCGCCGGCCAAATGGGCGGCGGCATCGCGCAGATCGCCGCTACCGCTGGTATTAACGTAATTGTCTTTGACGCCTTCCCCGGCGCCACCGATAAATGTAAGTCGGTACACAAGAAGAGCCTGGGCAAGTTCGTCGAGAAACAAAAGCTCACCCAAGCGGAGATGGATACCGCCCTCGCCCGGATTACGTACGTTACTGATCTCGCCGCGATCGCCCCCGCCAACTGGGTGATCGAGGCGATTATCGAGGACGCCGGGATCAAAGGCAAACTCTTTGCGCAGCTCGCCGAGCTCTTCCCGGCTGATGATGTCGTGCTCGCCACCAATACAAGTTCAATTAGCATCACCCAGATCGCTGCGACGGCGGGAAAATCGGCCCACCGCGTCATCGGTATGCACTTCTTTAACCCTGTGCCGCTGATGGGGCTGGTGGAGGTGATCCCGGCCAGTCAGACTTCCGATCAAGTGCTTGAGCGCACCATCGACCTCGCGACCAAGCTCGGGAAGACGCCGTTGCGGGCCAACGATCGCGCGGGCTTTGTATCCAACCGCGTTCTCATGCCGATGATCAACGAGGCCTTTTACGCCTGGATGGAGGGCGTGGCGGAGCCCGCCGCGATCGATGGAATTATGAAGCTAGGATGTAACTTTCCCATGGGCCCCCTGCGTCTGGCCGACTTCATCGGCCTGGATACCTGCGTTCACATTATGAATGTGCTCGCGGACGGGCTTAACAACGACCGCTACCGCGCCTGTCCTCTTCTTAAGCAACTTGTGACCGCCGGGCGTCTGGGCGACAAGTCCGGTCGGGGCGTGTTTGAGTACCCGGCGAAGTGAGTGGTGCTTAGCCCTTGCACGCTTAAGTTAGGGCTGCACGGATGGAAGGATGCATCGGTTTCTGCCGGGCGTGCGTGCAGTTTGGGCGATGGAATGTCCCGCTCGAAGGCTTTTGGATGAACCGCGGCTGGGCATGATCGGTACACCCTGACACATGAGGTTTACGACCCGACAGATTTACCGCGCTTTCTCGGAACTGGACCAGTTCGGAGATGAGCAGTGCGCACGCTTTGTCGCGGCGGCCCGCGGCGGCGTGGTGAC
>CAYVFW010000036.1:0-16544 GCA_964450325.1 uncultured Phycisphaeraceae bacterium | reverse complement strand
CTGCAAGCGAGCCGCGCAGCCGCGTTTGTGAAGACAAATCCCTCTCCGGCCACCTACACCGTGAACGCTCAACCGCAGTTTGTTGCTACTACGGTGCCGTCGGCGCGGGGCGGGGATTTCTGGCCGCTGCTCAAAGATTTTGCCTCGAAGCATAAGTTGGCTTTCGATCAGGAAATCGATCAGTTGGTCGTGAATGGCGGCCGCGAAAACTACCACGGGTATCTTGCGCGCTCTTTACTATCCACTGGTAAACGGAAGGCGTTGCAGCAACCCTTTTCCGTGCCCACTACGCAAATACTTGGCATCCTCGAGACCCGCGGCGTTTTCGCGGCGATCGACACGCTTGGCACGGCGACATCGGCCGACTTCGTCATGCCTTTTGAGTATGATTTTTTTGTACTCAAAACCGCGACGATCGCTGCGAATATTAATCTCGCTCGCCTTGAGTTGGCGTGTGATGCAGGGGAAGTGGCCCAGTTTTCTGCTATCGTTCGTAATAATTTGGCGATTGCGAACGCGATCTACACCTTGCCGGGGTGGCGCTCCTTTCTAGTCGGCGCGGATATCGAAAACTTAACTCATTCCGCCGCCGCACGCGCCCTGCGCTCACCGGCGCGTGCGGACTTTGCTCTCGCGCTTAGCGCGGTCTACAAGTCTTCTATTACCCAAGGGCTGGCCACATCGGTGTGGTCGGGGCTGCAGCTTTATGAGCAGAGGCGCATCGCGAAGACTTTTTCCTCAGTGGAGGAAGTGCGTTACGGGGCCTACGGACTGTGGGGGGGCGACCCCATCGGGAAGATGATATCACATCAGGTGCAGGGCGTACCGCTTATTCCGCTGGGAACATTTGATGTTAATATCTTCGCGCTGAGTGCTGTTACAACTCAGGGGTCCAACCTGGCCGCGACGCCGCGTGCTCTGCGGACCACCCCGTCTACGCTCGAAGCACCGATCTCTAACCTCGCCATATTCTCGTATACCTTTGGTCGCTTTGATTCGGTCCTCGATGCGCTAGATTCATTACAGTTACAGCGAGAGCGGGTCGCCGCGTTGATCGCGATTGAGCAGTTCCACGCCCGCACGGGCCGCTACCCCGTCACGCTCGCTGAGTTGGTGCCGACAGAACTCCTCTCCGCACCCTTGGACCCTTGGAGCGGTCTGCCACTAAGATATAACTTGAGCCCGACAGGCTTTCTACTCTATGCCTTTGGGGTCAACGGTGTCGACGACGGAGGCAAGTTTGATGTTTCGCAAGTTCCACCCCCGTTCAAGTCGTATAACGTTGGTCCGGAAATACCTTCGTCTAGCGATATTGACCTCGCCCCGGTTGAACCATAATTTGCGGTCGTAAGCACACATGCGGCTCATCACTCGACAGATCTATTCAGCTTTTCCGGAGCTTGACTCTTACGAGCCTGACAAGTGTGAGCGGTTTATCGCCGCGGCACAGCGCGGCAAGGTTCGCAAGACGGTGGTTGCGGCTGTTTGCGTGGGCACATCGCTGTTGATCGCGAGCCTTCCGATTGCAGGGACTTACATTTGGTTTTCGATGATTTTGCCGAATAACCCGCAGTTCATGATTGTGAGCAACGGCGTGTATTTTTACGCCTTGCCAGTCGCACTCATCGTTGCGGCCATTTTGTGCCCACTCACCGCATTCGTGATGCGAGACCTGTTGCTACAGCGAAGATTACGTTATGTGCTGCGATCTCGGGGCGTTTGCGAGCTTTGTAACTATTCGCTTATCGGCTTGCCGGTGAGTGCGGACAATGTGGTGACGTGCCCTGAGTGCCAGGCGGCGCGCGAGGTGGATGCGTCTCTGGGCGAACTCACACTATCTGAGACGGGCCAGGCTCGATTTACCCCGAACGAAACGAGTCTTGCCAAACTCAGGTCTTCGATATAAGCAGGCAAGTGACCGCGCTTGGACTTCACTGGAATTCTGCTTGCCGCAAGGCGCGAGCAAATGTGCGGGCCTGTTTGTTCCCTGCGAGCTGGACCTCACGCTGCCTTGGTTGCTTGGCCTTTTTATTCATGGCGAACACGAGTGAAAACCGAACGACGGGGCGGGTCTGGTCTTACAGGCGATAACGGTCTGGACTCATTCGTTCCGCTCAGTTGGCTCAACGACGGGGACGGAAGTTCCGGATTGTGGATGGATGCCCCGCTTTTTTTCGCTATGCTCTCGTGGGCCTTAGAGATTCAAGAACTGTGCCGCTCCGCCGCGGCGAGCTAGCGACAGTCCAACGTGAACTCTCGCTGCGGGGTGCCCCCCTCGCCGACGACAAACCGCTGACGCTTGCCGCATTTGGGGCATCTGGCGAGGTATTCAGAGCCGCCCACTTCTTTGAGGACGCGAAGATAGGAGTTGGCACAGGCGAAAAAAACCCGTAAACTTGGCCTTGGCGTTCCTTGTTTTTCGTTTTGGACCGCGCTGGCGTCGTATAAATCCATGGCTAGAGCTCCTTTTCAGGCTCGTTCTACAGGTTATTGACTCGGCTCGAAGGGCCGTTCCTATGAATCGCTTAATCCCAGCTTCACACAAAGTTTATAAAAGGTTTGGATGGTGCTCGACTGGGGCCGCCAGATGTCTTACACTCCCCCTCAGCAGGCGGCCTACATTCGTCCGATAGATAACAGACTGATCTCTCTGCTGCATCGGTAACTTTCGACCTCTTCCTGCGTCTACGCCCGCTCGGGCTTCTCTCTTTCTCTCAACACCTTCAACTTTCGGTCTTCGCCGTCCGTGAACCACAACCTCACGCGGCGGCCTCAAGTTTTCCCCCCGCGTGGGCTGGTATGTCTTCCGTCGTCGTCCCCCCATCTCTGCATTTCTTCTGTGATCAACCCCCACCACCGACCCCGGTGGGTTTGATTGCGGGTGGTGGCCGCCTTCCTATTCGGATCGCGACCTCGCTGAGGGACCAGGGGTATCCGGTACACTGTTTGGGGCTTGCCGATCAGTTCGAGCCGGAGTTGCCTCAGTTATGTTCATCGTTCCGTACGGTGGGCATTCTCCGTATGGGCAGTTGGGGCCGGATCCTTTCAAAGCTCGGCGTCCGCCATGCCATCATGGTCGGCAAGGTTGATAAAGCTAAGCTGATGCACGATCCGTGGCGGCTGCTTCGCCACTTTCCGGATTGGGCGACTGTTGTGGGGTGGTATAAGCATCTGCGGCACGACAAGCGATCGCACGCGGTGCTGAACGCAGTGGCTGATCAGCTCCATCGCTCGGGCGTTGCACTTTTAGATTCGACCGGGCCGATCCCCGAAGACATGGCGACCGTGGGCACGATGACCAAGCGTGCGCCCTCGATCCTGCAGCAGGCCGACATTGACTTTGCGTGGCCGCTTTTGGCTCACACGCTTCGGCTGGACATCGGGCAGGCTATTGCCGTCCGGGAGCGCGACATTATCGCGGTTGAAGCTGTTGAAGGCACCGACCGAATGATCGAACGCGCGGGCAAACTTTGCCGTTCCAAGGGGTGGTCGCTGGTAAAGGGTGCGCGGGTTGGTCATGATCGCCGCTCTGATGTTCCCACCGTCGGGGTCAATACGGTTCGCGCGCTGCATGCCCACGGGGGCACGTGCCTCGCGCTCGCCGCGGGCGATGTCATTATGCTCGATAAGCTCGACATGATCGCTCTGGCGGACCGCCTGGGCGTGGCGATTGTCGGGGTTGAGCCGTGCCACGAGCCTAACGGGCTTCTGTTACCGTAGGCTCTTTTCCGGGCGTTTCTTCGCGTGACTTCGCTTACTTTTGTCTCTCGGGGCGGCCTGAAACTCCAGCACGCGCTGGCGACCTTTGCGCTAGACGTAAATAATCTTAGTGCCGTTGATCTGGGATGTTCGACGGGGGGATTCACCGACTGCCTGCTTCAGCACGGGGTAACAAAAGTCCATGCGGTAGATACCGCTTATGGTCAGCTCGCGTGGAAGCTCCGCAACGACCCTCGGGTGGTTGTTACGGAGCGCACGAACGCGCTGCACGCGGTACCACCTTCGGGGGGTGTTGCGTTGGCGGTTGCGGATTTAGGTTGGACTCCGCAGCGGCTGCTTATTCCCGCCGCGCTAGCGTGGCTGGCGGGTTACCCCTCGCCGATGGGGATTATAAGTTTAATTAAACCTCACTATGAACTGAAGGAAGTGGACGCCGCGCCGTTGCCGCGTGGAGGGGTGCTAAGCCCTCAGCAGTCGCTGGATGTGATGGAGGCGACACTCGCCCGGCTGCCTGCGCTGGGTGTCAGCGTGATCGCCACGACCCCTTCCCCTCTGCTGGGGGGGGAACATAAGGGAAAGGGGACGGGGAACATCGAGTATCTTGCGTTCCTGAAGGCGACGTAATATTGAGTGGGCAAGTTCTGTTGATTGGGGCCCCTTGGGCCTGCTCGAAGTGGAATTGTTGACCTGCCGGGTTTAAAGGACAGCATCCTGCTCGCGGAAGCCGCGTCGCTCGGGGCCTTGCGGATCACCCAAGCCGGGCCTCTAGAAATCATGCGCTCCCCGCCGCGGCGACGATTCTCTGCTCGTTAAGACTTCACCATGCTGTATCGCGCCGTTGCGCTCAGATGAGGACAAAGCGTCTAACGAAAGGGTGGCCTCATGCTAGTTCGTCTTCCGATGGTTCTCGTCTTTTCCTCTGTTGCGGCGCTTCTCGCGTCCTGCTCCAGCACTCAGCCGGTGGCTAACGTAAGCCCGAGTAAGCCCGACAACGCGGAGCAGTTGGCCGCCGGTGCGAGGACCTCCCCCGGCAACCTCAACACCCTGGGCACCCCTGGCACCCCCACCTCCCCCGCGCTGCTCGCGAAGCAACTGGGCGGAGCCACTATCAACATCACACGCGTTACGTATGCCTCTGAGGGCGCGGACTTTGATCCGTGCATCTCCGGGAATGGTTCGCACTTATATTTTGTCAGCACCCAGCACCGCCCCACCAGTGATATTTATGTCAAGCGCGTGGATAGCAAGGTGCTTACGCAGCTTACATCTGACCCCGCCGATGATTCCATGCCGGCCATCAGCCCGGATGGAACCAAGCTTGCATTTGCTTCCAACCGCTCTGGCAACTGGGACATTTACATCATGCCTGCGGCGGGCGGCAAGGCCGTGCAGGTGACTGGCGATGCTTCGGATGAAACACATCCCTCGTGGTCGCCTGATGGGCAACGGTTGGTGTATTGTCGTTACAACGATGGGGGCGAGAGCGCGAACCGGTGGGAACTGTGGATCACCAAGGCGGGCAACAACGCCACCGCTAACTTTATTGGTTATGGCGTCGCGCCGCGTTGGTGCCCGGTAGCAGGGACGGGCGAGAATGCTAGCGACAAAATCCTGTTTCAACTGAGCCGTGAGCGCGGCCGGCGCGGTTACGGGCTCTGGACGCTGGATTATGCCGAGGGGATCAGCTCAAACATAACTCAGATACAAGGCGCGAGCGATGTTGCCTTGCTTCACCCTACGTGGAGCGCGGATGGGGCGTTTATCGCGTATTCGCAGGTTGATCTGCTTGACCCCGCCAATCGGGCCGACCGTCCCACGAATGCTTCGTTGTGGATGACCAGCATCGCGGGCGATGCGACTGTGCGGCTTACATCGGGCGAGGGTGCTGCGCTCTCACCGGCCTGGTCTGCGAATAATGTATTATATTATGTCAGCGGGCGGACGGGCACTGACAATATCTGGGCTCTGGAGTTAAGCCCGGCGTTGGGGGCGGCGCAGGCCGTGCTTGATCTGCGGGCGGACCCCGCGACAACCACGACAGACGCTCAGGCCACGACAGACGCACGCGGGACGGCTCAAGCCGATGCGACGACCGGGCCGGGCACTGATCCGCAGAACTAACGTATTGACCGCTCTGTTTGTAACCATCGCGGCCGTGTCTGGCCTCGTTTTGCCCGCGCCCTTTCCCTCTCTCCCATGAACTTACGATACTTTGCGCTTTCTTATCGAGTTAATATGGCTCTTCTGGCGTGCCGTGCATCGACCGTGCAGCGTCCGCTGGTGCTGGCGGGGCGTGCGGCCATCGTCGCGATGCTTCTGACTTTGCTTCCCGCCTGCTCATCCCAGCGTGCAGATAAGCTGACGCCGCCGCAGCAGCTCATCGCGCCTTATTCCACGAACGGCTCTCAGGTTATCTTCGCCGTGGCCCCACCTCGTAATGAGTCGGGGTTTTCAGCGCCCGATGTTCTAGCGATGGGTGATGAGCTTGTGGCCCAGCTTGAACAAATCCGAGGCGTGCGCTGCTTGCCAATGAACCGCACCGTCGACGCGATGCGGAGTTTAAAGCTTCCGAACATAACAACTTCGGCACAGGCGAAGTCGCTGGCGACGCTCTTGGGCGCTGATGCGGTGCTGGTTCCCACAATCACCGCTTACGACCCTTACATCCCGATTTTGGGAATCGCCGCGGCGTTGTACGCGCGTGACACGCTGCATCAGGCGTTTGCCGCGACGACGGTGGATGTGGACCCCCGCGACCTGCTCTCGAGGGCTACCGAGTTGGATCCGGGCGTGAAGCGAGGTTTTGGCAACGCCCCGGTGTCGAGCGTCTCAAACTTATTTGATGGACGGAATCATCAAGTCCAGGCGGATGTGATGACATACGCAGCGGGGAGAGAGCGCAATCTGTCGGCGACGGGCTGGAAACGGAATTTGCAGTCGATGCCGCTGTTCGTGACATACTGCGGTTATAGGACGGCTTCGGATCTGATTCAGGCGGAGTGGATTCGTCTAGGGTCGGTGCCTCGGACCGATAAAGCGGATAACTCCCGGGAGCAACGCAACTTGACGCGTCAAACCGTTGATACTAAAGGAGATACGGGACGGCAAGGGGCACAAATTTCCGATTCGGACCTGTGAGTGGATGGTCGGGTTCTCTACGATAGCACAGGTATTATCACCCGTGTAGGGGAAGAACAACCAAAGCCGGTTGGAGTACGAAAGGGTAAGGGCCAGTTATCAGGAACCAGAGTTTAATTAAGTAGTTGGCCGGTCCGGACAGCCTTTAGGGTTCTGTCCGCTGGTACATGAGGCGAGCGGTCGCGTTAGGGAAGTGTGGGTGTGGGGGAGGCTATGTTGGGGTGGGCGAGTTGAGCCGCGTGAAACGGGCGGTCCCCGAGCAACATGGAGCGAGAGTGGAGAAATGGTTAGTCCCCGGACGAGGGAGCGAGCAAGATGCCGTGTGCCGCCTGCTCCGCTTATAACGGCTGACCGAGGCGGTGTCAGGATAATCGCGGTCTGTCGGTCAACTTTTCCGGGCGTGCCGCCGACCTAGAACCATAGATCCCACGCGGGAACCCCGTGATGTTTGGTGGATTCCGAGTGTGAATAGAGTGGCAGGAGTGCTTATGTCAACGCTACCGATTACCGACGCCTTTACGAAGTACCTCGCCGATGAGCGGCACTTCAGCCCGTACACCGCCCGCTGCTACGGGGCGGATCTTCGTCAGTTCGTTGAGTTTCTCGCCAAGGATAATTCTATCACGGTTGACCTCGCCAAAGAAGCGGAAGCCCTTGCGGCGCCGCTGGCTTGCGGCGGGGAAGGCACGGCGAAGACGGTAACACAACTGATCCGTTCCGCCTCCGCCGAACTGGTGCGGGCGTTTCTGGGGCACCTTGGTTCGCAGAGTTACTCCGCGGCGACGATGGCCCGAAAGATCGCCACCCTCCGGTCGTTCTACAAGTGGGGCGATAAGCGTCAGGTGACGATGGGCAACCCCATGACCACCATCCGCACGCCGCGGCAGGCCAAGCGGCTCCCCAAAGCAATTACGATTGAACAGGTAGAGCAGTTGCTCGCGGCTCCCGGCGATAACGAGATGCTCGGACGCCGCGACCGGGCCATGCTCGAAACGTTATATTCTACCGGGATACGCGTGAGCGAACTGGTGGGCCTTAACGGTGGAGATTTAGACCCTAGCGGCGAAGCTTTGCAGGTGCGTGGCAAGGGCAAAAAGGAACGAATGGTGCCGTTGGGCAGCCACGCGCTGGCGGCTATCAAGCGGTACACCGAACTTCTTCATGCCTCGCCTCATCCGAAGGTAAGCGCGGCTGAAGCCCCGCTGTTTGTCAATAAGCACGGTGGGCGGCTCTCGAGTCGCTCGGTCCGTCGCAAGCTTGACAAGTATCTCAAGCAAGCCGGCCTTGACCCGACCATCAGCCCGCACACCCTGCGTCATAGCTTTGCGACCCATCTGCTTGATAACGGCGCGGATCTGCGCACCGTGCAAGAGATGCTGGGTCACCAGAGCCTGAGCACTACGCAGATCTACACGCACCTTACAACGTCGCGTATGCAAGAAGCTTACAACCGCGCCCACCCGCGGGCGCAGGCGTCATAAGCGAAAGCTCGGCTGGCGTGCTGGCTCGGTCAAGCGTCGGTCGTGAATGACGAAAGATTATGATGTAGTCGTGCGGCCGCCGCGGCGACGGTTAGGTCGGCGCCGGGCACCAACCAAGCTGGCGCGATCTGCGCGAGCGGGATGAGGACGAACGTCCGCTCCAGCATCCGCGGGTGCGGCACGGTTAGAATGTGACTATTTATAATCGACGTGCCGTATAGCAGCAGATCAAGGTCCAGCGTGCGCGGGCCCCAACGAGCTTCTTGGCTTCCGCGCGTGCGACCATGCCGCAGCTCGATATCACATAACACAGCAAACAGGCCGTGGGGCGTTAATGTCGTCAGGCCGATGAGGGCTGCGTTGAGAAAGCGCGGCTGGTCCATCTTGCCCACGGGCTCAGTATCGAAGAATGTGGAGACAGCCGAAACGTGCGTGAGAGGCAGTGCGGCGATGTCCGCCGCCGCCGAAGAAATTAGTTGAGCTCGATCGGCTAGGTTTGAGCCCATTGCTACCGCAAAGGCCTGCCAACCGTCACATTCTGGTTCGTGAGGAGCGTCGGACATTTATTTACTTATGTTGTTCGCCCGGTGAGAGAACTTTGGGATTGGCCTGCTCTGTTTGCTCCGCTTGCTCAGGTTGAGGCGAGAGGGCTGGACCTACTTCGCACACAACCCGGAACCCGACAAAGGGTCCATCCGCCAACCACCACTTACTTTTGGGAACCTGGGGATCGCTCGAGTTCCAGGAAGAGCTGGCGGGCACCGAACCTTCGATGGTTAGTTTCTCCGGCGCGTCTCGCCACGATCCCCCCTTGGTCACGCCCTTGCCATCGGCACTCACCGCCCACTCGGCCACGTTTCCCAGCATATCGACCAGCCCCCACGCATTAGCCTTACGACTTCCCACCGGGTGAGCTTTGCCATCGGAGTTGGCTTCATACCACGCGTAGTTGCTTAAGATCTGTGGCTGTGACGCCCCGCCGGCGTAGGGACCGTCGGCGGTATCGGCGCGGGCCGCGTGTTCCCACTCGCTCGCCGTGGGCAACCGGTAGTTGCGGCCGGTTTTGCGGCTTAGCCACTTACAATAGGTTTGAGCGCTCTGAAAGCTTACACAAATCGCGGCGTACCCCTCGTGACCAAACCCGCGATCAGGTGGAAGATATGGCTTGCTCGGGCGGGTGACAGCATCGGCAGGAGGTGACTCGCTACCCCCACCACCATTACCACTCACGCTTACGGACTCAGAGGCTACTTCATCTAGTGAGTAGACCCAAACATCAAAGGCCTCCCATGTAAGCTCTGTCTTAGCTATATAGAAGGCCTTAATTCCTTTGGCCACATCAGCGGGAACCGCCACCATCGTAAACTCAAAGGCGGTTGCGGGCACCTGCTGCTTGAACTCTCGCAACGCGAGGGTGCCGGGCGTCATCGCAATATCCGTCGCGCGCGACGAATCCTTCGCTTTTGGCGGGGCCTTGACCTCAGGCTCGCCGGTTGCCCCAAGCGGAGCAAACGCAACAAGTGCCGCCAAGGAAACCACGAGACCTGCAATCATCGATGACTCCTAACTCCCTTTTTGCGTCGGTTCGCTGTGCGAAACGAGCAACTGCGCGAGCGACAAGAATAGTCGCTCCACGGATTAAGGCCGTACCCTTGCGGAGTCGGGCACCCTCACCCTGACTCTGAAAGGCCACGGCTCTTGCCGGATTATACCCATGCTCGCTGATGTCGGGTTAAGCTGCCGCAGTTCGGACAAAGCTCGCGCGGTGAACACCGCGGTGAGCCTTGTTTGCAGAGCCGCGTTCGTTCTAATATCGGTATTAGTTTTGACTATGGTTAGTTGTGCCTCGCCATCGACACCGGTGATCGCGCTCGAAACGCCCGCTGCGGGGCGCTACGAATATTCGCGGCTGTGCATGGGCGTAAAGGCGACCATTACGTTGTACGCATCGTCGGAGGATCAGGCACGAGCCGCGGCATCGCTCGCATTCGCGCGCCTTGCGGAGCTGGATGCGCTTATGAGCGATTATCGTATCGATGGCCCGGTAGCGGCGATCAATCGCTCGGCGGGCGGTCCACCAACGCTGGTGGCGGCTGAGCTGGGGGCGATTACCCGACAAGCTCTTGCCATAAGTGAACGCACCGGCGGGGCTTTTGACATTACCTCGGGGCCCGCTGTTTCGCTTTGGAGAAAATCGAGAGCTACATTGGAGTTGCCGTCTCCTCAAGCGGTCAGCCTTGCGCGCGGGTTGATCGGCTGGCGGCGAGTGAATGTCGTCACCGCTGCAAGCGGTAGTCCGGATTCAGAAACGAGTGCATCCATCGGGCTGATCGCGCCGGGTGTAACCATTGACTTTGGGGCTATCGGGAAAGGTTATGCGGCGCAGGAGGCACTCAAACTGTTACGTTTGCAAGGATGTCCCCGAGCTTATGTTGCGCTTGGGGGTGACATCGCTGTGGGTGAGTCTCCGCCCGGGGCAGCGGGCTGGAAGATTGATGTATCCAGTGGCTCGGGCTCGCTCCCGGTGGGTACGCTTGTAGTGTCGAACGCTTGCATCTCAACTTCGGGCGGGAGTGAGCAGTACGTGGAGATCGGCGGCCGCCAAATCTCTCATATCATTGACCCCAGGACCGGCGAGGGGCTACCACCTGGCGGCAGTGTTACCCTCGTCGCGAGCGACGGTGCGGAGGCTGATGCGCTTGCTACCGCCGCGTGCGTGCTCCTGAATTCCTCCTCCGATTGTGAGGTTTTAACGAGTATTTTGCCTGCGGACGCCGCGGCGATCTACGTTTCAGGGGCAGGTGAACTTATCTTTTCCGTGCGGCTTGTGGGCAAGACGGCGCGGCGAGATCTCAGGTGGGTGCCGCGAACTATCTCCGGCGATTGCAGATAAATTACGTTTTTTCTGCTTGCAACTGCGCGCGAGCAGGTGTAGGCTCTGGGTATATGAGCGCAATCCCTTCGGCCACTTCCGGATCCTTCGTCCCCACTAGGAACCCGATGATCCAACTACGCCTCTCGATCATGATGTTCCTCCAGTTTTTCATCTGGGGGTCGTGGTACGTCTCCATGACCGGCTGGATGAGCACGGTTCAGTTGGGCGGGCTGGGGGCGTGGGCGTACACCGTCTGCCCGATCGCGGCGATCATCTCGCCCTTCTTTGTTGGTATGATCGCTGATCGTTACTTTGCGACGCAGAAGGTGCTGGGGATTCTGCACCTCATGGGCGGTGCATGTCTGTTGGCGGTGCCGACGATTGTCGAGCGAGCCGCGATGCCTGCGGCGACGCCTGAGGCCGCGACGTTTACGCACCCGTACGTGATGATCCTGCTCGCTCATGCGTTATGTTATATGCCGACGCTCTCGCTGACGAACTCGCTGGCTTTCACGCACATGTCTGACCCCGCCCGGCAGTTCCCGCCCGTGCGGACGCTGGGAACGATTGGCTGGATTGTCGGTAACTTGGTGGTGGGTGGAATTACGATTGGCACCACAACGCTGGGCATCGTCGCGAATGGCGATAAGTCCTCAATTCAGTGGTATGTGGCGGGAATCGGCGCGATTCTGCTGGGCATCTTCTGCTTCACGCTTCCTAACACGCCTCCGCCCGCCGCGGGAAAGAAGATTTCAGCCCGGGAGGTATTAGGCCTGGATTCGCTGCGGATGTTTAAGAAGCGATCGTACCTCATCTTCGCGATCTGTTCATTTCTTCTGTGCATTCCGCTCGCGGGGTATTACTCCAATGCACGCAACTTCGTGGAGTATGTGAACGCCGATAACATTATGTTGAAGATGTCGCTTGGGCAGATGTCCGAGATCGTGTTCATGTTGCTGATGCCCCTCTTTTTCCGGCGGCTTGGCTTTAAGTGGATGCTCGCGGTGGGGATGCTCGCCTGGGCACTTCGTTACACTTTGTTCGCGGGCGCTGCGGACGACCGAATTATGTGGATGACCCTGGCCGGAATCGCTCTGCACGGCATCTGCTACGACTTCTTCTTTGTCACCGGATTTATCTATGTTGACAAGGTGGCTCCGGCCCATATCCGCGGGCAGGCGCAGGGTTTTCTGGTATTGCTGACGCAGGGGCTAGGCATGGGCATTGGTGCGATTCTCTTCGGCAAGCTCGTTGGCAACTACACCACCACCACCGCTGAAGGTCCCGTTCTCGATTGGGAGATGATCTGGGCCGTGCCCGTCGTCTTTGCCTTGGTGGTGCTGGGAATCTTCCTGATCGGCTTCAAAGAAGATAAGTCGCTATCGAAGCCTTCAACGTGATAGGCGTGTCGCCGAGGCAGTTATAATTTGCCGGTTAGGACTTGCCATGTTGTTACTTGCCGGTTATTACTTTCCAGTTGTACTTTTCTAAGTTTGCGTTCTAAGCAGTGTCAAACACTAACCTGCGGGCGGCTGGACCCGTAGGGGCAGCCCGTGAAGCTCGCGCTACTTGCTGTACGCTATCTGCTCCGGACGACCTGACTTGAGGCTGCGCGAGATCGCCCCGAGGGTGTCGGTTACGCGTCGAGCGTCGGCCAGTGTGGGGAGTGTGGGGGCGGGGGCCACTCCGAGTTGGTCTTGAGCGTGGATGAATGCCAAAACGTGGCGGATCACTGCCCGAGCTTGGTAGTCGTAACCAGTTAGCGGCGGTTCCGCATCGCGCTGTGGTGCTACGGGCGTAGAGGAATCCTTGGAATGTAACATTAACTGCGGCGACCTAGCTAGGTCAAAGTCCAGCGTTGCGTGCTCAAAGTTTGCGAGGTAATGCATCCTGAAACCCGCCGATGGTGCGAGGTCCCAAGCACCCTCGGCGCAGACGTGGACTGGCCCCGTACCCCCAGCGTAATAAAACTGCGTTGTGACGTGCCGGGAGTCTCCGATGGCATTTACTGCGAGCGGAGGTCCCAAGAGGTTTTGAAGGAAATCAACATCGTGGATGTGCAGGTCAAACAAAACACCACCACTGCGGGCATCGTCCTGATAGAAGCCGCCCCCCCAAGCGGGGCTGGTCCCCAGCCTCTGGAATGTAAGACTTCGTAGCTGCCCCATCTCCGGGGCAGGCTTCTTCACCGCGTCGTGTAGCTCAACCCACCCCGGCCAATAACGCATACACATCGCGGGGATGCAGAGCCGGTTCGCGGCGTTCGCCGCCTCTTCCAGTTGAGTGATCTGCGCGGAACTGAGCGAAACAGGCTTTTCCACGAGCACATGCTTGCCCGCTCGCAGCGCTCGGATGCCAATCTCTACGTGCGAGTCGGTGTGGGTGCAGATACTGACCAGGCTTACATCAGAAGCCAGTAACTTATCAACATCGGTGAAGCCCTTCACCACGCTTGGATCCCAGAGCTGGGTTGGGGGCTGCTGAGAGTTAATATTACCAACCACCGGCGTTAGCCCTGTCAGACGCTGGGCGTTGGGGTCGCACACTGCGGCAAGGTGGGCCGCAAAGCCCTCCGAAGAGGCGAGTTGGTACGCCGCGGCGTGAGTGCGGCCCATGAAACCGAGGCCGATAATTCCGATGGACAGTTGTGCGGGCATTTGGGAGGGACGGTAGGTGGAAGCTCGCTGGCATCCGCGCGCCCGCGCGAGGAAGTTGAGTCGCCAACCGCCGCGCGGTCGTGCATTCCCACATCTCCGAGGTGGGAATCGCTTGCATCGCTGTGTCTTGTGATTGAAGGTCAACTCATTGGAGGGCGCATAAAAAAACCGGCTTTCCCTGCGGGGAGAGCCGGTTCTACGTTTATAACCTTTGTTGGCATCTGCCCTTGTGGGCGATGAAGCCGTTGGTTGGTAGCCGTAGCGAGGCTGCGCTCAACTTGCCTTGCGTGCGTTGCACGGTGACAAGAAAAAGTCGCAACTCCGTCGAGTAGCGTCTTAGTGACGCAGCCTCAAGTTACAGTCGTTCTTCACTGGATCACCTCCTTGCTAAAAGGGTTCCTCCAAGCGTGCAGTCTGTATGCCGCACCTCGAACTACACCTCCGCGAACCGTCGCTCGCGGCACATCGCCCGTCGTGAGATCCTTGCGGAAGACGCGGCGGTCGTCGTGGCTTATGTCTGGAGCCACCGCTTTTGACGGGGGGTCGTGCAAACACTTCACCACGGATACTTATACAGAACCTATCGCCAAAACGTTCGCGTTAAGTGCAGAAATTGTTGCATCAAAGGGATGATTTTTGCGTTGGAGACCGGTGGAGAAGGTGTTATCTGGCGAAACGAAGCGGCTGGATAGGTCGTTTATACCACAAGTCACATAGCCGAAATTCGCTGCTTGGCTTGCCCGACCAAGCGATCTCGGGGACCGGGCGTTGCTCTACTGCGCGTCATCAATTACGGTGAAGGCACCCTTGGCGGTCTGCTCCTCCATGTATTTTTGGAACTCGGTCATTTTGTAACTGATAAAGCAGAAGGCGTGGTGCAGCGCGAGCCACTCGACATCCGAGGGATCTTCATTCAAGTCTTTGCGAAGGCGATTGAGTTCGGCCAGGAGTGGTTCGGCTTTCATGCTCAACTATAGGTGTGCGAAGTTACGATGCGTCGCGCCTTGTCTGCGATGATCGCGGCGAGGAACAGGGCGATGAGCACCGCAACAATGCTTGGGCCTGCTGGCCAATCAGATTGGATGCTGAGCGCTAAACCGGCAACGAGTGCTACGCAACTGGATGCGACCGATACCCCGACTGCTGGCCACCACGCGCGGCAGACGCGCAGACCGATCGCGCCGGGCAAGGCCAGCAGCGCGGTCGCAAGGATAACTCCCGTCAGCTTCATCGCGACAACAATCGCGAGCGCGAGTAAAACCAGGAAAGTAAGTTTGATGCGCAGTGTTGCTACACCGAACGCGCGAGCGGACTCCTCATCAACCGCCCAGAAGAGGAGCGGACGCCGGATGTACCAGGCGACGGCGAGCAGGGCCAAACATAACAATGCCGCGAGCGCTGCGTCGCTCCAACCGGCTGACATAATTGATCCGAATAAAATCGACTCCCACGATTGCACAAGCCCTGGTTTGCCGCGTGCCTCCGCGGCGTTTCGTCCGGCCTGCACCAGAATCGCTCCAAGCGACATCGAGCCCACCAACAGCACGCCGATGGCAGTATCCAACGGCAACGACCTTCGATCGCTGAATAGACCCATCGCACAAGCCGCGAGCGTGCAAAACCCCGCGATGATTCCCAGTTGGATGACCGCCGCGGCGGGACCATCGGCGGAGATGACCCCCGTGCCCAGAAGCAGCGCAACGACGCCGACCCCGCCGAAGGCGCTATGGCTGACACCTTGGCCGATAAACCCCAGGCGCTTGACCACCACCAGCACGCTAAAGACCCCGCAAATAATTACGATAGGGAGTGCCGCGCAGAACGCGGCCAAGTATAACTCCGCGAGTTCTGGAGTGTTCAACACTTTAAACAAGTTCATGGCGTGATGTCTCCGCCAATATTATGTTGGCCCGAAGGCCCGGGACGATCCTCCGGCTGGAGCTGTGGGCCAAGGCCGGGTCGGAGGGGTGCGTCGCTGTCGCGTCGCGGAGCGACCATGTTTAGCGGAATAGATGCTGGATGCTCGGGACAAGCTTCACTGGAACCGTGAGCGTGGACGTGAACGCCGGCGAGGCTTCCCATCAGACCAGCGACATCGTGGCTGAAAAGTTCGGCGAGCACCAACGGGGTTAGGCCTGCCGGCGTGGTGTGGCTGTGGAGGCGGCGAGCCAAGCAGGCGACATGGTCGCTGCCTGCGGCGATGGCGCGCAAGTCGTGAGTTACAGTGAGCATCGTAACTCCTGTGGCGGCGTGCACCTGCGTCAAGAGTTGGGCGAACTGCTGCTGGCCCGCCGCGTCGATGCCGACCATCGGCTCGTCGAGTGCCAGTATTCGCGGACGGGAGACGAGCGCGCGAGCGATGAAGATACGCTGGAGCTCACCGCCCGAGAGCTCCCGGATCGGCTTTAGCTTATATTGAGAGGCACCCACTAACTCAAGAACAGCGTCGACGCGTGCTGAATCGGCTGGCGACAGGCGCGCGAAGGGCGAGAGCCTCCACGACGCGGCCAAGGCGACCGTCTGGCGGGCGTTCAGGGGCAACATAAGTTCTGCCTCTGCCCGCTGAGGAACGTAACCGATTAAACCTTGGCGGCGTGCCTGTTGCGGCGAGAGGCCGCAGACGGTGACGCTTCCGTGGGTCGAGCGCTCCAAACCCAGAATAATGCGGAGGAG
>CAYVFW010000035.1:0-20378 GCA_964450325.1 uncultured Phycisphaeraceae bacterium | reverse complement strand
GTGGTATACTTTGCCGGACGTACTTACATTCATTTCCTCGGGCACGGAGCGATTGTGAGTAGAAACCATTATGGACGACCGACTACCGGACCCCCGAACCTGTTCGAGCATACGGTTCCTTTAACGGCAGAACGCCAGCTATAAAAGGATCTGGCACGCGAGAGGCGGTAATCCGTAGAATCAGAACCGACCTTACGGATAAACTATCCGTAAGGTCAAACCCCACAAAACAAGCCCTTTTTGACAAACCCGACCCTCCGAAACTTTTTTCGTAGGGTCTAAGGACACCCCGCCCATGCCCGACATTTCTGAAGCCACATCGCCAGTATACAAGACGACCAAGCAGAAAATAGCGGAAGCTAATTTGGCGAAGGAGCAGGCGGCAAACTTACCAAAAGAATTTGGTATCGCTCCACAGGATTTGTGGTACGTTTTAGTATTGATCGCGGTGGGCACAATGTACTTAGCTGGGAGAAAGGCTTGGAAGGGCGAAACCGACCCTGAGACAAAATTGTCTGAGGGTCAACCAGTAAAGAAAGAGGTAGGTGCGGAAGGGCTTGGAAAGGAATTAGTATCAATGACGAAGCGATCTTGGCCTGCGATGCTCTTGGAAATCGGCCCCATTGTCTTATTTATTGCGATAGCAGTGGTTCCAGCGGTCATTGAAACTGCTAGATGGGGTTCGCTGCAAGTAGAAAGTATCTGGATAGTCGCGTTAGCCTTACCGTGGGCAGCTTTGCCCTTCGTCACGTCACCAGTCAGCACCCCGGGCGTTGACCCACAGAAGCGGTTTGCCGTTGGCGCACTTTGTGTCGTTTTGTTGGCTATCTCGCTGATCTGGGTCAACCCTTTCGAGCGATCCAGTTCACCCAATGGACTTGTTGTCGTTTTCGTATTGATCGTCGCGGCCACAGCGATTTATTTACGTTTGGGCTGGAAGAAGCCAATTCCCTTGTTTCGCATCTTTCATACGAAGCAAGAAAGTGAAGTTGGCACGAGTGATGCGTGAGAGAAAAAGGTAGATAAAGAAGGGCATGGAAAGAGCCGAGCACCGGCCCACACACGCACGGGGCGGAACTGTCAATAATAATGAGAACTGATTATCATTAAGGCTCATCGGTCCACACGCGCACGTTCCGGAACCTTCCGCCCGGTGCTGTAGAGTGTGGCGCGTGCTTTCCTTCACACAACGGGAGTTTGTAGACCGCCCGCCAGACTGCCGCATAAACTTATTTCTAATGGGCATCGGGATTGATCCCCCGATGAACGGCTCGATTGGCATGGTGGACCGTCCTTCACCATGCCAATCGACCGGCCCAAACTAAGGACGGTGAAGCATGGAAGCGGCGTTTCTATTGTTACGATATGGCACGGGCCAACCGGCAGCGGTTTACCGATTCGATGGGTTGACACGGGATGAAGTGGGGCACGTTCTCGCGGCCCTTCACCAAACGCGCGACAGCTGGCTTAACGCGCTCTCCGTTGTGTGGGCGGCGGATGTTGACGTACCAACCCGGATACGGCTTGGACTGGAACAAGCGGGAGCGAAGGATGCGGATGCTGCTAACTGGCTTCGACCGAACACCGGGAACGCGCACGATGCCAGAAAAGCAGCGGCATCTTTCGAGTGGCAAATTCGGGAAGTGAGGACGGGAAGCGGCTCTGATTGCCAGAATGATGCTTCAAGGCCTGAAAACAAGCCATCTACGCCCGAATGTGCCCTTGCACGCCGCGTCACGCCTTGCTCGATAAAGGTCGGGGTGGGATTCGAACCCACGAAAAACGGATTTGCAATCCGCCCCGTTGGACCACTCTGGCACCCGACCATTCAATAGATCGTATTCCCATCAAGCACGCTTGTCGCGCAATCTGCCCACCTTTCTTACTCACCTCCCGCTATAACCAAAGATCTTTCTCAACAATCCGCGCGGAGCTTGGGTTTCGCGGACAGCGCTCGATTCAGTCGATAACCTTCCCTATGAGCGATCGCCAAACCGGTTCAAACTCGCAAGCCCTAATGCCCTACCCCCGGGCCGCGGTTTCTGGGCTGAGGTCACGGCAGGCTTTCATCCGGCGCCTTCGCAGCACTGCACTGCTTGCCTTCTCCTGCGGATTGGTACCCTGCAGCTTCTCCGTCGCTGCGATCGTAACTGCGGTCGCGTCGGGGGCGGAGCAAACTTTGCTGATTTTTGAGCAGCCCACCCAGCAGACTCCCCCCCCAACGAGCCCGAAGGACGATCCAGAGTTAGCCGATCCCAAACCTAGCACGAAGCCGGCTCCCCAGGACTCTCCTCGGGCGCCAAGTTCGCCGGTTGCCCAACCTCCTGCTCCGCCGGCCAAGGTCGATCCCGCGCCCGCCGCTTCGCCCCAATCCAGCATCGCGTCCGTTCCGCTATTGCCAACCAACTCGGTCTCCGGGGCGTTCCCGGCGGCTACGTCCCTGCCGGAAGGGACATTTGTGATCGATCGTGTGGGCAAAGTTGTGGTGGCCGAGACGGGTGATGTAATTTTTGTGCCCGTTGCGGAGTCCGCCGCGGCGGGCCAACCGCTCATGGTGCTTCTGCCAAGTCAACGGCTTGAGCAGATGCTTGCATCAAGAGCCGTGAACGGCGAGGAGGTCTCATTTCGAATTGCGGGACAGGTATTTACCTATCGCGATCGGGCTTTCTTGCTGCCATCAATGTTCGCGGTTCAGCAACAGCCGAACTTAATTACGCCAGAGCAGCCAAAACCCGCGAAAGACCAGTCTTCAGTGGGTTTATCCACTGGGGATGGCGGGCTGGCAAGCGTGCCGCGAGCGAGCGCGCTGCGCGATCCGCAGGTGACGGAACTGATTCGCGAATTGGAGGGTCAGCGGGCTGGCGGGAGCGAACCTAGGCGGCTGTCTGCGACTGTCGCGCCAACTCTTCCGAACGCGGTAGCACCAGTCGTACTGGCCCCAATCGTCCCTGCGACCGGTGAGCCTGCCCCGGGAAGCGACCAGCGGTTGATTGCAAACGAAGGCACTTTGCTCGTGTCAAAGCGCGGGCGAATAGTCCGCTTGCCTCAGGACGGTGGGCGACTTGCATTTACTGTTGACAATGATGCGAATAGTCCGGCACCCGCACCGATGATCTTGCAACCATGCCGCGTTATGCAGCAGATCGAAGGCGTGGCTGCGACGAAGGGTGACGGCGTAACTTACCGAGTAAGCGGACGAATAATGGTTTCTGGTGGGAGAAACTACCTCTTGCCAACCTTTTTTCAGCTATTCCCGAAAAGCGACATAACGCCTAGGCAGTAGGTGCCCGCGCGATTGCCGACAGCCGCCTGGAGGAAAAGCGAGGAAGGTAAAAGGGAAAGGACCGTGCGGAAACCCTTCAGGGCGCGTACGGTTCGTTGGGTGAGGGGGCCTGTGTTCGTATCGCGCAAGAGTGCTGTAACGGTCGTGATAGCTAGGTGCTCTACGTGCATGTTGCAGTCTTGTGCCTAAGGTAAGTGGAGATTCTCAATGGCTTCTGGTGATTCCCGTTTGCGGGTTAAGCGTGTAGATGCGGTCTCGCAGGTTGAGTTTGTTGATCGCAATATTCTCGATGAAGGCAACATCCAAATTATTGGCGCGGAGATCGCTGCGCTCATCGACGCGGAGGCTTCCCCGCGTGTGCTGATTAGCTTTGCCAACGTTGAGCACTTGTCGTCGGCGGCGCTGGGCACGCTGATTACTGTTAACAACAAAGTGCGTGCTAAATCGGGGCAACTGCGCTTGGCCAATATTGATTCACAGATTTACGAAGTATTCGTAATCACCCGCCTCAACAAGTTGTTTCAGATTCATGAGACAACTCATGATGCCATGAAGAGCTTTACTGCGTAAACTGCGAAGACTTGTACATCGCCGATCATTTAGTACTGTTCGGGCGGATTTAAGCGCTTCTAATGACCGTTGCACCTTTGATCGTCCGAGCACTTTGCGCCTGCCTCGACGGACGAAGACGTCACGGCTCAGGCAGGGCCAGCCGCAACATTTTAGCGGCGGTTTACAAGTCTCCTTACTTTCATGTATGAGCGAACGTTGCGGACAACCCGTGAAGGTGCCGGATGAGGCGACACTTTGGATCGTCAACGATCCCGTGCAGATTGAACTCGCACAGAACCAAGTGATCGCTGCGGCAGAGAACCTTGGTTACGCCAAGGCCG
Source organism: uncultured Phycisphaeraceae bacterium (assembly GCA_964450325.1). Classification (GTDB taxonomy): domain Bacteria; phylum Planctomycetota; class Phycisphaerae; order Phycisphaerales; family UBA1924; genus UBA2402. The sequence continues at coordinate 16,202 of CAYVFW010000035.1, read as the reverse complement.
CCCTCTTTGCTATCCGGCTGGCATTGCACGAAGCGGTGAGCAATGCCTTTCGACACGGGCATGCTCGGTTGCCAGCCAGCGTCCCTGTCCAGCTCAGCTATCGTGCCACTCCTGAGAGAATTGACCTCGCGGTTGAAGACCAAGGTCCGGGCTTTGAGCCAGAAAGCGTGCCTGATCCGACACTCGAGGAGAATCTGGAACGCGGATCAGGGCGCGGACTTCTGCTGATTCGCGCTTACATGGCGAGCGCCCAATATAGCAAGCACGGAACTCGACTCGAGATGAGCTTTGAGCGAGCGAGCTAGGTCGAAGCGTTTTGAGAAGCGTGTTAATGTAATCTGGCTAATCTCAAGCGAAACGGTGATCGAGCGTTGCGAGCTTAATGGCCGCCCTTGGCTTCGGGATGGCCCTTTTCACCCGGCTTTTTCGTGGCCGCTTTCTTCGCTTTGGCGTCGCTTTTCTTAGCCGGAGGCTTCTTGCCCTTGCCCGCGGAAGCCCCGGGCTTCGAACCGTGTGCATCGGCACCATGATCGCCAGCCTTGGCATCGGCGTGACCGGCTGCTGCGGGAGCGTGTGCGTCGGGCGGGTGGGGAAAGGAACCCGACTTCAAATTGAACGCCGTTGCAGCATGTGCCATAAATGTGCCCGGACGAACATAAAACGCGTAATGAGCGGCCCAACCGCCCAGCGCAAGCGAGTAAATGGCGGCCAGTGCAATGACTAGGCGGGCCGCCGGTAACTGCGTTGCCAGTGGTCGCCCCAGCGGGGCAAGCATCCGGAGCAGAGCCGGTTCAATCATGGCAATGCCGCGCTTCACGGCTTTCCCCAGGACTTGAAGTGCCGAGGGACCACTCGTTGGCAAAACTGCGGAAACGGCGGCTGTAATCGGAGCTTGAGGAGCAGCAGGCACCGCAGTCACCGCCACAGCCGATGTCGGTGATGGAGCCGAGGTGTAATGCGGGTGCGTGGCAAGAGCTGGATTTTTGTCAGCGGCCACAGCCGGACTCGGTTCCGGATCGACGACCGGGGGTTCAGTAAGTTCGGACTGTGCGAGTTCATCGCTTAACTTAGCGAGTTGCGCATCTAGCGCCTCGATCGATCCCAATACTGAGGGCCCGGTCGCCGGAGGCGGATTGATGCCCGGTGGCGGAACGGACAGATCGACCTTCGCGGGGGGAAGGTTAGGCTCGTCGATGGGAGCAGCGGTTGCTGCTATCTTTAACTCTGGATGGGATGCGGCGGGCGATGCAACTGCTGGTTGTTCATTCGCTGGATCAGAAGGTTCTATGCTGTTAGAACCGTCAGACACCACTCCGAGTTCTGAATCACCCCCAAGGCCTGCCTCAGCCGGCGCTTGGGTCTGATTCAGGGTGAGAGATTCTGACGCCTTCATCACGTAAATCACGTCACCTGTATGCTGTCTGTCCGCGTCTAGCAGTTGATCCGGGTGAATGGTTTTGTCGGAGGGAGGGTTACCCGCCACGTGCGGCTCAACAGGCTGAGTTTCCTCAGGCTTAGATGCTTGCTCGCTACCGTTGCTGCTGGCAATGGTGCTCTCCAACGCGGCCTCGAGATTCACCGTCGCGTCGACCATGCTCGACGATGCTGCCTCGCTCGTCGCATCTTGGATTTGCTTGGCAGTGGCTTCCATACTAGCCAGTAGTGAATCAAGCCGGGACGTAATATCCTGATCGCCATCGCCAGGCTCTGTGAAGGTTGGGCCCTGCGAGGAGAGTGGGTTGGAAACCGGAGTAGCTCCAGGTTGGGATGACATGAGCAGGAAAAGTTAACTGACCACCAGCGGAAAAAGTGACTCGGGAGACGCGGCATATGCTTGGACGAACCAGCCGCACAGCTTGATGGTCACATCGGATCATGTTGGCCGGTGAAAGAGGCTAGGGTGAGGTTTTGGGTGGGTGATAGCAAGTATGCCGGTACACACCGTTTATCTTCCCGGCGTCGACTTCTCGGCTGTCTCGCGCACCACCTTTGAAGGTGAGGAAGCTCACCACGCCGTGCGGGTTCTGAGGGCGTTTGCTGGCGATGGCGTCCGACTCGCCAACGGCGCGGGCCAGATTGCCAGAGGAACCATCTCCAAGACGCTTAAGTTAGGGCGAGAGGAGGGGTGGCAGGTGGAGGTGACGATCGATGCACTGGAGCGCATTGAACCCAATGCGCCCGATATCCATGCTTATGTATCCCCTCCAAAGGGGGATCGGCTCGCGGCGATGGTTGAGGCACTTTCCCAAGTGGGTGCCAATGCGTTCACTCCACTGATCACGCGGCACACAACAGTCGACCCGCGTGAGGGCAAGGTTGATCGGATGAGACGCGTTGCGACCGAAAGCATGAAGCAATGTATGCGGGCGTGGGAGATGCAAGTCCATGCTCCTCTCTCGCTGCAAGAGGCCATGCACGAGTGCGATTCGGTCGCCCGAGTTAAGGTCGTGGCCGACGTTGGTCAGCCGACAAACACCAAACTCACGAGCAAGCGCATCGGCTTTTTCGTAGGTCCTGAAGGCGGATGGCACGAAGATGAAGTGCGGCTGCTTGCGGGCGCTAACGCCCAACTTGTCGGGCTAGGTCCGCACATCATGCGGATCGAAACCGCTGCGCCCGTAGGTGTTGCAATGCTTCTCCTCTGCGGCGTATAAACCGCCCACAAGCGCAGGTTGTCAGCGCGAAAACGTTGCGGTGCTACTCTTAGTGCATAATGGAAAAACGCACGACACGCCGTACATTCGTTGGAAGCGCGGTGACTGCGGTGCTGGGGGCCGCCGCGCTAGGTGCCGGGCTTCGTGGCGCTCAGGCCGCGGCTGCCGAGTTGCGTGAGGGCGTCAAAGCCTCACAAACCGATATAACGAATGGGGCCGATGGAAACGATGCCGCACAGACGGCTAAGCGGACTGTGAGCTTCTTGCGCTCGCGCCAGGATGGTAATACTGGTAGCTTTGAGGTCGCTCCAGCAGGCGACAAGGGCGCCGTTAAGCCGGATGGAGTCAGCGGCGGTGGAGGGGCCCCGGTGTTCCCTGCGATTACAGGCTTGGTGCTGTCGGGGCTCTTGTCCACCAAGTCTTATACCGGCGTGACGGAAGATGACTTAATAGTGGCGGGCGCGGTGAAGTATATTCTGGGAATGCAACAGCCAGACGGAGGCATTTATGATAAGTTGTTGCCTAGTTACAATACGGCGATCTGCCTGACCTCGCTATGCGCCTTAAAATCAAGCCCGCTGGTGGACGATGCCAAAGCCCGAGCGCTCGCTTTTTTGCGGACGCTTCAGAATGGCGAGGATGCAGTGGTAAGAGAAACCGAGTCCGCCGCGGTGGTGGATTCCAAAAATCCGTTTTATGGCGGAGTTGGCTACGGCCGGCACGGCCGGCCTGATCTCTCAAACACTGCGTTCTTCGTCGAAGCATTGCACGCAGCGGGGGTGGATGGAACCGACCCCGCGATGAAAAGGGCGGTCACGTTCTTGCAACGTGTGCAGATGCTGGAAAGTACGCAAAGCGTGGACGGGGTAAAAGCAGCGGTGAACGACCAGGCCTACGCAATCGGTTCGCGCCAGGGTGGATTCATTTACGCCACCGGCGAGAATAAGTCCTCCCCGGCTGTGGGGCAGAGTTTCGCGGGGTTGAGCGATGAGACTTTAAGCGACGGAACCACCGCCAGTCGCTTGCGATCCTACGGATCGATGACTTACGCGGGATTCAAAAGTTACCTCTATGCTGGCTTGAAGAAATCCGACCCAAGGGTGCTCGCGGCCCGAGAGTGGATTGGCAAGAACTACACGCTGGAAGAGAATCCGCGTTTGGGCACCGACGGTCTGTATTATTATTATATTACGTTTTCCAAGGCGCTGGCTGCTTGGGGGGAAGACGAAATTGAGACTGTCTCCGCGGCTGGTGAACGGGTCCGGCATCTGTGGCGCAAGGACCTCGCCTCTAAACTCTCGTCGCTCCAGCAAGCCGATGGCTCGTTCAAGGTGGTCGATGATCGGTGGATGGAGAACAATCCGATCCTGATCGCCTCGTACGCGCTCTGCGCGCTCGGCAGTGCGGTGAAGGCATAGCTGTAGGCGCGGTGGGCCTTTGTTGGATGCTAATTACGCAGAAAGAGAAATATGTCTTCGGCTTCCTACACTCAGTTATGTTTGCTTTTACGTGGGGCCGCGCACCTGAACGCAGTCGCTTCGCTGGCCAGTTGGGATCAGGAGACATATATGCCGCCCGCAGGGGCCGCGGGTAGAGCCGAGCAAGCGTCAATCCTCGCCGAAATTGTTCATGCTCGACGCACTGGACCCAATGTGGGCCAACTAATTTCGGCCTGCGAGGCCGATGACACTCTCATGAAGCCCGGAAGCGAGACCGCGGCAAACTTGCGCGAAATGCGGCGAGATTATGATCTCGCGACTAAGTTGCCCGGCGAGTTGGTCGCGGAACTCGCCAAGGTTGGCAGCCAGTCTCAGGAAGTTTGGAAGCAAGCGCGAGAGAAGAGCGACTGGCAGATGTTTGCGCCTTGGCTTGAAAAGATGCTCACGCTGACAAAGCGGAAATCAGAGTGTTACGGCATCGCCCCGGGCGGTGAAGCGTACGACAACCTTATAGACGAATACGAGCCGGGAGCGACGGCATCGATGATTCAAGCCACATTTACGCCGCTGCGAAATGAGCTTTCGGCACTTCTCGCGCGGGTCAAGGAGAGTGGCACTCCCCCCAGCGAGAAACCGTTAAAAGTTAAGATTGAACCGGCGAAGCAGCACTCCTTCGGGAATTTCGTAATGGGCGCTTGTGGATTCGACACCCAAGCGGGTCGATTAGATGTAACCACGCACCCTTTCTGCTCAGGGATCGGACCGGGAGACACGCGATTAACAACCCGCTATCGCGAAGAGAAGTTTACCGATGCGCTCTATGGGACTATGCACGAGATGGGCCACGGCCTCTACGAGCAGGGGCTGCCTAAGCATAACTACTTCGGAGAGCCTCGTGCGGGTGACATTTCACTGGGCATCCACGAAAGCCAAAGCCGGATGTGGGAGAACTTTGTGGGTCGGAGCAAGCCGTTTTGGAAGTGGGCCCTGCCGCACGCTAAAAAGATTCTCGGGAAACAGCTGGGAAAGTACGATGCTAAAGATTACTTCATGGCCGTCAACACCTCACGGCCCAGCCTTATTCGAGTCGAAGCGGATGAAGCGACTTACAATCTCCACGTTATGGTCCGGTTCGAGATCGAGCGAGCGTTGATCAATGGCTCGATGAAAGTGAAAGATATTCCCGGTGAGTGGAACCGGCGCTACCAGGAGTATCTCGGCGTGGCCGTGCCCGATGAGCGTCGGGGCTGCCTTCAAGACGTACACTGGTCATTCGGCCTGATAGGTTACTTCCCGACTTACACCTTGGGCAACCTCTATGCGGCCCAGTTCTGGGAGCGAATTAATAGCGATCTGCCGGACTTACAAAGGGACATCGCCAAGGGCAAGTTCGCCGACCTCAAGCAGTGGCTTAATGAGAAAGTTCACAAGCATGGCCGCCGTTACCGGGCCGGCGAACTCTGCAAGCGGATCACAGGCAAAGAGCTTTCTGCTAAGCCGCTGCTGAAGCACCTCACAGATCGCGCCGAGCTCGTGTATAACCTTTGAACTGCTGTTAACTAAGTCGGCGTGTTGAGTCGAGCATTCTGACGCGGCCTCTTACTTCGCAAGCTCGCTTGCAATCGCGCCGGGAGCCCCGCTCATGCGGAGTGAAGGCGCGGTGGTAGCGCGACACGTGCCGCACCGATCTCCTTTAAGATTGCGGTGAAAATCTGTCAGCTCGCAGACCGAGGGCGGTCGTACGTGGGGATTACCTGGCGAAAGTTAAATTAATAATCAGTGGACATTGTTTGCGGCAAGCCACCGCTCACAGTCGAGCGCGGCCTGGCATCCCATGCCCGCGGCGGTGACGGCTTGGCGATACTCAAAGTCGGCAACGTCCCCGGCTGCGAAGACCCCCGCGATATTGGTCTTGCTGCCGCGAGAGTGCAGCGCAACGTAACCAGCTTCGTTCAGCTCCATACCGCTATCTTTCAGGAAGCGTGTGGAAGGGGTATGGCCGATCGCGATGAAAAGCCCTTTCACATCCAACCGCGACTGCTCGCCGGTGACGGTATCTTCAAGAAGCACCGCCTCGATCTTTTCGCCGCCTAGCACATCGACGACCCGCTTATTGAACAAAACCTTTGCGTTGGGCCGGTCCATGTAGCGCTGCTGCATTATTTTGCTGGCGCGGAGTGAGTCGCGACGGTGGATAACGTAAACCGTGCTGGCGAACTTCGTAAGATAAGTGCCCTCTTCCATCGCCGTGTCGCCCCCGCCCACTACCGCGAGAGGTTGCCCCCGAAACGCTGGCAATGCCCCATCGCAAACAGCGCACGCGGAGACACCGCCCCCGGTCATTGCGAGGCGCATTTCGTTGGGAAGCCCCATCCAGTTCGCGACAGCGCCCGTAGCGATAATTATACTATGCGCCTTGACCTCGCCGCCGTCGGTATGCAACGTGAAGGGCTTGGTGGTAAAATCGCAGCGATTCACATCCTCTTCTACGACGCGGGTGCCGAACCGCTCGGCCTGCTTACGAAACTTTTCCATCATCTCCGGGCCCATCACCCCGTCCTCAAAGCCGGGATAGTTTTCCACTTCAGTAGTTAACATTAACTGGCCACCCGGGAGCATTGGGCCGGGATCCTGCTTGGGTACGCCGGTATACACGACGGGTTCAAGCTGAGCGCGGGCCGCGTAAATTGCGGCGGTCCAGCCAGCCGGACCCGAGCCAATAATAACACATTTGTGGACGTTGTTCAGTGATGACATAAGTTTCAGGTGGAGAAGCGATGAGTCTGTGGAATGGTAAGCCGCGGTGCCGACGCCCGCGCTATTTCAGTTCGCCTTCGTCGATCAGGTGCTGACGCGCCAGGGAGAGAACCGGGGGCCAGATCAGGTAGTCCGCCCCCTGCACCACGTCGAAGGTATTCTGCAAGCGCTTGGCGTTGTTGCCAGCGTTGTCCGAGCCCACCGAGTACATAATAAAAGTTTCCTCTTGGAAACGGCGGTCAAAGGGCCTTCCGAGGACGACGATTTTCATATCATGCGGGTTTCCCTTGCCATTGATGAACTCGGTATCGCGCACGGGAACAAAGTAACCAAGCGGGGGTTTTTGCCCGTTGGCCGTATCGCGATTGAACGGATCGGCCTCGATTTCCTTGAGGAACCCGGGGCGCACCGACGACAGCTGAGGTGGGAACTGCCCGATATTCTTACGATGCCCCATCACTGCGAGCGCGTGTCGGGTGCCGATTAACTCTACCCGGGTCAAAACCCGAAGCCCGTAAGCGGTCGAGGCATCGGGAACGATGGCGTGGAGTGAGGCGAAGCGGCTATTGTCCATCGTTTGGTACGCGGAGAGGTTGGTAAGCCGCCGGTCAAAGAGGGGGATGTTCCACCGAGTCTCCCAGTCAGCGAAGATCGCCCCCGTCTGAGTAATCGCCTCAGCCTTAGCGGCCTGCGAAGAACCGACAGATCGCCATTTTCCCGATTCACTGAACAACCGGAGCGGACGTGTGGTGCTCGTGAGTCGCGACATCGTCGATGCGAAGACCTGCGGATCAACGAGGTTGCCGGAGGAATAGATCCGAGCCACTAACTGCTCCGCAGCGGCGCGGTCCCCAACCGGGAACTTGACCCGTAGGAGATCGAGGTAAGCGTTGCTCCGGTCGTCTAGCCGCTTAATCTGCTCTAAGAGCTTCGTCGTATCGAGCTTGTTCGCACTCAAAGAATCCAAATACACCACGTCGCGCACACGCTCGGCGAGTGAGTGCATCTGCGTCATGCCCCACATCATCTCGACGTGCAACTGTCGCTCTGCGATCTGTCTTGCAAAGAAGAGTCCGTTGGTGAGCAGATCGATCGCTTCATTTACTTTCCCTTCGGACGTCAGGCGTGTCGCCTCGACGTTCACAAGGATCATAAGTGAGTCCAGCAACGGAAGATAGCCGACTTTCGCCGCGGCGAGCGTCGGCGGATCGCCAAGATCCGTGTACGCGCCCGCTTGGATCAAAGGTAAGTCAACCCCGTCAAGACCGTACGGCTGGCCGAAACCGAAAGCCTTGCGCCAATCTTTCTCTTGCGTCACCGATGCGAGCGATTTAATCGCTTCTTGCTGCGGAGCGCCCGCCGCCCACTTCGCGGCCTCCGCCCATCCTGTCATATCCGTCAGCAGCATTGTCGCGGCGTATTGCTTCTTCAGCGCCGGAGGTGCGGGCTCAAGCTTGAGCAGCAACGGGATCAGCACCGTGTCGCTGCGCCGGTTGGCCGGGATGTCGCCATATGACTTGTTGGCCCGATCCGTGTAGTCGTCAGCGAGCACGTTCGGAGCGCAAAACACTGCTGATATCAGCAGGCTCACGGCTAGAGCCAGAAGGTTGCGGCGCGGGCGAACTGCGGGGGCTGCTTGGGGCATGTTGTGATGGTAGAAGGGCCGCCGACGAGAGCAAGGAGATTGACCCAGCGCGGGCACGTTTAGCCGCCTCAAGACCAATCGAGGCCTCCTCACCCAGACTAGCACGCACAGGTTTGCCATGCTAAGAACAAGGCCTCGACATCGGAACCGCCGATTTCTCCGTCGGCGTTTGAATCCGCTAAAGGAGTGGTCGACAGATCAGCCTCCAACCACGCTTGGAAAAACGCTTGAACATCAGTGCGATCTACACCTGCGTCCGGATTGAAATCGGAGAGACAGGCACCCGAGTCGTCCAATGGAACGAACTTCGCAAAGAGTTCGTCTGCTTCCTCTTTGGGCCCCGCTGCGACGTAAAGATGATCGGGGATCGACCTCTCCCCCAAAGAATCAAAAGCAGCGTTGCGGGAGCTTCAGAAGAAAATTAAAGAGTAGCTCAACGTCGCCTGCACGCTCAACGAAGAGCGATCGTAAGGCCAGCGCGGTCTGATGGTCGCATTCGCCGATTAAACAATCTGGGCGGCCCGACAACCCACTGCCATCGCTACCCTTCAGCACCCGATGAGCCATGGTCCTAGTTTGCCTCAACTTCCGATTCTTCTACGCCGCGACGACATCGTTGAGGCAATCCGGTCGCATCAGGTCTGCATCATCTGCGGCGAAACAGGCTCGGGAAAAACAACTCAGCTTCCGCAGATATGCATGCAGATGGGACTTGGTGAACGCGGGCTCATCGGGCACACGCAGCCCCGGCGACTCGCGGCGAGGAGCGTCGCCCAGCGGATTGCCGAGGAGATGCGTGTCTCGCTGGGCGATGAGGTCGGGGTAAAAATTAGGTTCGGGGACCAGACGAGCCGGCGAACCAGAATTAAGTTGATGACCGACGGCATCCTGCTCGCTGAGACGCAGGGCGATCGCCTCCTACGTCAGTACAGCACGCTGATCATCGATGAAGCTCACGAGCGTTCGATGAACATCGATTTCTTATTAGGTTATATTAAGGGATTGTTGCCGCGGCGGCCCGATCTTAAGCTTATCATTACATCCGCGACCATCAACCCGCGCGAGTTCAGTGATTACTTCGGTGGTCAGAAACTCGCCCCCGTTCTCGAAGTCTCCGGGAGGATGTATCCGGTGGAAGTTCGCTATTCCGACGCGGAAGGCCGGGCCGACGCGTATGAGGCGATTCAAGGTCAGGAGATCGTCGATGCAGTCGAAGTTGTAACATCGCCCCTCATGGAAAGTGGCGATGTGCTTATTTTCCTTCCGGGCGAGAAGGATATCCGCTTAGCCATGACGGCGCTCCGGCGAGCGGGGCTGAGCGATCTTGAGTTACTACCCTTGTACTCGCGGCTCACCGACTCCGAGCAAGACCGCATCTTTAAACGACCTTCCGCTGGTAGCCGGCGTGTAATCCTCGCCACTAATGTCGCCGAAACATCGCTTACGGTTCCCGGCATTCGGTATGTCATTGATTCTGGGCTGGTGCGAGAGAGCCGTTACGACCCTCAGCTACGAGTCCAGAAGTTGCCCATCGTCAATGTCTCGCAGGCCTCTGCCAAGCAACGCAGCGGACGCTGCGGGCGAGTGAGCGCTGGGTTATGTCTGCGGCTCTACAGCAAGGCCGACTTTGATGCCTTCGCGGTTTTCACCCGTCCGGAGATCCTGCGCACCAATCTCGCGGGCGTCATACTTCAGATGCGTTCGCTAGGCCTCGGCAATATCGAAAAGTTTGATTTCGTTCAACGCCCGGACGATTCATCGATTATCGACGGATACTCCACCCTTCACGAACTTCAAGCGCTCACCGCCCCGGATTGCACGGGCGAACTTACACCCATCGGCGAACGCCTTGCCAAGATTCCCGCCGACCCCAAGATTGGCAGAATGCTTATCGCCGCCGAAGTGAACGGCTGTCTGCCAGAAGTCCTGGTGCTCGCGGCGGCCCTCTCCATCCAGGATCCGCGCGACCGACCGATGGCCCGCCAACGCGAGGCGGATACGGCGCATCTTACGTTCTTTAACGAAACATCGGATTTCCTTGTCCTGCTTAATATCTGGGATCAATATCAGCACGCGCGGGCTCGTTCACGGCACGCGGATCTCTTCGCTTGGTGCCGAGACCGCTATCTTTCTGTTAATAGAATGCGAGAATGGGAGCAGACCCATCGACAGTTACAATCAATCGTCGGTGAAACCGCCGCCCAAGATGACGCTTCTGACCTTAATTTGTCCGATGAAGATCTGGACGAAGCCGACGGAGGTGCGTCTAACGCGGCTTCCACCCGTCCCCTCTCGCCCAAGTTGGCGGACTCAATCCACCGGTCGCTGCTCACCGGTTTACTCTCAAACCTCTGCTGCCGCGAGGAGGGCGCCTCCACCGATGTAACATACCGTGGCAGTCGCGGGAACAAGATAAGTATCTTCCCCGGTTCCGTGCTGTTTAAAAAGGGGCCGCGATGGATGATGGCTAGCGAGCTGGTTCAAACCACCCGCCTCTACGCCCGCACCTGCGCCAAGATCGAGCCTCAATGGGTAGAGGAACTTGCACAGCACGTGATGGTCAGCGCTGTGACCGATTCGCACTTTGACAAAGACCTCGGTGCGGCGGTAGCCTGGGAGCGAGTGTCGCTCGCCGGAGCAGTAATTGTTCCGCGGCGTAAAGTGCCCCTGTTCCAACATGATGCGGACGCGGCGAGGACGCTCTTCATCCGTCACGGCCTGCTTCGCGGCGAAGCCAAGCTGCCTGTCGCTTTCATGCGCCCAAACGCCGAGGCTATCGCGCAGGCCGACACCGCAGTCGCAAAGTTACGGTCGCCCGAAGCCCTCGAATCAGAGGAGGCAATCGAGGGGCTAATCTCGAATCAGATTCCGTCGCATGTGCATGATGCCGCGACGTTTGCGGGCTGGCTGGAGTCGGGGGGCAACGTGTCGCTCGCCGTCGCCACAGCTTCCCAACGGTTGACAGCCCCTGCGCGAACCCGCCTCACCACGCAGGTTGAGTTTCCCAACCAGATCACTTTGGCGTCGTGCGATATAACTCTCGAGTATGCCCTCGAACCGGGCAAAGAGCGCGATGGGCTTACATTCGTTGTGCGACTTGAGCATCTTAATGACCTTAGTTCCGAGCGTCTTGAGTGGCTGGTGCCCGGGATGCTTCCTGAGTTAATCGCGGCGGCTGTAAAGGCGCTGCCCAAACAGCATAGGTCCCAGCTCGAAGCGGCAGCACTTGCAAACGCAATTGATGCCCGCATGCTCGCCCCCACGTTGACACAGATGCTTTCTTTTGGTGAAGGCTCGCTCGCCCAGGCCCTCAGCAAGACGGTGCTCACCCTCTTCGATTGTAAGATTGATCCCGACGTATGGCCGATGGGGGAACGCAGCGTTATGCTCCCCACGCACTTACAACCAAGGCTCGAAGTTGTGGACCACGCCGGACGCGAGGTGGGAGTAAGCCGGGTGATAGGCGAGCTTCGAACCCGGCTCGCGCCGCGAGTTGCAAAGGCGATGGCGGCAGTGGCAAGAAACCAGTTCCGCCAAGAGGGGCTTGTCTCATGGACATTTGGACCGCTAGTGAGCGAGGTGGTGGCCGGCGAATCCCCGCAAACCATCGCGTATCCTGCCATAATCGATCGCGTCGAAAGCGTGAGTCTGACACTCTTTGAGCAGAGGCGGGAGGCCGACGCCGCGACTTACTTTGGCATCCGGCGGCTCTTCGCGCTCGCCTGCGAGAGCGAACTCAAGGAACGATGCGCTGCCATGCCGCTCTGGAGCGAAATGTTACGTTATTTCGCACCGCTAGGGACTTCCTCTGAGCTCGCAGATTCGCTCTCTTGCGTGGTGTGCGACCGCGTGTTTCTTTGGAATCAGGCCCCAATCACGACTCCCGACGCCTTTGAAGCAAGGCGTGACGAGCAGTGGGGGCGCTTAGGTCAGGCAGTGGTTGAAGTTGGCGGCTCGCTGCACCAATTACTTGATGCCAGATTTAAGGTCGCTGCCCGTTTCGCTGGTGGCACCCCCCGGCTCTGGGCACCGAGCATGGCGGACATGCGTGAACAAAGCGCCTACTTGATGCCCCTGGGATTTCTCAAGCGATTACGTTGGGAAAACTTACGTCATCTGCCTCGCTACGTGGAGGCTATCCGCCAACGCCTCTTTTCGCTCCGCGAGGATGGCAGCGGCGTTGAAACAAAGGCACTCGCCGAACTCGCACCTCGATGGAAGCGATTCACCGGCTGGGTCGCTGCGCAGATGTCCGCCGAACGCGCAGCCGCGGCGGCGGCAGGTGGCGCGCCCGTAGGAACCGCTTTGCGCCAGAACGACCCGGATCAAGTGTTGATCGCCACAGGGCGAGCGAAGCGGAACGGCAAACCTTCCGACGGTCTTTCGAGCGCGAGTAACATTGGCAGTGAAAAGGAGGCCTCGGCAGCTAGCACGCGGAACCCCGGTAATGCCGATCTGCCGCCCCACACGATGGAAATACAGTCTGGACTTAAAAACCGCACCGCGCTCCCCGGTGCCCGTCGCGCGGCACCGACAATCAACGCAGATGCGGGTGATTGGGCGGCCCAGCCGGGTGTGCTCCTCCCCGCGATTGAGCGCTATCGCTGGCTCCTCGAGGAATACCGCCTGACACTCTTTGCCCCTACCCTTTCGCTTGGCCGCGCGATGACCGCGGTCGCCGTTGATGAGGCTTGGGCCAAAGTGGTGCGCGAAGTAAAGCCTTAAGATCGTCGACGTGTGTTGATCGTGCGAAGGAACCCCACGGGTATGCAAAAGTGAAGATGACATCTCCCTCCAGTTCAGCTCATCGCAGCAACCCGTCCGCCTCTGAACCAAACGCACCCCGCAGTGCTGCAAATAATTTTGCGGTCCAACGCCATTCAACAGAAAAAGCGCACAGTTTACAGGGAGTGTTACTCTACCTGAAACAGTATTTACGCGCGCCCACGCAGATCGGGGCGGTCGCGCCCAGCAGCGACCAGCTCGCCGAACGCATGCTCGAAACCATCGACTTTACGAAAGCGAAAGTTATCTCAGAGTTCGGCCCCGGCCCGGGTGGGGTCACCGCCGTACTCCTCCGCAAGCTGCAACCGCAAACCACCTTCTTCGCGATCGAAGCAAATCCTCAGATGTGCGTAGCTTTCCGTAAACGCTTTCCATCTATTACACTCTTCGAGGGCAGCGCGGCCGAGGTTGGCACGTTCGCGGCCACGGCGGGGCAGCCCAAAGAGGGGTGCCTCGACGCCATCGTAAGCGGGCTTCCCTGGGCAGCGTTCACCGCCGAGTTACAACATTCGATCCTCACCGCTGCCGTGAAGGCACTGCGGCCAGGTGGCCAGTTTGTTACATTCGCCTATAGCGCCGGTGTCTACCTTCCCGCCGGTAAACGCTTCGCCGCGGCGTTGCCCCGATATTTTTCTAGCATCACCCGCAGCCGGGGCGTGTGGCTCAATATCCCGCCAGCGTTTGTATACCGGTGCGTAAAGTGAGTCCGCCGCAATAATTTAAGTTCTCCGCAAAGTTCGCTCAACCCGTCGATGGGGCGGGTTAAAGAAATCCACCCCTTTTGCCCCGCACTCCGCCTCGCAGCCCACGCTCAACTCCAGCCGCACCCATGCCATTCACCCCCCGATTCGTTCGTGACATTACATTTGCCGCGATGGCTGGCGCGTGCGCCATTGTGGCGGTTCTGGCCGATCAAGCCCACGCCTGGGATGCAGCGGGCCATCGTATGATTACGAGCGTCGCGATCGATGGCCTCCCCGCCGATGGCCCCGCATGGGTCAAAGAGGCGGGTATGCGCGACCGCATCAGCGATCAATCAACCGTGCCCGACCGCTGGCGAAGTATTAAGATTGGCCAGCTCCAGCACGCCAATAACCCGGACCATTATTTTGACGTTGAGGATCTTGAGGCGTACGGCTTAACATTAAAGGACATCTCACCTCTTCGCGTCGAGTTTATTAAGCAGCTCATGCTGATCAGGTTTGAGAAGGGTTGGAAGCTGCCGCCCAAGCCGGTGAATCCCGCGCGAGACACCGACAAAACCCAGGAGTGGCCCGGGTTTCTCCCCTACGCTATGTGCGAGCAATACGGTAAAGTGCAGTCCGCCTTCCGCACGGTCCGCGTGCTCGAAGCCATCAACGATCCGGCACGCTCTCTGCAACTCGAGCAGGCCCGGGCGGATGCCTCGGTCCACATGGGCATTCTCTCGCATTACGTTGGCGACACCGCGCAGCCGCTCCATACTACGAAGCATCACCACGGGTGGATTGGCGAAAACCCGGATTCGTTCACCACGGATCGGGGATTCCATGCTTACATCGATGGCGCGATACTCAAGCTCCACGCGATCTCCGTGGCTGATATTAAGTCTTCCTGCGGCTTCACACTGAAGGTAACTAATGCCGACCCTTGGCAGGACGTGCTCTCCCACATCGATCGTTCGTTCCAACAGGTAAAACCGCTCTACCAGCTCAAGAAGTCCGGCCAACTCGAAGAAGAAGAGGGAAAGGCCTTCATCGTAACTCGGTTGGCAGACGGCGCTCAGATGCTGAGCGCGCTCTACCTCGCCGCTTGGCAAGAAGCTGCTCCCACCGACCGCGCAATCGAAGATTTCAAGAAGTATGATAACTTTGTGAAGGGTGCAACGCCAGCTGGCGGTGCATCGGACTCCCCTCCAGCAAACTAAATCTTGGACGCCCGCGAACAGCGACTGTCGCCTTCAGCGGCTTGGATCGTGCCGCAGGGGTTTGACTCCACCACATACCCAAATACACCACTCCAGCTAGGTAATAGACGTAAATGCCCGCCGGAGCGGCGTGGCCCCGTGCGGTCGCCCCTATTTACATTCATGTTACAAGCCACGAGGTCGAAGCTACAGACTGGCCGCGTAGGTCTTGAACGCTGGACGAAACGGCCGGGGATCAAACCTGAAATCGCTGCGGAACTTATCTAGCGAAGCGGTTGAATCCTGAGCACCCATTCGCGCCATCCCAGCATCAAACGGTAAAAGCCCGCCCAGCCCGATCTTTCCGGCGATCATCGCCGCGACTGCCGCAGGTTCACTGGGTATTCCCCATGGCTCCATCTTCTCGGCGCCCATCGCCTCACACATGAAACGTAACATCGTCGGCCAGTCGAGAGTCTCCGCTCCAACCAAGTTGTAAACCTCGCCTAACGCCTCCGGATTTGTAAGCGCGCTCACGAAGGCGTTGGCAACGTCTTCAACCGCCACCGGCTGAACAAAGGGATCATGTCGAGTGACGCCGCCCAAGACCACCCGCTTATCTTCCACCCCGCGTGTGAAGTAAGGAGCGAAGAGATACGGTGCCGCCTTCCCACGCAAAATCGCGGCGATCATCTGCACAAAGTCGCCATCGGGCCCATGGATCAGGCCGGGTCGGAAGATCGTCCAATGAAGCGTTGAGAACCGCACAAGATTCTCAGCGTCAAACTTCGTCCGTTGGTACTCGCTCACGCCGTTAGGCGATGCACCTAAAGCCGACATGTGGATGTAACGCTGGACGCCCGCCGCCGCGCACGCCGCGACTACCGTCCGTGTCGCCTCAACATGCGACTTCTTAAACGTAACCGATTTGCCCCCGCCAGCATCACGTTCCTCGCGGATGATCCCTACCAAGTGAATGGCCCCAGCGCATCCACCAACTAGGTCTTGCACGCACGCACTATCAAGCACATCACCCA
>CAYVFW010000034.1:0-21311 GCA_964450325.1 uncultured Phycisphaeraceae bacterium | reverse complement strand
GGTGCCGCCGCCCAAATCAAAGACCGCGATCTTCTGGTTCTTCTTCTTTTTGTCAAGGCCGTAGGCGAGTGCCGCGGCGGTGGGCTCATTAATAATTCTTTCAACCTTTAGACCGGCGATCTCGCCCGCGTCCTTAGTCGCCTGGCGCTGAGCATCGTTAAAGTAAGCGGGTACGGTGATGACCGCGCGAGTAACGGCCTCGCCCAGATAATCTTCGGCGGTCTTCTTGAGGTCTTGGAGAATAAAGGCGGAGATCTGCTGGGGCGTGAACTCGCCTTGGTTTACTTTTACTTTCACGAAGTCGTCATTCGCGCCAACGAGCGTGTAAGGGACATTGCTCTCTTCGTTGCCGCCCTTGCCGTAGCTATTGGCGGAAGTGGAAGAGACCTCAACGCGTCGGCGGCCCATGAAACGTTTGATCGAAAAGATAGTATTGCGCGGGTTGGTAACCTGCTGGTGACGAGCCTGCTGGCCAATCAGACGCTCACCCTTTTCTGTAAATCCTACAACTGACGGAGTGGTTCGATTCCCCGAAGAGTTAATCAGAACCTTAGGGCTTCCCCCTTCCATCACTGCCACGCACGAGTTGGTCGTACCCAAGTCAATACCGATGATCTTCGACATAGCAATTGCTCCTTAACTGGTAACTGGTAGCCATTCTGCAAACAGCGTGCCAGATGAACTGCGGCGAGCATGAGGTGTAAAGGCCTTTGCGTAGTCCGGTTGCGGACGCGGCGAAGCATGAAGACGCAGCCGCGGGCAAGCTCATTCAGGGTGAGGTCAGCAGACGTGGGCAGAAAACCCGACCCCCTGCCGATCTGGCAGAACGGCAGATTTCGGTCACTTGGAGATCGCGAGACTGGCGTAGAGCCGGATGCTGGGCAAATCAGCACGCCCGCTGCACCGCGGCATCGTTCCATACACTTGCCAATATGGATTTAAGTACTTGGGGCGTCGGGCTGCTCGCGCTGATGTTTGTTTTATTGTTGGTTGAACTGTTCCTGCCGACTGGCGGGTTACTTGGCACATCTGCTCTCATTGCGGGTTTGGCGGGACTGGTCTGCCTATTCCGTTATGATACAGCGTGGGGCTTTTCTGGATTGCTTGCGACGGTGATTCTGTTACCAGCATTTGCCGGGTTCGCGTTTCGCATTTGGCCTAGCACGCCGATGGGAAGACGGATTATCGGCGCGCCAACTGAGGAGGCTTTAGAGGAGTCCCAACTGCAGGAGTTGAAGGAGAAAGAGCGGTTGGCAGCGTTGGTGGGCCGCGAGGGAATGGTTATCACCACGCTCCGGCCCGTCGGCGTCGTAGAAATAGATGGAGTGCGCCATGATGCTTTGGCCGAGACGATGTTTGTGCAATCTGGTAGCCGGGTGAAGGTTGTCTATGCGGATGGATCACAAATTAAGGTACGGGAAGTGTGAGTCGCCTGCGCGACGCGAGTCGCTTGCGCGGGCCTAGTCGCTTGCGCGGGCCTAGTCGCTTGCGCGAGCCGAGTTGCGGTGCCCAGGGGTGAGGGCTTGAGGTCGACATTGATTTGGGGCGTGCCTACGACTGCGGATGAGCAATCTGAGTCGGCGGTCCTTTTTGGCGGTTTCTCCGGTTGTGGCTTTCGCGGCAGGATTGAGCAGTGACGCGTGGGGGCAGCCGCCTGGTGCAGCTGCGCCGCCAATTCTCCAGGAAGCGACAAACGTGGGCGACAGTCATCGGGGGAGTGCGTCGGTGGCGTCGGTCAATGGTCTGCGGGCAACTGAGCGGGCGTATCAGTTATTAGAAGAGGGTTATGATCCTGCGGACTGCATTGTCCAAGGGGTGCGGATCATCGAGGATGACCCTGAAGATACCAGCGTGGGTTACGGGGGCCTTCCAAATGAGGATGGGGTCGTGGAGTTGGATGCAAGCGTGATGTACGGTCCTACTCACAAGTGCGGCGCGGTAGCTTCCATCCGTAATATTAAGAACCCCGCGATGGTGGCCCTGCTGGTGCTTCGCCGCACCGATCACTGCCTGCTGGTTGGAGAGGGGGCACTCACGTTCGCGAAGCAGATGGGCTTTACGGAGCAGAACCTGCTTACTGAAAGATCGCGGGCGGAGTGGCAGAAGTGGCGCGAGAATATGAGCAAACAGGATGATCGCCTGGGCGATGATGAACGCGACGAGGTAATTGGAAAGGTTTGGAACGAGCCTTCTCGAACGATGGGTGGCATTGATTACGGTAAAGGGCCTGTGCAGCAAACTACCGGCACGGTGCATTGCTCGATCGTAACGTCTAAGGGGGACTTGGCGAGTTGCACAAGCACGAGCGGACTCTCGTGGAAGATACCAGGGAGAGTGGGCGATTCGCCCATCATCGGCGCGGGTAACTACTGCGATAACGCTATCGGCGCGGCGGGGAGCACTGGGCGAGGGGAGAGTAATATCGCTAATCTCTCGGCGTTCTTAATTGTTGAGCTGATGGGGCGTGGGCTTACGCCCACCCAGGCGTGCCTTGAGGCGGCCAAGCGTGTCGTAGACAAAAGTAAGGAAAAGCGGCTCAAAGGCCCCGACGGAAGGGTTAACTTTGATCTTAAGTTTTATGCACTTCGCAAGGACGGAGCTTACGGCGCGGCGACGCTCTTTCCGGGCGGCTCGCTCGCGGTGTGCGATGAAGCTGGGCCGCACGTCATCGCCGCGGCGAGCGTCTACGACCGGTAACTGCATTGGGTAAAGCGACGTATCTGGAGCGTTGGCACGGGTTAACGTAATCAAGTTCGTGACCGCGGGCGGGTTCTGCACGGCGGTGTGGTACGAGATATGCGTTTTAATCGGTATGCCCTGCGCGTTAAGGGACCCGTACGTCCAGGATGCTGCATAAATCGCTTTGGAGAGGCGGCAGAAGCGGCTATACTTTATTAGAGAGCTTTGGTATCGCGCCCTGTCGGGCGTGGACCTTTTTGGATGATTAGGGAGAGACACAATGACAAAGTTAACTGCGGTTGTGGCGCTGGCGGTCTTCGCGGGTGCGGCCAGTGCGGACGACTGGACGATTGCGATCACGTGCGACAACCAGTTTGATATTTACTTCGGCGGTTCCACTTCGACGAGCTTCGTCGCAGGCGGGGGGGCTAGCTGGCCGACCACTTACAATTACACCGCACTGAATCGTCCCGGTAGCGATTATGTGTATGTAACGACTGCGTCTGACCACAGCGTTGCACAGGGTCTGATCGCTGATTTCACGAACACCACCTTGGGACTTACGACTTCCACCGGTGCGGCGGTTTGGGAAGTCTTTCCCGCCGGGCGGTATTTGTCGCAGCTGGGCTTTACGAATCCATGGCCTGCGAACCTGCAGCCCACACAGGCCCAGACCGACGCGGCGATCGCGTACGCAGAGAACAACGGCCTATGGATTCCCACTTCGACCAACCCTTCGAACAACCTGAACGGCGTTACCCCTTGGGGATTTCGTTCGGGCATTTCTGCTGGTGCTCGTTGGATCTGGCATCGCGCTCCTAACGGACCTGCCGACCCACTCCGCGGCGGCTTTAACCATGAAGAGTTTCTAGTCTTCCGCATTCCCGGTGCGGTGCCGACTCCAGGCGTGCTCGGAATACTCGCTGGTGCGGGGATTTTGGTTGGTCGCCGCCGTCGATGAGATGTTTTGGTCGAAGTTTATGTCTGATTTGATAGAGTTTCGGTACGATATTGCTGTGGTTTGAACCGATCGGGGCTCGCGCTTGTAAGATTAAACGGCCCGGCGTGATTTCGCACGCCGGGCCGATTTCGCTTCTGGGGAAATCCCCGGATGCTTGCATTCTGCGAACTGGACTGGGCACAACGGTTTAAACATGGTCGCTGCGGCGAACGCTGACTGCTATCCTTTGTAATCAGAACGGCCTTGCAGTAGGCTGGCCACAGAGTCAGTAAGTGATCGCGTTGGCAGCGAGTCGCCGCGTGGGTGAGCGCTGTCGGCGGTGGGACGCTAAGTGAGAGAATACATGTTACGTTTAAGTTTAATTATTGCAGCAGCGGGTGCCTGCGTTTCGCTCGCGAACGCGCAGGGGTTTAACACGATCGTTGGGACGCCGGAGTTGTTTGAGACTGCCAACGGGATTGACCACACTCGCGATGGCGGGTGGGTTACAGTCGGCACGATCAGCGATATCGACCCCGTGGAAGGAAGGACAGACGTACTGGTTGTAAAGTATCGTCGTGACGGCGCGGTGGAGTGGTCGATGCGTTACGGCAACGATCAGGACGAGGTGGGGTACAGCATCCGCCAGACTCGCGATGAAGGTTACATCGTCGGTGCCGAGCGGCGTGGCATCGATCAACCGCTGGACTTGATGATGTTCAGGCTTGATAGCACGGGCGGCCTGCAATGGGCTTGGACCCACGTGGGCGACGATTCGAACTCGGATATTGTTCACGGCCCGGGTGCTGGCGTAAGCGTTCGCGAAGTGCGGGGCGGCTACTGCCTCACCGGTCGATTCGTTCGCGAGGGTCGCGGCCAGAACGGACAGTTTATCTATACTGATGATTCGGGCAATCCTTACTATAACAACTCGTACTCAGACGCCTCCGAACCGGACCGATCCGTGCTTACGTTCAGCGACGCGGTGCAGAACCCGCGCGATGCGAGCTTTGCGGTGGTCGGCACAAAGCGCGTCTTCAGAGATGACGGCACTGTGAGCGACGAACCGATGTTAATTCGAATTGAGCGGTCCGGGAACCCACTTTTCGCGGTTCAGTTCCGTGCGGCGTTTGCTGACGGAACCGAATATGTGGCCACCGGCGATGGGCTCACGCTTACCCCAGAAGGTGATGTAGTTTTCAGTGGGCGAAACAACTTGGGCCGCCGCGGGTTGCAGAACCTGCACGCCGTCCGCGTTGATTCCAACTTTTCGCCGGTGTGGAGCCAACTGCAGCGGGACGCGGGCAGTGCTTACCGCAGCATCTTCATAGAGAACGAACGCCAGATCTCAATCGGGGGGTGGAATGGCCGGTTTCCGGACTCCAGCTCCGCCCAGTTATTACTTTTAGATTTCGGCGGCAGCCCGATCACCGCACTCCGCGCAGGACTACTTACATCTGCCCTGGGCATGGTTCCTTCGCCGCAGAATCCGGCGGGTGGCCATGGGTTGTGCGGCACGCTTCGTGACTCGGTTCTCTTTCAAGACAATATCGAGCTTATCCATGCGGATGCATCATTTGACACCGGCTGTTTGAGCGAGCGGTTCCAACCGGAGCTGCAAGAGTTCCCGTTGGAGCGTGTTCGTTGGGCGCCCTCGGTCGAAAGCTTAGGGAGTGAGCAGATTGACCTTCCACAGGAACGTGTCGAGCTGCGGCAGCGGACCGCGTGCGATGAAATCGCTTGCCCGCAGTGCGCGGCCGATTACAACCAAGACGGGGGCGTTGACGGCAGCGATGTTGAAGCATTCTTTACCGAGTGGGCGGCCGGGGCCCCCTGCGCGGATGTGGACCAGAGCGGCGGCGTGGATGGTTCGGACGTCGCCACGTTCTTCACCGTCTGGAGCGCGGGCGGCTGCTGAGAACCGGGGCCCATAACTAGGAATATAACATCCTGAGACTTACGGCCGCCCCCCTCGGGCGGCCTTTTTAATTTATATCTTGGCAAAGGGAGGGTAATGCAGGATTTACGGGAGAGAGGCGAAGAAGCCGCCCGCAAACGCCTGAAATGATGGGTAGGCGGCGGGCGGGTGCTACCGGTCGGCCGCGGCATAGGGCCTGAACTTCTCGATTGTTCCCAGTTCCTCGCGGTAGAGAAGCGCTCGGTTGCGGCCAAGCGTGGCCGCGGAAGGAGCATCAATTAAGTTGGTTGAGTCGTTGGCACTCATCTGGAAGAGAACTCGGGCTTCGAACTCACGCGCGGTTTGACGTTCGAGTGTTCTGTCCAGGCTCGCCGCGGTGTCGCACCAGGCGATGACATGCACGCCGAACGCGGGACCGTCGCGCAGGACTTTGGCGAGCTGCTTGTCGGGCTTGGGAGCGTCGGCATCGGCGCCGAAGGAGTAGTCATCTTGCTTGCGCAGATCGCGGAAGCGGTGCAAACCCATGATAACTATGAATATAGGTGGCTGGTCGGCGCGGCCGTCGGCCTCGCGGCGGGCGACTTCTTCCGCGATGGTGTCGATAGCAGCGGCGGCGCCACGCGGGCCCGCCGTACGTATACTTATGTTTTGTTCGCCGATGAGCTTGGCGGTGTAGGCCCCGAGCGCTTCATAGTCGGTGGAATCGGCGGGGGTGGAATCAAGCACCACGATAGAGGGCTGCTGGTCGGCGTGCGCCGCGATGCTGCGGACCGCCGCGAACATCATGCTGAGCGCACTCTCTTCCTGTTGACCGACGATGAGCAGGTTGCTCGCCGATTGACGGCGGAAGAGCATGGCCGTGGGGTCTTTGATGCTCACGGCATCGCCCAGCCAAACTTGCACGGGCAGGAGGGCGTTCATGCCAGCTTTGGGAGCGGCTTCAAGGGCGCGGAGGCGAAGATTACGTTCAATGTCGGCTGGCTGGTTCCCCTCAAAAACGATCGCGTTCCAGTTCTGGTCAACTGGGGGTCCGCCGGGTGTAAGGGGCTTGCTGCGGATGGAGGCCAGGCTACGTTCGCGGGTCTCTTCGGGGAGCCAGACGATCTGGAAGGGGTTGTTACCCTCGATCATACCGCTAGCATCATTGTAAATAGCTTCACCGGGGCGACTAAGTAGTCGCGGCGCGGCATTATCTTCGCTCATGATAAGATAACTATCCGCCTCGCTGCATTGAAGAGCGATTCGGACGGCCATCTGGCCCAGTGTGCTCCGCGCCAGGGAGTAAGCCCCGCCGAGCGTCTGGCTTCCCAGCACGACGTGCATACCAAAGGCGCGGCCTTGGCGGACGAGACGGTCTAAAAGCAGCGCAGCCTCTTGAGACAACTTATCATCCTCGACGAAGAACTCCTGAAACTCGTCCACCAGCAATAGGACGCGCGGGAGGGCTATGCCGGGATTCTTGGAACGAAAGGAAGCGACATCCTGCACGTTGCATTCGCGGAAGTGCTGGCCGCGGCGGGTGAGTTCCTGATCAAGCCTGCGCAGTACCGAGAGGCCAAACTCTCGCTCACTCTCGATTGCAATTACTTTGGCGTGGGGGAGGCGGTGCTGGGCGTACGCCTTGAACTCAACACCCTTTTTGAAGTCAATAAGATACATCTCGATCTCGTCAGGGCTGTACCAGAGCGCCAGATTCGTGACGATGACGTGCAGCAGGGTTGACTTACCCGAACCGGTTCGGCCTGCAATCAGCGCGTGCTGCGCCGTGCCACGCCCCAAGGTAAGATATTGAAGCTTGGTGGCACCGGCTCGGCCAAGGGGCACGCGGATCTCGTCGGAGGAGCGCAGCGACCAGACCTGAGAGGGGTCTGATGGCGTAATTATGTTGAACGGAACACGCACCCGGCCCAGCTCTTTGGAGAGCTCGCCGACTCGTTTGAGCAGCGCGGTTGTAAGTGATTCTGGCGGGGGAACCTCCAGGCTGATGGGCCACGCGGCGAAGAGCGGGTGATCCTGGCGGACGAATCGAGCCGACTGCGGATCCCACCGCAACCAGAGCGAGGCCCGCTGCAGTTCGCCCAGCGGCAACCAGGCGGGTGCGCGGACCGAGGCGTCGTGGGCGATAAGCGTAAACACGCCGCAACGAGGGCCGCTGGTGACGATGCTGGCCAGGCGCTTCGCGGACTGCTCGCTTATGTTTGCCGGGAAGTCTGCGATTACCAGGAAGCGCAGCGGCTCAGCGACTTCACCGGCTTGGGCGTTGTACTCCTGAATCGTGGCGAACTCGTTGCGCAGATATTTCTGGATCACCGTTTCCATATGCTCGGTGAGGTCCGTGAGCTTTTGTTCAATGTGCTTGGCCTGCGTCCATACGCGATCATTAATTAATTTTTCGTCCGCATCGGCCAGGTGCGAGAACGCGGAGAAGCTCTGGCCCAATCCCACGGGGTCCAGGATCGTAAATCGAACTTTGCTGGGGGGCAGGGCGGTGATCAACCGCATCATGGCGTTGTTGAGCGTGCTGATGGCCGCCTCGCGCTGCTGGGGCGTGTAGGAGATAAGCAACGATGCTCGCGCTTCGAAATCAAGCGTGAGGGGGAGCGAGAACTCGCCGCGAGGGAATCGCTGTGCGAACTCGCCGTGCAAAATTTCGTCGGGAGGAATGCCCCCCGGCAACTGAGAGGGAGCGACGGTGTAACTGCCCAGGCGCACCGTCAACGGAACTTCAACCGGGGGAACAAAGCTGGTAGCTGTGAGCGACTCCCAAGACTCACAACCGGCCATCGCCGCAGAGTCGATCACGGCGCGCTCCGCGTCGATCGAGCCGAGCCCATAGCTCCAGTCTGAGGAAGTTTGCTCCTGAGATTTCTGGAAGTTTTGCGCGGCCTGATGCCGCTGAGTGCTAGAGGATTCCTGCGCTGCGTTCGTGGTAGCGTCGCGTTGCTGGTCGGCGGCAGCCCTCTTGGCCGCTACCGATTTCTCAAGCGCAACGAGTGCCGCGGCGTGAGCGGCGTGCAGCCGCGTCAGCGTGTTGTCAAGGCTGGAGCGCATCGCGGGCTCATCGACCTCGCGTCGGTGGGTAATCCGCAGCAGCGAGCTCTTCTCTTGCTGCGTCGCCGCGATTAACTCTTCATCACGTTTACGTTTCGCATCGCGCAGCACTGCCTCGCGTGCGAGCGTGACTGCCTTGAGGGCGCGATCGTTGATCCAGGCCGCCTGCGCGAGCGACGCGGCGAGCTGACCCGCGACGGGAGCAACTCGCGCCCGGAGCACGAATCTCAATATAAGAAATAACAGAATGGCGCCGCCGCCCGCTGAGGCTCCGAAGATTGCGATCTGCTTCACCGTCTCCTGCCCCGCCTCGCGCGCGGTCGCGCCCAGCACGGAACCGACAATCGCACCGATAGCTGTCGCCCCGAGCACGCTCCCCATCACAAACCCCGTGTTCAAAAGCATTGGGGTTGATCGAACCTCGAGCGTCTGAGTCAGACTTAAGGCCCGTGCGGTTTCCGCCGCGGATTCAGCGAGTTCGGTGGCGGGGACAAGCACTCGCTCGTCGATTCCCGCCGTGTGCGGCTGCGCGTGGGGCAGGGGTGCAAAGCGGCCGGAGGCGAGCATCGCGCTGGCCTGGGCGG
The DNA here is from genome assembly GCA_964450325.1 of uncultured Phycisphaeraceae bacterium. Lineage (GTDB taxonomy): Bacteria > Planctomycetota > Phycisphaerae > Phycisphaerales > UBA1924 > UBA2402. The sequence continues at coordinate 12,139 of CAYVFW010000034.1, read as the reverse complement.
TGGCATTGGTTATGTCCTGCTCGCGTTGTTTCAGTTGCGTGGCCGCCGCATCGAAATCTTGCTTGGCCTTCTTCGCGGTGGATTCGAGCATCGTGTCGGCGAGCCAGGTCTTCTCGTCGAGTCGCTCATTGGCCTTTGCTTCCAACTGGTTGGTCTCGGCCAGTTGCTGGTGGAGTGCTTTACGACGCTGTTCTTCGGCCTGCTTAACTTCGTTTTCGGAACGCGTGGTAAGAACTGCGAGTTGGGTGCGGTACGCCTGCTCGGTTGCTTTAATAACCTTCTCGTGCAGGGCGGCTGCGGCTCGCTGAGCTTGCTCGTGGTCAGCGTCGGCGGTCCGTAGAGTTTGCCCACGCTCACGTTCGGCGCACTCTTGCGCCTTTGAGCGCAAGGCGACGAGCGCAGCCAGTTGATTGAGAAGCGTCAGTTGTCGTTGTGTAGCGGAATCTTCCACGATGGCTAAGTCTACCTGCCCGGCGGTTAGGCGTCCTGCTCCTGGCGCTACCGGGGTAAAGATATTCAGATTCGGGCTGGTTTTCGCTGGGAGCGAGCCATCGCCCTCGTCACCGCTCACGGTGGTGGCCTCTGACGACTGCGTTGAAGTTTGACTGATCCCTTGGGGCACGCGTATTCCTTAGAGGTTTTGGTTCATAATCTAACGAGCACGCTGCGTTGGTGCGGAAAGGACGGCAACTGAATCAGTGTACCGCTCGACGCGTGGCGAGTTGCGGGGGGTGGGTATATGAGGTAGGGCTGCGGGAAGTCAGGAACGGCAGCAATCGGCAGAAGAGCAGTCGCGGGTACTTTGTTACTGCGGAGGTTGAGCCGGGTGACGTCTGCCAAATCAGTTGGGAACGGCGCGCATTGGTAAGCGGTGCAGCAGAGAGAAGGTTCACCACAGCGAATTAGTCTCTGTGATCATCGCCGCATTCGCGGTGGACCTGCGCGATAAGCTCTCCGACATGCTCGACACCTCTCGCGGCGGAGAGGATCGCGGGTTCCAGCGGATCTATGACATCCTGCTCAAACTTCAGGGCGGCTTCGTCCTGCCAGATCATCTTAATATGAGACCAGCGGGCCCGGAGCTGTTTGAGGGCATCGATGAGATTGGCTTTTGTTGCGTTTGCCGACATTAGGCTCGGCCTCCTTGACCGTCCGCGGCGAGCGTATCTGCCGAGCGTAATGCACTTTGCAAACTTGGTGAATCTGGTAAACCGGAATGGTCCGACCCCGCCAACGCAGCGGGCGGCGAGTTACTCGTGGTGGCGTAATCGATCTTAATATCATCGGGCGAATCTGAAGTGGATGCTGGGATAGACGCGGGCGGGGCTAGCATCGCAAGCGTTGGAAGCAGTGGAATATCAATTACATCTGAGGTCACTCCCGTGTCCGTGCCGTCTCCTCCATCGGGGGGTGCGATACGTTCGTAAGCTTCGAGCGCGAGTAGCATTTTCTCGAGCCGGTTGAGCGCGAGCGGAATATCGCGGTTGATCGCATCGGTAAGGCCTGAAACCGTGGTCTTGTAGAGCAGGGAATCGCGCTCCCAGCGCGGGCCCCACTGCTTCACTTTCTGGTAGCGCCGCTTCGCTTCTTCGGTGTAGGCCTGCGCTCGCTGCACCACTTTGCGTTCGAGGATCAGCGAAACAGGCTCGGGGGCCTGGGCGATAATTTTACGTTGAATATCCGTCTTCGCGGCGAGCACGCCATCCTCGCGCTGGCGAATCTCTCGCTTCCAGTGCGATGGACGGTCTTGATGTAACCATTGGCCAAGCCGGGCCACATCGGAATCCATCGATGCAAGCGCCGCGCCCACCTGCTCGGCGAACTTCACCAGGGCGGCCTTGGCATCCAGCAGCGCCCGTCGATCATATATCCGTACCTGGGTACCCATTTATTAACGTTGGTTTAAGTACTCTTCTATCTTCTCGGCTTTACGGATGAGGAACGGTATGTGCTTTTCGGTGGCGGTTGTAAACCGCGTCAGCTGCTTCATCGTCATGTCAAACTCTTCCGCAAACTTAACATGCTCCTGGTCGCGCCAGGTCTGCCCCAGATCATTCAGCCGCGCCGTGACGACCGTCCCCTGCTGCTGCAAAAAATCGTTGAAACGTTTGAGTTCCAGCGCGAATCGACGGACTTCTGCGGGATCAATGACAGCCTTTGACATAGAGGGGTATACGTTATCGCGCCGTCCACAGTTTCGGTTACTCAACCCAGTTTGCATTTAGTGCCGAAAATGACGGATCGCCGAGACCAAGCAAGTCGCGTCCAGCTGATTGCAAAGGTTGAAAGTATCTTGATCGCGTTTGCTACCGCCCGGGTGCATCAGCAACCGCACTCCTGCGTCCAGCAGCACCTGAGGCCCATCTGCAAATGGGAAAAACGCGTCTGAGTAGGCCGCCGCGTTGATCGAGAGGTCGCCCGCTTTCGCAACGGCGAGGCGGCATGAAGCAACGCGATCCATCTGCCCCGCTCCCGCGCCGAACATCCTTATGACACTGGTCTGATCTGATCGCCGCGTGGGCGATGGCCCGCCAATAACCACCGCATTGCTGAACAAAAACTTGCCGATAACTTCCAGAAAACCTGCGGACTGTCGCAGGGATGGCGAGGGGGCTGGGCCTGCTGCATGAACCCGCTCTGCCTCTGACGAGAATCTCGAATCAGTCGCTTGCATGAGGTAACCACCCCGGATCGACCGAATCTCAAGTGCATCACTGGCCACGGCGGTGGGTGATTCCAATCCCGGAACACTCACGATTCGCAGATTGGCCCACCGCGACATAAGCATCGCGAGGGCTTGCTCAGAGAAAGATGGGGCTATGACAACTTCGAAGAAGACATCCTTCGCGCACAATCGCTCCGCCGCGGCCACGTCCACCGGGGCGTTACAGGCGATAATTCCGCCGAACGCGGCGAGCGGGTCGCCCGCGATCGCCTCGTCAATCGCGATCGCCGCGGCACTCTCCGCCGCTCCCCACCGCAGCACGATGGCCGCCCCGCAAGGGTTGGTGTGCTTGACACAGCAAGCACCCACGTAGCTGGGATACTGTAACTTTAGTGCGGCTACGAGCTCCAGTGCTGCCGCCCCATCGTTAATATTATTATAACTCAGTTCTTTGCCGTGGTGCTGCGTCGCGTGCGCGATCGAGAGCGCCCCTGCGCCCGCCGCGGCATAAAGCGCACCACGCTGGTGCGGATTCTCACCATAACGTAAATCATTTACCTTCCGAGCGGCCAGGCATAGAACCTCGGGAAAAGGTGAAGCTTCACCACCGTCCACAACCTGCCCGGCAACCGATTTCAATAAGTAAGAGGCGATGGCCGCGTCATAAGCTGCGGTCACCGCGAAGGCTTCGGCCGCAAGCCGCTGGCGGAGGTGGGTTGAGACCGCGCCGTGATGATTATCCATCTCGGCGAGTACCGCGGAGTAGTCCGCCGGGTCGGTAACAACGGTAACATAAAGATGATTCTTAGCCGCCGAACGGATCATCGAAGGCCCGCCGATATCGATGTTCTCGACGGCTTCTTCACGCGTGCAGCCGAGCCGCGCAGCGGTCTGGGTGAACGCATATAAGTTGACGCAGAGCAGGTCGATCGCCTCGATACCGTGTTCAGCCATCGCCCGGGCGTGCTCGGGCGAATCTCGAAGGCCCAGCAAACCGCCATGAACTTTAGGGTGAAGCGTTTTCAGCCGCCCGTGCATCATCTCTGGGAAGCCGGTAACATCCTCGATGGCGGTGACTTGAACACCCTGTTCTCGGAGTGCCTTCGCCGTGCCGCCCGTTGAGATAAGTTCTACGCCTCTTGAAACTAATCCGCGGGCGAACTCCAAGAGGCCTCGCTTGTCGGTAACTGAAAGAAGCGCCCGCCGGATAGGTCGGCTCGTGACTGCGGGCAGCGAGGGTGGCGGTAGCGACATGAGCGCAAGCGTAGTAGCGTGAGCGGCGATTTTGCGGGCAAAGTACCAAGCGGCGCCCGGCGTTCGCAGTTGCAACCGCTCACCATCGGTTGTGCTACCAAGGTCAGGCCATTGGCCAATGAATCACTACCACTCATTGGCATCGGGAACATAATACTTGCAGTCCAAGCCTACCGATCCGATGGTGCCGGTGTCGTCCACCATCCACTCAGCCTTCCCTTGGACTGCCCGAACCGAAGTATCAGCGCGTGCCGTGACGGCGGATCCGGGACCTTTACGCCTGGGCCGCGAGTGCCGGAATGATGTAGTGGGAGAATCGTTCACGTCCCAATAGCCGAAGGAATAGAGCAAAGGAGGATCTAGCAGTGCACAGTTACGTTGCACACCCCCCGGAAGCATCGCATCGGCGAAGACGAAGACACTCTCGGGACGGGGGACTTCAAAGAGCCGCTTCCAAGGTCGGCGACCGATGCTGCTCGCCCAACCGGGCGTCTTGGAGGGTGAGAAATAATACCCGTTGTAACCATAAGTGCTGGTGAGCTGCGGATTTGGGCTGGGGCCCTGCGCTCGATAACTTCCCCAAGGCTGGCTCGGGCACTCGAGCACTGATTTTATCGATATCGCTGTATCAAGGAACGGGGCGATGAAACCCTTCTGAAAGTCAACACCTCCGCTGGTAAAGCCGTGCGTTCCCCACCAAAACAGCTGCTCGCCGCCTGCGGGAACTTCTGGGGCTTGAAAGTAAGCAAGCGGCATGCACCGCTCCTTGTAAGCATTAGCGTATAACGTCCACGCGATAGTCAACTGTCGCAAGTTTGAGAGGCAGGCGGTCTGCCGGCCTATCTCTCGCGCCCGCCCCAACGCGGGTAACATAATCGACAGCAGGAGGGCGATAATGGCGATGACCACGAGTAACTCGATCAATGTAAAGCCAGCGTGCCGCCGCTGCGCCAAAGGCGCGCCTTTTGACGGAGAATGATATGTTTGATTACTTTTACTCATCGGCTTTCTCCGATCATCGACACCGAGTCGCCGCCGCGTAACGCCGTCATAAGCTCTTCCCGATCAAGGAAATCAATCCCCCCATCACGATTAACATCACCGTGCGTGCCTGCCGCCTCCCAGGCGTACAAGTCGCGGATATCCACCACGCCGGAACGATCCACATCCAGATCGTCGGGGGTCGGGCCGAAAGCAACTAAACCCAATGTTCCGATGCAGTAGAGGGAAGAACCGACCATCGCAGGGCTGCCCCCAACGCCCAAGTATTCTCTTACGACAAAGCCGGGTTGGGGTGGGCGTTTGGAAAGGTCGAGCAGGTAGAGCGAGGAAGAGAAACCCCACATTTGAGCAGGCGGCGATCCCGCGGCCAAAAGGTTACGTCCGCCGAATCGGGTTAAGATCGGCTGATTCGCCCAACCGCCAACCCTCAAAACGCCTGTGGTATCCCACGCCAAGGAACCTGCAAAGCCGGAATCCTGGAAGAGCTGAACCTGCGAAACCGAGCCGAAAAGTCCATCGATGCCGCCAGCGAGCGCGATGAATTCGGCGGGCAGCGGAACGGGAATCGAACTGGTGCGGTTGCACGGGACCGACCAAAACAGCTCACCCGTCCGCGCGTTGAGTTTCACCAGGTTTGCAGTATCTGTTCCGCCATCAAACGCGTACGAGGCGGCGAAGATCACCGGAGGCACATCAGGAGCTGAACCAGTGGGCGCGGGCACCACGCACAGCCCGCCGAAGTAGCCCTCATTAATTAAGTTAGAGAACGTCCAAACGGGCACGCCGGTGCCCACACTCTCCAAAGGGAAGGCGTAAATCTGGCCGGGCACCGGCACCGAGCCAGAGTTCGAAGCCGCGATCGTGGGGACGAAGACGAGCCCCTGGCCGCCCCTCTCAGGAGGAAGATAACTTACACTATTTCCCGACCCCGCGCCGATCGCCGCGGACCAGACAACTTCTCCTGGCGCCCACGCGTTTCGCTGAGCATCAAAGACATCGGCGTTGATGCAATAAATGCGAGACGAGTTGCCGAACCCGTCGTAATCAGTGATGAAGACTCGGGTGCGGCCTGACGAATCCGAGACGATCAGCGGAGATGCGTTGACGATATTACGGTTCAGCGTGGCAGACCAGGCGAGCGCACCATCAGCGATGTAAAACGCCTGCACCTGTGGGCCGGAACAATACAAGACCGTGCTGTTGTGTTCGTCGATAGCTGGCGCGGAAAAAGAGTTGCTCCGAGGAAAAGCGATGGGGGATTGCCAGACCGTCGCGCCGGTAGACCGATCAAAGGCGTAGAGCCTGTATGGGTTGGGGGGCGAGGGAAATACATCAACCCTCCCGGCCGCGAAAACCCTTCCGTTACTTACATTTGAACCGGCGTACACCGCGAGGGGCGCCTGCCCAATGAATGCGATCGGATCATTATTAATATCGTGCGTTGCGGCCCATGAGGGGACCGTCGACGGGGGAGCGGGGAAGCTTACGAAACTTGCGCGACGAGCCGAACCACCCAGGTGTGTCCAGGATTGTTCCAGCCCCCGCTCCAGCGGCGTTTGGGCCGGGGCGAGCACGGCCAGGGATGAGAGACTGCTTAATAAGCCCGTGATCCCCGCGAATCTCGCACGAACTAGGCTTGAGCACCGCATCACTAGCGGCCCGATACTCACACGTAAATACCTGCAAACTCTAGACATAACATAATACATCCGCACCTGGCCCACCCCCTTGCGTCTTACTCCGCACCGAGTCTCCATGATCGAGTTTCCATGACCGAGTCTCAATGACCGCGACTCCTGCCTAGCCGCTCCCAGCCCCGCCAGACTCACGCTATCAGACGGACTCAGACAATCTACCGAATCCGCGACGTAACATTTGCAGGCCACCAAGCCTTGGCGTACTGCGGCGACGGAGGTATACCTTTGCCCCTTCACCGCGATTGCACGCGCCCGCGTCTTAGGCTCTGATCGCCCGCTAAGACGTGCGGCACACCTTTCGGCGAGCCGCACGTACTCTCTTTATCTATCGTTTGACCCGTTTGCGGCGACGAGAGATGGTCGCGCACGCAAGAGGTGCAAGGGCCAGCCACGCGGCGGGCGCGGGCACGGCACTTACATCAGAAAAGGCATCGATCTGCAACGCGCCGCTCGTCCCGACATTTCGCACGCGTACGTAGGAAATGCTCAAAAGCCCGGTACCAGCGAGGTCAACACCCGTCCCTCCACCCGAACCGTCGTAAGCCGCTTGAACTTGGGCGTAGGTCGCTCCCAGAGGATTGAAAGCCGGATTCACCGGCTTGGTGAAGTCGCTCTCAATCGCGCCCGCTACCAAGGCGTAGGGGTCGCTTAGATCGCTGTAACCCAGCGTGGGAAAGAGCGAATCGGGCCGCGCTGAATTAACTTCGACCCAGTCAACTCCGTTCACCGAAACGTCCAATCGCCCCGACTGGCTCGCGCCGAAGACCCCGCTGACCAAGCCGAAGGGGTAATCATCATCGACGAAGAAGGTGTTGGAGAACACGATCAGATCGATGCCGAACGGGTTATTACTATCATCGACTATCGGCTCATCAAACCGCACAACTATAGAGCCGCCCGAGGTAATATTAATAATTTCATTCACGCCAAACGCGGGATTGAACGGGGTTACGACGCTGGGAAAAACCCCCTCGCCGGTAAAGCGCTCCGGGCTTCCGAGCACAACCGAAGAGTTACTATACGGCCCCGCAGCGCCGCCGCCCGCGACATAACTTATAACACTATCGGCATAAGGGTCCGCCGCGAACGCGCTCGTCGCCGCTGCCGCCACCACCGCACTCAACAAGCCCGCCCGCCCCACGGCGCCCGCGGCCATTCGGCCAAACGTTACAAAAATCTCGCTCAGAACTGGCTTGTAAGCGGTGCTGCCTGATCTGTGCCTGCCTGCCCTGTGTTCGCCTGATCTCTCTATCATTTCCGTCTATCTTTCTGCCCCAGCGGGGCGGTCACACCCTGATTCGTGCAGGGCAAATGTCTCCGACCGGTCCACGTAAACGTGACCTATCGCGAGTAAAAGAGAAGACAAAAACAGGAGACGCAATCAGCGCGGAGACAGCGGCGCTAAAAGAATCGCCGGTTCTTCCCTTTGCCTGTATACACCTTGGTGGGAGAGCACCAAAATAAACACAGGCCCGCGAAGGGCCATCCGACAGTTCTTCGGCAGGTCTTCCGGCTCCGGGCTTACGACTGATCAACCTTCCCGAACCCAGTCCCTCGCTGCACAATCGCAGAAAGGCTTGATAGTCCAGTGGTCGGTGAGGACATGGCTCCTACAGCCCTGCCAGCTCACCTGCGATCAGTCGCGTTCTACCCGTTACGGCGGCGCGTCCGCGGCGGCTTTTAACCGCACTTCCCTTTTCACCATCGCTCGGCGTTGGCTAAACCAACGCCGACAATGGCACCGAAGTCACTCATAGACTATCACAGAGCGTGCATGGATTCAAGCGAAATATCGAAAATATTCGCGACAAATTTCCTAAACCACTGCAAAACAGGCACTTAGGTGAAAATGCTCGCCGACTTCTCAACGCTCGTAATATCCCCTCTTTGGGCGACATACTCGTAGCCCGAGTGCATCGACGCCGCTCCCAGCACTCCATCCTTGCGCAACGCGTAGATCGTGACATTGAAATGAGGCTTCCCCGGCTCCGCCAACAAACGCCTCTCTCTTGTTCGCTCCGCCATATTTCGCAATGTTGCCAGCGCCGCCTCTGTCGGATCGACCCCTGCCTCCATTCGGCGGACCACGTCGAAGGCCGCGCAATTGTGCAGTGCGCTTTCGCCGCGGCCCGTTGCGCCCGCGCTCCCCACGGCGTTGTCGGTGTAGATGCCAGCACCGATGATCGCAGAGTCACCCACACGGCCGGGTATCTTGTACGAAAGCCCGCTCGTACTCGTACATGCATATAAATTATTATTAAGGTCGAGGCCCGAAACGTGGATCGTGCCGTACGTAAACGGCACTTTTGATGCCACCTTCGAGTTGTTCGGCCCCGGCGAAGCTGACCCCGCGGGCGAAATCGGCGGCCCACCCGGAGCAGGGTTCGCCTCGTGCCCCGCCCAGCGTGCATGCCCATAATCGCTCGCAGCCTCATCTGCGGAGATCCATCCATCTTTGGTTGAAAGTTCCGCTTTCCATGCCAGCCAAGCCTCCCTTCCCGCGCGCGTCAGCAAGTCTTCCTCCCGAAATCCGCACTGCTTGGCAAACTTCAACGCCCCCGCGCCCACAAGCAGCGCGTGATCGGTGCGACGTAACACTTCCAACGCTACCGCCGCGGCGTGACGAATGCGACAAAGCCCCGCGACCGCTCCGGCCTTGTGCAACGGTCCATCCATCACCGCGGCGTCTAGCTCGACCTCGCCTTCCTCGTTAGGCAACCCACCGTAACCCACCGAAAGTTCTTCCGGATCATCCTCTACTGACTTAACACCTTCGACGATTGCATCAAGCAGCGGCATGCCCCCGGTATGAAGAGCCGATGCACGCCGCGTCGCGGGCGCGCCGTTCCAAGAGGAAATAAGGATCGGAAGTTTCAGCATGCCCTATTGTTGACAGCACCCGCGGAGGGCTCTCGTGCCCCTCCGCAACGGTGGATCTACCCCATCAGTACATAGCCACATCACCGCTTCGACATGCCCACTTTACACACTCCACGGCTTGACCTCTATGTCTACTCGCACGCCTTGATGCAAGCCACTTTAATCGCGCCCTCGAGTGTTGGTGAACAACTGGACCTCAATGCCGCGTCAGACTGGCCAAACCCCTCATTCGCGGAGGTCTTACCGCGGATCGCGGCACCCCTTCTTCAACATCCGAGTCTGGCCCAATTGCAGCGATTAATCATCCGCCGCGACACCGCGACCATCATCGGCGAGATCGGTTTTAAATACCTTCCGATCCGCGGCGAGACTGAGGTCGGCTACGGCATCTGCGCGAGTGCCCGCTCGCACGGCTTCGCCACTGAAGCACTGCGAGCGATGTGCGATTTCGCCGTGGCACAGGGCATTGTCATGCTTCACGCCGATTGCCTATGGGACAACCACGCATCCGCCGCCGTGCTGGCGAAGGCAGGCTTTCGTGAGTGGCAAGGAACACCAGTGCTCCGGTGCTGGAAGCGCGCGTTGATAGCCACCGGAGGCTAAGCTTAACCTTAAGTTAAGTGTGGGCCGACAACGTCCCACTCTACGCCGCGACAGCTCTTGCGGTTCCCAGGAGCAGCACGCTCGCGGCGAGCAACCGGCAAGACGACCGCAGGATGCAAGCGAAGCGCGCGGACGCACCAGCGAACACGTTATAAGTGTCAAACCTTGTGCTCTCTCGCTCCTAAAAAATAGCAAACCCGTATCGCAACAAAAGAGCCGCAAGGTGACCGACACTGCTCAAGCGTAACCAAACTTATGCCGCACCGGCCTCGATGTCGCTCCACTGTCCCCAGCGCAGTTAAACGTCGACGGCCGCTTTCACGCCACTACCATCTTCGCGTGCACCTACCCCTGCCTCCATTCTCGCCGATCGAAGACGTTCTCGAAGACCTCCGCAACGGCAAAATGATCATCTTAACAGATGATGAAGGTCGCGAGAACGAGGGCGATTTGGTGCTGCCCGCACAGTTCTGCTCACCCTCTGCGATTACATTCATGCTCACGCACGCGCGTGGCTATTTATGTCTATCCATGAGCGAGGCCGACTGCGATCGCCTGGACCTTTCGCCCCAGAGTGCGGTCAACACCAGTAAACGAGGCACCGCCTTTACCATCTCTGTCGACGGCCACCCTCGCCACGGCTTTACTACCGGGGTTTCTGCTACGGAGCGCAGCCGCTGCATCCAGATGATGATCGACAAGCGCAATACCTCCGCGGATTTTGTGCGACCCGGGCATATCAACCCCTTGCGCTCGCGCAACGGCGGCGTGCTTGTCCGCACCGGTCAGACAGAGGGTTCACTGGACTTATGCCGCATGGCCGGGCTGTACGATGCTGCACTTATCATTGAGATCATGCGCGATGACGGAGAGATGGCACGCGTGCCCGACCTCGCGGTCTTCTCGGTGAAACATAATATCAAAGTCTGCTCGGTGGCCCAGATCATCCAGCACCGCCTGCATCGCGAGAGCCTGGTAAAGCGCATCGGCCCCCCCGGCGGACGCAGTATCCGCACCCGCCACGGCACGTTTCAGGCACTTATGTTTGAAAGTCTGGTTGATCCGCTGCCCCACCTGGTGCTGACCGCTGGCGGCGTGGGAAGTTTAGACCCCAGCGGCTCGCTTCTTCCCACCCCGGCACCCACACTGGTGCGCATGCACCGACGCAATTTATTAGGCGATGTCTTCGGCGACCTTGATAGCGCACCCGGCGGCACCACCGGCGACCTGCTCAACGCCGCACTCGAAAAGATAAGCCGCGAGCAGCACGGCGCGCTCGTCTACCTCCGCACCACTGCCAGCGGGCACACCCCCCCGGCAAGTGCGACCGGCGACAGCGGTTTTAACCTCGAAGGTCAACTCCAAACTCTGAGAAGTTCAGGCGAGCAACCAAACCCCGATGAACCCGCGCTGCTAGCGGCGACCGAAGCCATGCCCCAGCGCGAGTTTGGAATCGGCGTCCAGATTCTGCGGCACTTGGGGCTTTCAAAGATCAGGCTGATCAGTAACAGCCGCCGCGAACTACCGGGGCTGGAAGCATTTGGGCTTGAGATTGTCGAGCATGTGAGAATAGACGCGAAGTAGGCGTTCGCTGCCGCTGAAACGCCGTCCGTTCCGTGTGCGCAGCCCGTATGGGGGAATATCCTCGCACGCGGCGTGCAACTTTCAATAATCCACCACGAGTAAATAAACAACCTACCTCCCCGTGCTCGATACCTCTGATGTCGCGTCGGATACACGGCAGCGGGGCGCGTGGTTCCTCGCGGGCGGTGGTCGCTCTGACCGCCGCGTGATCCCTTCACCTTCATGGGCCAGCCGCCCAATTACTTAACTCTGGAGATTTGAATAATGCGGAACAACGTCAACGTAATTGCACTCGCGCTCATCGCTCTCTGCGGTACCGCCGCGGCCGGCGAGCCGCTGCTGTGTGGCGGTCGCAAGCTCGACGACGACGTTATCGATACGACGTACTTTTACCTGCTCGCCGGCGCCGCGGTCCCATCCGGGCTCGCAGGCAACGTCCCCCAAGCACTCGCCC